>CAYSEO010000189.1:0-8581 GCA_964429885.1 uncultured bacterium
GAGGGGGGCGGCTCGATCTTGGCTGGGGGTTCTGGTGTTTCTAGGATCGCCTCTGGGGCTTGAGGTTCGGGGGACTCCGAGATCTCAGGTTCAGGAGAAGTTTGGGGTTGCTCCTCGGGTTGATCGGAGGGCTCAGGCGGGTCGGCAGATTGCTCTGTGGGTTCCTCTTCTATTTGACGGGCCTTGATGTTGGCGTAGGCGGCTTTGGCAAAGGCCAGGTAATCGATCTCGGAAGCGTCTGAGTCGGTTGCAGGGGTAGCTTCAGCAGCGGGAGGGATCTCCTCAGCGGGGGCGGGGGTCTCCTGATCAGCGGGAGCAGTGGGTTTGGTAAAGCGGCGACGGAACCAGTCGAAGGCCATGGGCTGTCTCTGAGACCAACAAGATCAAGGGGCGATCCCCCTATCTAGTGTATCGGGTGCCGTGGATCCCGATCCCATAGGGGATCTGAGGGACTCACCACGAGGTGATCCCTAAGGTCTCAAAGGATGTCCCGATGGAGCCAAGAACAGGGATCAGGTATGGATCGCCAGGGGGATACCTAATGGGACAGGATCTGGGAGAGAAACAGCTTGCTGCGCTCCTCGCGGGGGTTGGAGAAGAATTCCTGAGGGGTGTTTTCCTCCACGATCAAGCCTTTATCGAAGAACACCACCCGATCCGCCACCTCCCGGGCAAACCCCATTTCGTGGGTAACGCACACCATGGTCATCCCGGTGCGAGCCAGCTCCCGCATCACATCCAACACCTCTTTGATCATCTCCGGATCCAATGCAGAGGTGGGCTCATCGAATAGCATCACCTTCGGGTTCATGGCCAAGGCGCGGGCGATGGCTACCCGCTGTTGTTGTCCTCCAGACAGCTGACCTGGATACTTGTGGGACTGTTCCGCGATCCCGACCCGGTGCAACAGCTCCATGGCCTTCTCCTGGGCCTCCGCCTTCTTGACCTTTTTGACGGAGGTGGGGGCCAAGGTCACGTTCTGCAGCACCGTCAGGTGGGGGAACAGGTTGAAGGACTGAAACACCATGCCCACCTCTCGGCGGATGGTATCGATGTTGCGCAGATCGTTGGAGAGCTCAACACCATCCACGCTGATCCGGCCCTTCTGATGCTCCTCCAACCGGTTGAGGGTGCGGATAAAAGTGGACTTCCCCGATCCTGATGGACCACAGACCACTACCACCTCACCCCGAGCGATCTGGGTGGTGATGCCCTTGAGGACATGAAACTCCCCGAACCACTTATGGATATCATCGCACTCGATGATCGGAGCACTGGCGTTCGTGGCGTTGGGAGTGGTTGCAGCCTGGGGAACTTCCATGAGGGTTTCGTGTCACAACGGGTTAGGGCAATTCTTAGGGCCAGGGATAGATCTCATCTCGGATCGATCTGAGCTGGATGGTATCACTGCCTTATAGGATGGTGCCAGTCCAAACTAGAGATCAGCAGTATCTCTTGTAACTTTTTATTGTGAGGCGGGATGCAAGGCTATGGAGCGTAAAGATTTGATGTGGAAAGCCATGATGCGGGTGAACATTCTAGGATCGGTCGTCGGGGCTACTGTGGTCTCATTGCTGGCCAGCTGGGTCGGAGAGTCGGCGATGGCTCAGACCCTGGAGGCTGTGCAGGAGCGCGGTGAGCTGATCTGCGGGGTCAACAACCAGTTGCCAGGATTCGGCAACGTCAATGAGGCAGGGGAGTACACTGGCTTTGACGTGGATATCTGTCGGGCTGTGGCAGCTGCGGTCTTGGGAGATCCGGACGCGGTGCAGTTCCAGTATGTGACGGCAGCCAATCGTCAGTCGGTGATCCAGGCCGGTGAGATCGACATGATGAGCCGCAACACCACCTGGACCCTGACCCGAGATCGGGAATGGGGGGTTACCTATGGTCCTACCACCTACTATGACGGCCAGGGCTTCATGATCAAGGAGGAGCTGGGGATCACGGAACTGAGCGAGCTAGATGGGGCTAGCATCTGTGTGATCTCGGGGACCACCACGGAGCTTAACCTGGCGGATGTGTTCCGGGCGCGGGGCATCGAGTTTGAGCCCATCACCTTTGAGGGGGAGGATGCCTCCTTCACCGCCTATGAGGAGGGTCGCTGTGATGCCATCACCAACGATCAGAGCTCACTGATCTCCCGTCGCACCACCCTGGAGACCCCCGATGATCACCTGATTATGGAAGAGGTGATCTCGAAGGAGCCCTTGGGACCTCTGGTGGCTCAAGGGGATGAGCAGTGGTCGGACATCATGGACTGGACCGTCAATGCCCTGTTCTATGCCGAGGAGAGAGGGATTACGAGCGAGAACATCGAGTCCTTCGCCAATAGTGAGGATCCCAACATCCAGCGTTTCCTAGGTGAAGAGGGCAATCTGGGTGAGCTTCTGGGCTTGGCTCCCGACTTTGCGGTCAATGTGATCCAGGGCGTGGGCAACTACGGCGAGCTCTACGATCGGCACCTGACTCCCCTGGGTGTGGGTCGCGGCGTCAATAAGCCCTATACCGAAGGGGGTCTGCTCTACGCACCTCCTTTCCGGTAAACCGTGAGATTCTCTGTGGGTGGGGGCTGTTGTCTCCCTCACCTGCAGACTCATCCATCGCTAAACTTTGTTTCATAAGCTAATTCCTATTGACACTCTCTGAGAGATCCATCGATGAACACCGGCCCTCTGGCACCCCACTCTCGTCCCCCTTGGTGGCGGGATGAACAGATTCTCAAGACCACGCTCCAGTTTGCCTTTGCCCTGATCGTGGTGTTGGCGCTCGTTGCTCTGGCGGATAATTTACGGGCTGGATTGGCCAAGCAGGGTCTCTCCCTAGGGTTTAGCTTTCTGAGTAACTCGGCCAACTTCGGCATCTCTGAAGGGATCCCCTACGATCCGTCGGAGAGCTATTTCAAGGCCTTTTTGGTGGGGGTGGTCAACACCATCTGGGTCTGTATCTTCAGCATCGCTCTGGCCATGACCTTGGGATTGATCTTGGGTATGGCTCGACTGTCCAGTAACTGGTTGGCGCGCCAGTTGGCCACGGTGGTGACGGAGGTGTTTCGCAACATCCCGGTGCTGTTGATCGTGATCTTCTGGTATCAGGCGGTGCTGTTGCAGTTCCCTGGGGTGCGAGATAGTTATTCGATCTTCGATATCTTTTTTCTCAGCCAACGGGGCCTCAATTTCCCTGCCCTCACCCCCAGTTATTGGCTGATCCCCACGGTGATCGGGGCTGGGATCGTGTTCTGGGGGACTAGGCGATCCTTGGATCAGCGTGCCGATCTGGCGGCTCCGGTACGGGGCGTGATGCCTTTGGTGGGCGGGATCTTGATCATTCTGGCCTTCCAGGTGTTTGCCCCTCAGGCGCCTCTGGAGCTGAATATGCCGGAACTCACTCGGTTTAATTTTCAGGGAGGCGGATCCTTCTCAGCGGAGTTTCTGGCCCTGATGATGGGGTTGGTGACCTACACGGGGGCTTACATTGCTGAGGTGGTACGGGGGGCATTTATGTCTGTGCCCAAGGGACAGTGGGAGGCCTCACGGGCTTTGGGGTTCTCGGAGCTGAAAACCTTTCAGTTGGTGATCGTGCCTCAAGCGCTGCGGATCATGATCCCATCCCTCAATACTCAGTTTCAGACCCTGATCAAGAACTCCAGTTTAGCGATCGCGGTGGGCTATTCCGATATGTTTAATGTCTCCAGCACGGTGATCAATCAGTCGGGTCGATCGGTAGAGGTGTTCGCCATGATGATGGCCGCCTATCTGTTGATGAACATGGTGGTCTCCTACAGCATGAATTGGCTCAATTATCGTGTTCGCCTGGTGGAGCGCTAGATCATGACAACCCTAACCCCCCCATCCCAAGAGGTGGCTCGTCCCCCTCAACAGCGTCTGGATCCCCTGCAGTGGTTGCAGAGGAACCTGTTTGACTCCTGGTTCAACACCGGCTTAACCCTGATCTCGGCAGCAGTGGTGTTGTGGGCCTTGGTCACGTTCTTCAACTGGGCCTTTAACCAGGCCACCTGGGCCGTGATCCCAGCCAATCTCAAGGTGCTGGCCACGGGGGTCTACCCCGCAGATCAGGTCTGGCGAGCTTGGATCGTCTTGGCGATCGTGATGGCAGCTTTGGGAGCGGCAGCGGGTGCCTGGCAGGGGGTGTTGCGTCAGTATGTGTGGACCATTGGCGGTTTCCTCTTGGTCTTGGCCCTTCTGCCGATCTTGGGGGCACCGGTGTTACAAGCCTCGCAGGTGCCGTTGTTGGGAGCGGTGGCGGCAACGGCGACGGGACTGGGGATCGCTTGGCAACGGACGGCTTGGCAGCCTTGGACTCTGGCGGCTTGGGGTGTGGCTCTGCCTCTCTGCCTCTGGATCCTCCTGGGGGGATTCGGAGATCTGGAGGGGATCCCGAGTCAGCAGCTCTCCGGCCTGATGTTGACCCTGATCCTGGCGGCGGCGGCCTTGATCCTGGCCTTTCCTGTGGGGGTGTTGTTGGCCTTGGGGCGATCGAACCCGGAGTTGCCGGTGATCAAGATCTTCTGCACCCTGGTGATCGAGTTGATCCGGGGGGTGCCGTTGACGACCACCCTATTCGCCGCCTGGTTGTTGGTGCCGTTGTTTCTGCGAGGGATCTCAGTGGATCTGTTGATCCGGGCCGAGGTGGGGTTCATCCTATTCACCGCAGTTTATGTGGCTGAGGATGTGCGGGGGGGCCTGCAGTCGGTACCTCGGGGTCAGGTGGAGGCAGCTAAGGCCTTAGGGTTGAATCCGTTTCAGATCACGATGCGAGTGGTGTTACCTCAGGCGCTACGAGCAGCGGTGCCCTCTTTGGTGAATGAGTTCCTGACCCTGTTCAAGGACACCTCACTGGTGTTCATCATCGGCATGATCGATCTGCTGGGGGCGGGCCGAGTCATCTATACCAACCCGGATTGGCTGGGGACGCAGAAGGAAGTGTTGTTCTTTGTGGCGATCGTCTACTTCTGTTGCTGCTATGGGATGGCTTACGCCGCTAAACAGGTGGAGCGATCCTTGGGCTTGGGTGAGCGGTAGATCCTGCGGGTTGCTCACGAGCTAGGATGAAGTCCCGGTATCGAATGGGATGAGCCATGATGCATATGCGGACCAAGCCGATCGGTCTAGAGGAGTTTCTAGAGCAACCAGAGACCGATCCGGCAAGCGAATATGTGGACGGGCGAGTCCATAAAAACCCATACCCCAAGGCAAACACAGCAAGCTCCAAACCAGCCTCGCCAGCCAGATCAACTCATGGGGAGCGGCCCAGCAGTGGGACAGGCTCCTGATTGGGCCATAGAGATCCTTTCTCCTGAACAAACAACCACTCGTCCCATGGATGATCTTCTATGCCTGATGCAGCAAGGCACAGCCCTAGGCTGGCTCATCGATCCCTACGCAAGAGTCGTCTTTCTCAAGTAGTCCTCTGTAGAAACGTAGTTCGGATCGTCTCTCCTCCAAAAAGGAAGCCTACGAAACATTATAGCCTCGGGTTCAGTTTTTACCAAAACATAGGTTATACTTCCTGGTCAAAGCGAAAATCAGTGCCTCGTTATCGAGTTGGGTGGAAGGTACTCTCCCATCAAAGTAACCAGAAGTACCTTCCTGAACTATCAGACCTTAGGTATGATCACCTCCTTCATGACCTCCTTGTCCTTGACAACCCCAAGGGCACCGCCTTGCTCCTCAGCCTCCTGCGCGATCCCGTACAGAGCCAACCCCGTCCTCAAGATCTCAGACATGCTTTTCCCAGAACTGTCGGCTAGCTCCTGTAGCAACTTGTAAGCTTGGGGAGACAAGTCAAGGTTTAACCTTTTTCTCTCGTTATCTGGCATTGTTCCTTCCTCAGAGTGATTCTTACCTCAGCTCAACAAGGTGAGATTATGCACAAAAGACCTCTAACCTAAGCGAGGCCCAATCTGTTTTCGGTTTCAACACACATGCCCCTGATCAGAAACTTGGAGCAGGAATGTTCTGCCAAAGCCCGACATAGATCGAGCTCCACACCTGCTGTCTGGATGATCTCCATCTTATGGCCTCCTCTCACCAGCTCACCGCAGCCTTGAGCAGCTACAGCTCTGCTAGTGACATCCTACTCGACTATGTGTGTTTTGTGTATATTGCACACATACCCCTGTAGATGAGACCTTGACACGGAGATTTCAGGTGTCCTCTTGCAGTGCTTTCAGGCTGATCCCTGCGCGATGAGCTGTGATGGCACCGATCGCCTCCAGGTAAGAGCGCACCCTCAGGGCGGAGAGGCCCAGAGCCTCAGGGTAGACCGACATGACCGTTCGGTTCTCCTCCACCGCGATCAACAAGGGGGGACGTTCTCGTTGGACCAGATGTAACACCCCAGGTCCACCGCAAGCCGAAGCAGGAACAACCACCGCATCGATATCACCAGCGCTCAGATCGACCGATCGATCGCGATCCTCGGGAGATCCCAGGCCTAACTTGGAGAGATCGACAAACTGAGGGGCATAACTCAGTCCCGCCAACACCGAAGGTAGGAAGGTAAACCCGATCTCCTCTGCTGCTGCCCGAGGATGAACTGGCGTAGGGGATTCCCCGATCCGGAAGGCCGGGGCATGGGCACAGGGGATCCCGAGCTCGCGCACAACTAGATGACTGATGATGGCCTCCACCCCGGCTAAAGGATCCACCCCCTGACCCTGCTCATAGGCCCTAAAGTCCAGATCATCCGGCAGACGAGCCACCACCGCGATCGCCTCCGCCCCAGCCTCCATCAACTGTCGAGCTGTATCGATTAGCACCTGAGGCCGCTCGATCCTGCCCTGACTGGCCCCAGCCGGTGAGAGATGGACGGACACACCGAGGGGAACCTCCGTCACCTGCCAGGTGTAGATCTCCAAACCCAGGGTGGCCTGAGCCGCCTGCATGACATGAAGATGACGCTGCTGCAGATCCGGCTCGATCCCAGCATCCAACATTACACCCACCCGATTCTGACGGACAGAGCACAGCCCCCAATCTCCCGCACAAACCCGATCCAGGCCGTACCCCTCTACATACCAGACATTGGGCAGTGGCCAGCAGAGGCTTGCCCCATTCAGCACATTGGGATGTGTGATCAGCCGCTCCACCGTACTCGCCAAGGCCCGCGCCACCGGCAACCCATCCCCGGCATAGCCCCCGATACTGGCCCCGATCCCAGTGGGAATGATCAACAGCGCTGTATAGGGACGAGAGCCTCCCCTCGATCCCCTCACTTGTTGGAGGTGTTGTCGTTGTTGTTTAAGTTGTCGATCTCAGCCCGCAGTTGCTCCAGCTCGTCGTCCACCTCCTCCCCCGAAACCTCGGTGGATCCTTGGGGGGCCTGATCGGAGGATTCGCCGGAGGGTAATGATCCTTTCACAGAGGACTTCAGCAGGGCCAACTCTGAATCCACATCCGGATCCCCAGCCTCCAGCTTGGCGAATTTGCCCTCCAGATTGTCGGAGGAAAGCTCATACATAGCACTGGAGCGGGCCTCCATGCTGTTGACCTGTTCCTCCATGCGCTCGAACGCGGAGAATGCGGAGGTGCTGTCCACCTTACCGATCACCTGGGAGATCTGTTCGGAGGCCTTGGCGGACTTGGCCCGAGCGATCAACATGTCCTTCTTGGTCTTCGCCTCGGAGATCTTGCTCTCCAGCTTGGTCATATTGGTGCGTAGAGCATCCACCTGGGCCTTCTGATCATCCAGCTGCTTCTTAAGACCATTGGCAGACTCGGCATAGCTCTTCTTACGCACCAACGCCTCGCGGGCCAGGTTCTCGTCATTGTTCCGCAGCGCCAGCTCCGCCCGCCGCTGCCACTCGTCCACCTGCTGCTGGGCTTGGTCGTGTTGACGTTCCATACGTTTCTGACTGGCGATCGCTGTCGCCACCGCCTGCCGCAGCTGGATCAGATCCTCAGACATATCATTGATGGTCTGGTTGAGGATCTTCTCCGGATCTTCGGCAGCACTCACAATGGAGTTGATGTTGGAGCGGATGATCCGACCCACGCGATCAAACAATCCCATCTGCTTCGTCTCCCTAGGGTTTGCCTCAATGCTACCCCTGTCGCGTTGTTGCCTTCCAGTTTAGCCGGATCAGTTGGGGATCTGAGTCAGCCCAGATCCGTGACTCGATTGAGCTCCAGGGAACTCCTCTAGGATCCGGTTTGAGAGCGTAATTTCTCCAACTCCGCATCCAGATCGGCATCCCCTGTGGAGCTGCTGGATTGAGATTGAGAGTCGGAGCCAGACCCCAAGGCCTTCGTTTCGCCGGAGGGTAGGGACTGGACTGAGGCCTTTAACATCGCCAACTCGGAGTCCACATCCGATCCCCCTGCTTCTAGGGCTGCGAATTGGCTTTCCAGAGAATCCCCAGATAGCTGAGCAGCGGCAGAGGAACGCGCCTCCATGGATTCCACCTTATCTTGCATGCGCTCAAAGGCGCTGAAGGAGGAGGAACTGTCCAGACGACCCACCACCTGATTGATCTGCTCGGAGGCTTTGGCGGAACGGGCGCGGGCGATCAACATATCCTTCTTGGTCTTGGCCTCAGAGATCTTGCTCTCCAACTTGG
>CAYSEO010000190.1:0-8577 GCA_964429885.1 uncultured bacterium
CAGATCCAGATTGAGGATCTGGAGTAACCCCGCTATCGATATCGGATTTTTCAGACTCCCGATCCTCAGCTAGGCTGTAAAGATGACCCCCGAGATCGGGATGGGATCGAAGATCACCTATCGCTAGTCACCATAGAGGGTGTTTGCCATGATCACACTGACTGAAACCGCCGTCCAAGAGCTGAAGCGACTGCGCAGCAAATATGAGAGCGAGGGCACGGAGCGGGTGCTGCGGCTCGGGGTAAAGCCCAGTGGCTGCTCGGGCATGTCCTACACCATGAATTTTGAGACCACTGCCAACCCCGATGATCAAACTTTTGCCTACGACGGCATCCAGGTGGTGGTGGATCCCCTCAGTATGACTCTGCTGGGCGGTCTAACGGTGGATTTCTCCGAGGATCTCCTGGGGGGTGGCTTCCGCTTCAATAATCCCAATGCTCTGTCCAGCTGTGGCTGTGGCACCTCCTTCTCCGCCGATCCCAACAAGGCCACCGCAACCGCCTCGGCTTGATCACCGATCATGTCGTGTATACCGAATCTCAGTGATCCATTCAGAGGGAGGACTCACCCCGGATGGATCACATTCTGTGCTGTCCCAGATCCACGGAACCCGGATCACTCCCTGGGGGGGTAACTGAGGTAGGGCCGCTGCACTAACGTCCCTGAGATCCCACCGATCTGGACACTCTGACCGATCTGGGGTGAGAACTTGGCCCGGATGTAGGCTAACCCCACATAGCCCTCTTCCGTCCAGCCTGCTCGGGTCAAGACCCCCGCCTTGTCTCCATCAATCTGAACCTCGGTCCCCGGCTCCACCGCCTCTGGCAACTGTACCCCCCAGAGAGTCTGACGGATCCGACCATAGGTCACCTGTTTGGCCAACACCTCTTGACCGATATAACAGCCTTTAGACAGGGAGATCGCCGACCACAGTCCCGCCTCCAGGGGATTGTAAGCCTCCGTCAGCTCCCGATCCGCCTCTGGACGTCCCTGTAGTAGAGATAACTGTTCCCAGATCTGCTCATCCCCCCAGACCAGATCCGTCTCTGCCAAGGCCTGCCGTAGTGACTCCGCCTGATCCTGAGTCCCCACTACCATAAAGCCGGGTAAGCCCAGATCGTTACCCCCAATTACCCGGATCGGGCTCCCGTTCAGCTCCAGGGTGAGATGCTGATGGGCAGGAAGATCTGCTGGAATCGACAGGCCTAACTGGCTGAGGGCCGCATGACTTTGGGAACCCACCAATCGCAACAGCACCGTCTCCTCAGTCCGATCCACCAACTTGGCCCCTCGCACAAAGATCAGGGTGCGCATCAGGATCTCCCGCAATCGCTGACGACGGGAGGGAGAGGTGAGCAACCAGATCTCAGACTCCGTGCGGAGCACCGTGGTTAGATCCAGGATCTGGGCGGTGGCGGTGACAAACACGGTCCTGCATCCCTGCCCAATCTCTAAATGACTCAGCTCGTTGGTGCTCTGGTTGTTGAGGTACTCCAGTCCCCCTGCTCCGGAGAGCACCAGTCGTCCCCAGTGGGAGTGATCGAAGATCCAGCCCCCAGATCCGGAGCGGGTGGGCTCGGTAGGCTGAGCAGGGGAAGATAGGGAGGAGGATATGGACATGATCCGGAAGCGGAGCAACGGCTAGGTTCTCATTATGGATCCGGGATCTGCCCCTGGGAAACCTTGCGGATCACCTTAGGCTCAACACCAGAGTCCCCTGGGGTTTGTCTCTGACGGAATCGGGTCAGAGTATTAGAATGGTCTAGCCTTGATGGCTGCAGGGCCTGCGGGGCTGATATCGCTCCACCCTGAAGGCCACTGATCCTTGTTGTTGACCCCTATCCTCGTGTGATCGAAGCCGAAGTCCACCAACAGCTGCGGCGACTGCTACGGCAATTCCCGGAAGCCCTCTGGCCTCATCAGTTGACCATGGCTCGCATGGTGGCCCGTGGACTCCGGCTGCAACGCAGTGCCCTCATCCAGATCCCGTCAGGAGGACATCACCGACTCAGTTATCTCCTGCCCGCCCTCATGTGGTCTGGCCCCGCCCTCCTCTGTGCCCCAGCAGCAGTTCACGACCAGATCCTGCGGGCTGAGATCCCCTGGCTACAGGAGACCCTACAACTGGAGAAGCCGGTGGTGCAGCTGCGAGCTTGGCCCGATCATCCCTTCACCGGTCTGGGCTTGGTGGATCCCCAGATCTGGCTGCAGGCCCGTCTCTCCCCCGATCCCGTCAGCGCTTTTCCCGCCTCCCTGCCCCTCTTGATGGATGGGGCCGAACAGTTGGAAGGTTGGATCCAGGCCGCACTTACCCTTACCCTTACCCCTCAGGATTGGTACAGTCTGCAGCGAGCCGTGCCCCCCCTAGCGGATCTGATCTCCCAAACCCATGTACGGCTGACCCTGAATCTACTGCAACGTCCCCCATCCCAATGTCTGTTGCATGAGGATGAGGAGAGCTTGGTGGTGGATCTGCTGCAACACCTGCCCACCCCTCTCCCCGAGCCCTGGTCCCGCTTTCGACATCAGTTCCTACAACCCGACGGCATCCATTGGGCGGACATCCATCGCCAAACTGGACAGATCGTCCTGCACAGCCGCCCCGCCGATCTGCGTCCCATCCTCGGTCCCCTCTGGTCCACACAACCCCTGGTGCTGATGGGGGAGGCCCTGGATCTGGATCGAGACGCCTTGGCCTATCGACAACGACTGGGATTACCGGATCTAACAACCCTACGTTTTCTGCCCGAGACCTCCAGCTATGGTCAGGATCGAGCTCTGCAACTCTACCTGCCTCGATTGCCCGTGCCCAACAGCCCTCTGTTTCGAGACCACCTGCTGCAAGAGCTCAAGACCCTGATCTGTACCGTGGAGGGCCCCATTGTTGTCCTAGTCTCCGATCAGCCTCTACAGGCTCAGGTGGGCACCGCCCTGGCGGCGGAGTTTGGCTCCCGAGTCCGGGTCAATCTATCCCTGATGCCAGAGCAAGGCATTCTCGTCTGTGGCTGGGATCATTGGCTACACTACCGGGATCAACTGCCCACCCCGATGTTGCTGGCCATCGCCACCCTGCCGTTTCCCTCCGTGGAGGATCCACAAGTGGCTGGACAGGTGGAGTTCCTTAAACGATCTCACCAGGACTGGTTTCGGATCTATCTACTCCCCACCGCAGCCGCTTATCTGCAACGGGGGGTGGCCCCCCTGCAAGGATCCGCTGAGGATAACTCTGGCCTAGTGGCGATCCTTGACAGCCGCATCACCTGCCGTAGCTATGGCGCTCAGCTGTTGGAGGGATTAGGACCCACCGTCAAGCTGCATGCCCGCTCCGTGTTCGTCTGATCTCGAAGCCCTGCTCAGATCGAGGACTCTTAATCCTGCGTTAAACTTGGAGGGATTGAGACGGGGAGAAGATGAAACCGGGTGGAGTGGGATAAGATCAGCAGCCATGGGCCATTGCAGTTGGCCTAGGCTGGAAACAGGTTGGATAAGATGTAGGAGTTCCCTGACGATTGACTATGGTGAGACATATGCATATAGTGCCCGACCCCCTTGCCGATCAAGAACAACAGATAGCGGAAAAGATCGCATTGGCCAAGCGGGCTGTAGCGGAGAAGAAGAAGCGGCAGCGACAAGAGCGTTTGGAGCAGGAGCGAGCCGCCAAGCTTAAAGAGTATTGCGAGCAGGTTAAGGAAAGACTACGTCCCCTGCACCAGCAACTGACGGAATCCCTGGAGGAGTGCTCCATCCTCGGGGAGGAGGATCAGACCTATCTGGCTCTCAAAGCAGAGCTGGATGAGCTGGAGGAGAAGATGAATAACCCCGAGCCCCTGGCGGAGCAGCTCTACCAGGAGGAGATCGAGCGGGAGGAGATGCTGGAGCAACAGCGGGAGTGGGAAGAGTATGTGCTGGCGGAGGAGCGGCGCATGGAGGAGGAGGTGAATCGCTGGCGTCAGGAACTACACGAGGATCTGATCCAGACCATTGATGACACCCACAACTACTTTGAGGCCAGCGACATCGCCATCTACATCCGGGATTACAAGGATGACCTGTTGGCGATCAACTGTCTGGAGACTGCCCTCAGTCATCTGATCGATCGGCTCAACACCCTCAACACCCGGGATACCAAGTTGGAGCTCCGCCATCCCATCGAGGGCACCCTGAATCGGATGGTGGACTTTGCGCTCAATCAGCGGATGCAGGGCACCTTCCTCAAGATCAACAATGGTCCCTCTCAGCTGAAGCAGTCCCATCGCCGACAGGCCACCCGGCCCTATGAGTATGAGGATGTGGAGGGCAAAGTGGTGGTGTTTGGGGGTCACCCGCGTATGCAGCGGAATGTGGCTCGTCGTCTGCCCAATGTCAATCTGGTGTGGTTCAACCAGGATGAGGGTGTGGCCTCCATGTCGGAGCGGGCGGATGTGGTCAAGGATGCGGATATGGTGATCCTGGTCACGGCCTATACCTCCCACAAGGTCCAGAAGATCGCCCAAGCCAGCTGTGAGGCCCATGGTCTGACCCTGACCTTCCAGAACAGTACAGGGATCAAGCCCACCCTGGAGTTGATCAGTGTGGAGTTGAAAAAGCGCCGACTGGCTCGCAAGTTCGAGGAGGACGATGGCTAGTTAAATTGGCCGTACTCTGAGCACCCTGAAACCTTCCTGGATCCTGAACGGGATCGGGGAGGTTGTCTGTATTTTGGCTTTGGGTGATAGTGAGGATCTAGGGTCGAGAGAGGAAGAGCGAGTCATGGAGAGACGCTGAGGGGTGAGATCCTCTCTGGTTTAAACCAACAGACTACGGTAAGCCTCTTCCACCTCCTGAGCAGCTTTCGCGATCGTTTCCTGCATCTGCTGGAGGCGCCGGATCTCCATCTCTCGATTGATCTCGCGGGTCTGTTTCTGGCTGAGCAAGGCATCCAACTCCTGTTTACGGGCATTGATATCATCATTCATCCGCTGCATCACCTCCCGCTCATAGGCATCGAAACATTCCTGCACAGCCGAGTAGATCGATTGCCACTGCTCCTGAGCCACCTGAGGTAAATGTTTGACCAATTCCTTCTTAAGGGTCTTGACCAACTCCTGGCGCCCCTGATCCGCCTGCATCATGCCCATGCCGAACCCAGACAATAGAAACAGCACTGGAGCGATCGCCGGACCCAGAAATACCGCCCCGATCACCGCCACACTGGAGGCCGTCAGGAAGTTCAACATAATATTCTTCCAGTCAAACCCCAATGCCGCCATCGCCACCCCGGCTGGATTTGCTGAGGCCAACGAGATCAAACCCATGGCCCAACTGGCCCAACCCGGAGAACTCTCCCCCACATCCGCATGGGCTTGGACCCCGATCGGCTGACCCGTCAATTTCTCCGTGATCTGCTCGGTAATGCGATTGTAGGAGGATCCGTACTGAGCTGCGCTGTCCGCCAACCGCCGAAATGCCTTATCCAACTCTCGCTCCGCCTGCTTGGTCCAGGCAAAGAACTTGTCGTTGATATAGTGTTGAAAGCCCTGCTCCAGAGCCTCCTTAAAATCCTCTCGCTTGCCCTGATTGAGGAAGTCAAACCGCTTCAGATCCGGTTGATAAGCCAGAAATTCTGTCTCAAAGGTCTTCTCTAGGCCAAATAGGTAAGATCGGAAACTATCAGCGATCGCCCGTGCCTCCCGATCCCGTACTGATCGGATCTCATCGCGAAACTCGTCCCGGATCTGGGTCAGCTTCTCAAACTCAGGGGCCACTGACTCCACCCGCTCCCGAAACTCTTGCATATCCTGCTCCAACAACGGGATCCGCCGATCCACACTTTCTCGCACCCGTCGTCCCACACCCCGAGCCAGGATCCGAGCCTGTCGCATCTCCGCTACTGCCCGCTCCTGAGTTAGAAACGTGTTCAACGCCCCCAAAAAGGGAGGAAAACCCGTCCCCGTCAGATCCGCATCCGGATCCTTAACCCGCTTCCGTAATGCCTTTAAGGCCGAGATCTCAAACACCCGCTCCTCATAGAGATCATGACCTTCTACTACACAATAGTCGGCCAGATTGGCATGGAATACCTTACGCAATCGAGTTTCAGCTTCCTCCAATTCCTCCTGATCATCTGGATCGATCAGAGCTTCCTTAACCTGATCCCAGGCATTGATCAAAAAGAAAACCGTCAAGCCCCGATCTTTAATGTAGTTCTCCAGATAGCGTCGTTCTGCCAGGGTGCAAGGTTGAGAGGCTCGTAGGACGAACAGGATCGCGTGACAATTGTGGATGTAGCCCAGAGATAACTCGTTACGCGCCTCCGTGTCATTGAGGCCAGGGCTGTCTACGATCTCCACCCCTTTCTGTAGGATCGGTAAGGGATACTCCACGATCCCATGGCTCACGTCTGGAAAGGCCAACTGTTTCTTCTGTTCTAGAGCTTTGGCTTCTTCTGGATCGATGGTGTACTCTCGCTTGAACTTCTTGAAATCCGTCTCCTGAGGGGGCTGACCATCATTGAAATGGATCTTGACTCGCTTCTCTGGACCGTAGCGCAGGATCGTGAGCAGGGCTGTACAGGGATTGACATCACTGGGTAACAAGTTCTCCCCGATCAGGGCATTGAGAAAGGTGCTCTTGCCCCGCTTCATATCCCCCAATACCAATAGCCGGAACACCCCATGCTCCAGGTTCTGACTAGCGGACTGGATATCCTCGATCTCTCGCTCCAGATTGAGCTTGCCGGAGCCATCCTCCGCGTCCACCTCCGCCTGGGTGATCGTCTCCGCGATCTGGTTCAGTTGTGCTGCGATGCGACGCCGGATCTGAGAAACTCGCTCCAGATCATGGAGAAAAGCATTGGGGGTCTCAACGGTGTAGGTCATGATTCAGTTCACCTGAGCCGGATCAGTGGAGATCAGAAGGCACAACGATATGGACTCAATGTGGGCGGTATTGATCCGCTCTGTCAAGGGCAAGGATACGGATCTAAGTTCCTCACATCAGCATCTCTTGATAGATCCGCTCGATGTTATGGGCCGCTGTCGCCACCTGCTTCTCCCAATCCTGTAAGCGGGTCCGCTCCTGTACCTGATCGATCTCGCGGGACTCCTTCTGGCGGCTGAGATTGTCCAGCTCTGACTTGCGGGATTGGATGTCCTCATTGATCCGGTGCATCACCTCCTTCTTGTAGCGATCGAAGCAATCCACCACTGCGTTGTAGAGGGTCTGCCACTGATCCTGAGCCACCTGAGGGATCGCCTTGGCAAACTCCTGCCGTAGAGCTCGGGTCAACTCCTTGCGAGCGTGATCCACCTGTAGAGCCCCCACACCGACGCCAGCCACGGTCATCACTGGGATCACGATGGGGAAGATTGGGGCGATGGGAGCCACTAGAGCCGCCACAATGCCAAAGCTGAGGATGGCCACCAGATTGTTGAGCAGAACCGTCTTCCAATCAAATCCTGTGGCAGCCAAGGCCAATCCAGCCCAGTTGCCCGATCCTAAGGAGAAGATACTCATGGCCCAGCTGGCCCACCCTGGGGAGTTTTCCTCGGAGGGCTTAGTGGATCGCATCACCACTGGCTGTCCCGTCAGCTTCTCCGTCATGGCATCTACGATCCGGGAGTAAGAAGCCCCATACTGAGCGGCGCTATCCCCCAACTCCTCAAATCCCTTCTCCAACTCCTGCTCTGCCTGCGAGGTCCAGGCGAAGAACTTGTCGTTGATGTACTGCTCAAACGCCTCCTGCATGGCCCGCATGAACTCATCTCGCCGACCCTGCCGCAGAAAGTCCCAGAATTTAAGATCCGGCTGGTAGGTCTGAAAGTCCGTCTCAAAGGTACGTTCCAGACCCAGCAGATAGGTGCGGAAGCTCTCCGCGATCGCCCGCGCCTTCCGATCCTGCACGGTGCTGATCTCGTCCCGAAACTCCTCCCGGATCTGGTTCAGTTGCTCAAACTCCGGCTCCACCGACTCGATCCGCTCCTGAAGCTGTTTCAGATCCTGATCCAATAAAGGGATCCGCCGCTCCACTGCTTCATGTACCCGTGTCTGGGCCTGTTTGGCCAGAGTGCGCGCCCGTCGCATCTCCACGATCGCCCGCTCCCGCGTCAGGAAGGTATTGAGGGCCTGGATAAAGCCTGGAAACCCGGTGCCAGTCAGATCCGCATCCCCATCCTTAACCCGGCGCCGCAGGGCATTGAGGGAGCAGATCTCAAACACCCGTTCGTTATAGAGATCGTAGCCATCCACCTCGCAGTACTCCGCCAGATTGGCCCGGAACACCTGTCGCAGCCGCTCCTCTGCCTCCCGCAGTTCCTCAGTGTTGTCCGGATCCACCAACGATTCCTTGACCTGATCCCAGGCGTTGATCAGGAAGAACACCGATAACCCCCGCCCCTTGATGAAGTTCTCCAGGTAGCGACGCTCCGTCAGGGTGCAGGGCTGAGAGGCCAACATCACAAACAGGATCGCGTGGCAGTTGTGGATGTAGTTGAGGGAGAGCTCATTGCGGGCTTCTGTATCGTTGAGGCCGGGGCTATCCACGATCTCGATCCCTTTCTCCAACAGGGGCAGGGGATATTCCACCACCGCATGGCTGAC
>CAYSEO010000191.1:0-8558 GCA_964429885.1 uncultured bacterium
GTTGGATGCGTAAGATATGAAAACGACTGCGCGTTGTATCGGGTTCAGCCCCTGTAACTTTAGGAAGAGTGGAGGTCAGGTCACGCGGCTCCTATTTCAACAAGGTGGTTCCCGAGCGGAGCTCAAAGATTGAGAATCGTGAAGGGAGGAGAGGATCCAAGCTCATAGCGGTGTGCCATCGTGCACTAGAGTGTCTCGATCGTCAGGGAGCCGATGTTCGACTCCTGGATCTAGGGCTCACCACTGCCAGGCTGAGATCCATCGACCCCTCCTCATCCCTACCCTCATAAATCCCTGTGCTGGAAGATGAGACCGCTTGTGACAAAGCGTTATACTGCTAAGTGTTGCAAACCTTAAGATGCGGAGACGGCAGTTATGCCGATGATCGAGACCCGAGCGGATCGGATGGTGCTCAACTTTGGGCCTCATCATCCCTCAATGCACGGGGTGCTGCGATTGGTCGTCACTCTGGACGGGGAGAACATCGTCGATGTTGAGCCGGTGATCGGCTACCTGCATCGGGGCATGGAGAAGATCGCAGAGAACCGTACCATCGTTCAGTACATCCCCTATGTCTCCCGCTGGGACTATGGGGCGGGCATGTTTAATGAGGCGATCACCGTCAACGCCGCTGAGAAACTGGCGGATGTGGAGGTGCCCAAGCGGGCCAGCTACCTACGGGTGATCATGCTGGAACTGACTCGGATCATCAACCACCTGCTCTGGTTTGGACCCTTTTTGGCGGATCTGGGTGCTCAGACCCCCTTCTTCTACGCCCTACGGGAACGGGAGATGATCCTGGATCTGTTTGAGGCGGTTACCGGCATGCGGTTGATCAACAACAACTACTTCCGCGTCGGTGGGGTGGCGGTGGATCTGCCCTATGGCTGGACCGAGAAATGTCTGGACTTCTGTGAGTACTTCCCCGCCAAGGTGGATGAGTACGAGAAATTGGTGACCAACAACCCGATCTTCCGCAAGCGGTTAGAGGGCAATGGCTACATCAGCCGTGAGAATGCCATCAACTGGGGTCTGTCGGGTCCCATGCTGCGCTCCTGCGGGGTGAAGTGGGATCTGCGGCGGGTGGATCATTACGAGTGCTACGACGATTTTGACTTTGAGATAGCCACCGATCCCGATGGGGATACCTTGGCTCGCTACCGGGTGCGGATGCAGGAGATGCGGGAGTCCTGCAAGATCGTCGAACAGGCGGTCAAGGCCCTACCGGGAGGTCCGTTTGAGAACCTGGAGGCCAAGCGGATGTTTGAGGGTCCCAAGTCCGAGTGGGTTGGGGCTGACTATCAATTCATCAGCAAGAAGCCTGCCCCCACCTTTAAGATCCCGTCCGGTGAGAACTACGTGCGGGTGGAGAGTGCCAAAGGGGAACTGGGTATCTATCTGGTGGGGAACAACAACACCCAACCTTGGCGCTGGAAGATCCGTCCACCGGGCTTCATCAACCTGCAGGTGTTGCCCCAGCTGGTGCGGGGGGTCAAGGTTGCCGATATGATCGCCATCCTGGGCAGCATTGACATCATCATGGGAGAAGTTGATCGTTGACGTAGGTTGATCGTGAGGTAAGGGTCATGGATGAATCTTTGTCAGGTTCGACCACGGTCGCTGAGCCAGACTTTTTATCCATCATGGTCTCAGTGATCCAGATCATGCTCGTTGTGACCATCCCCCTGGGACTTTTCCTCTGGTGGAGAAACCGAGATCAACGGCGCCGTGAACGGGAGAAGCGGGCTCAAGAGCAGTTCAACCTGATCCTGACTCGCGAGAAACAGAGACAGAAAGGCCGATCCAGCTAGGAGGATAGCTCCATCCAACGGCTGGGACCGATAGCTATCAATGTTGACCTGAGGGATCGAGAAGGGACGTTATGGAATCTGGGATCAATTTGCAACAAGGGTTCGAGGGGGCGATGACCAGTTGGGGACTGAGTCCTGGCTTGGCTCACGCTCTGTGGTTACCCTTCCCCATGCTGCTGTTGGTGACAGCGGCCACTCTCGGGGTGATGCTACTCACCTGGTTTGAGCGCAAGATCTCGGCAGCGGTACAGCAACGAGTGGGTCCCAACATGGCGGGTCCTCAAGGGATCCTGTTGCCCATCGCTGATGGTTTGAAGCTGCTGACCAAGGAGGATATCTCCCCCATCGCCTCCGATCCGTTGCTGTTCACCCTAGGGCCAGTGTTGGTGTTTCTGCCGGTGTTTCTCTCCTATCTGGTGATCCCCCTAGGGGATGACTTGGTGTTGTCCAACCTGGGGATCGGGGTGTTCTTCCTGGTGGCTACCGCCAGTATCCAGCCGATTGGGCTGCTGATGTCGGGCTATGCCTCTAACAATAAATACTCGCTGTTGGGGGGACTACGGGCCACGGCTCAATCCATTAGCTACGAGCTGCCCCTGGCCCTGTCTGTACTGGCCATCGTATTGATGAGCAACGGCCTGGATACGCTCCGGATTGTCGATCATCAGAGTGGAGCGGGGATCGCCTCCTGGTATGTCTGGCGACAGCCGGTGGGCTTCATTATCTTTCTGATCTCAGCACTGGCGGAGACGGAGCGGATCCCCTTCGATCTGCCGGAGGCTGAGGAGGAGCTGGTGGCGGGCTATCAGACGGAGTACTCCGGTATGAAGTTCGCCCTGTTCTATCTGGGATCCTATGCCAACCTGTTGCTGGGATCGTTGTTGGCGGCGGTGTTGTATCTGGGGGGCTGGTCCTTCTTCGTGCCCGTGGAAACCCTAGCGGATTGGATCGGGGTTTCGATGGATAACCCCTTCTTCCAGTTCGGAGCGGCAGCTTTGGGGATCGTGATGACCTTGTTGAAGGCGTTTGTGTTTATCTTCCTGGCCATCATCATGCGATGGACGGTGCCTCGGGTCCGGATCGACCAACTGCTGGATCTAGGCTGGAAGTTCTTGTTGCCGATCGCTTTCGTCAACCTGCTGCTGACTGCGGCGCTCAAGTTGGTTTTCCCCTATCTGTTTGGAGGCTTCGCCTAGATCTGGGCTGCCGAACCCATCCCTTGATCCCTTGACGTCACACAGGATAAGACCATGCAATTTCTCGATAAAGTCAACAGCTACATCAGTGATGCCGTCAGTGCCGCTCGCTACATTGGTCAGGGCTTGGGGGTCACCTTTAGCCACATGGGGCGACGTCCGGTGACGGTGCAGTACCCCTACGAGAAGCTGATCCCCTCCGAGCGGTTCCGGGGTCGGATCCACTTCGAGTTCGACAAGTGCATCTCCTGCGAGATCTGTGTGCGGGTCTGCCCCATTGATCTACCGGTGGTGGACTGGAGCTTTAACCCGGAGCTGAAGAAGAAGGAGCTCTATCACTACAGCATCGACTTCGCGGTGTGTATCTTCTGCGCCAACTGCATCGAGTTCTGTCCCACCAACTGTCTGTCGGCTACGGAAGACTACGAGCTGGCTGCCTACGATCGCCATGAGCTCAACTACGATCAGGTGGCCATGGGTCGGCTGCCCTATAAGGTGACCGAGGATCCGATGGTGACCCCGATGCGGGAGTTCGCCTATCTGCCCAAGGGGGTCATGGATCCTCACGAGACCATGCCCCAATCCCCTCAGCGCCCTGGCAAGCGACCCGAGCAGATCCTGGAGGAGATGAGGGCCGCCAAGGCAGCCAAGCAGGAGCAAGAGACAGCCTCAGCCCAAGGGGACTGATCGTATCCCTCCTGGGCGGGGTCAGGGTAGCTCACTCTTCTGAATGGATCATCGAGAGATGTGTACACGGTAGCCCGACCTGAGGAGCAAAGAGGTGAACACTCCTTCCCACTGGCTGATCACAGCGGCGGTAGACAAACGGCTCAGGGGAGTCCAGATCGTGCATGGGGCCTTTCTGCTGGGTTCGATTGCCCCAGATATCCCTCTGTATTTATTGACTCTAGCGGGCTGGATCCACCTCCACCTGATCCGGGGTTGGTCTACGGTCTCCGCCCTGCGTTACATGTTCGATATCCAGTTCTTTCGAGATCCCCTCTGGGTGATCGGTCATAATACCCTCCATTCTCCCACCCTGTTGCTGTTGGCCCTGGTCGGGGTCTGGCGGCTGCAGCGGCGATTTCCCTCGATCTCTGCCTGGGGGATTTGGTTTCTGATCGGCTGTCTGCTGCATACGGCTGTTGATATCCCGGTGCATGTGGACGATGGTCCCCTGTTGTTCTTTCCGATGGACTGGGGGAGCCGATTCCGCAGCGCCATCAGCTATTGGGATCCTCGCTACTTTGGGGCTCAGTTTTTCTGGTTTGAGCTGGGACTGGATCTGGTATTGTCGGCTTATCTGTGGGGGCCGAGGTTGGCTCGCTGGCTGGGACTACGGCGACGCTGGGAATGGGATTAGCCTGAGATCCGTCCCATGGGTCTCAACAGATCGTCCAGGTTCGTTTACGATCAGGGACAGAAGTCAATGGTGGCCATGGGGCTACTGCGCCCTCACCAGTCTCTGAGATCCCTGGACTGAGGGGCGAGTGCAAGAAGTTGAGGATCTACTAAGGAGTTGAGGCAGTGACCCTATCGGAGTTCGTCCAACTGGTTTGTTTTGGGGTGTTGGCCCTGAGCGCGATCAGCTGTGCCTTGGGGGTGGTGCTGGTCACCAATATCGTTCGCTCGGGCTTTCTGCTGGCGGGGTTATTCCTCAGCATGGCAGGGCTCTATCTGCTGTTGAATGCGGATTTTGTGGCCGCCGCTCAGGTGCTGATCTATGTCGGCGCGGTCAATGTCTTGATCCTGTTCGCCATCATGTTGGTGAATCGTCAGTACACCTTCCAACCCCTCAAGTTTGGCTGGCTACGGTTAGGGGTGACGGCAGCGGTATGTGTTGGCCTGTTTGGTTTGCTGGCAGTGATGATCGGTACAACCCCCTGGGCGTTGCAACCCATCGAGGCGGTGAACAGCGTCCTATTGATCGGGGGCCATTTCTTTAGCGACTATCTATTGCCCTTTGAGATCGCCTCTGTGTTGTTGTTGATGGCCCTAGTGGGAGCGATCGTGTTGGCCCGCCGGGAGTTTGTGGCGGATGCCTTGCCAGAGGAGGAAGGGGATCTCAACCTGCTGGAGCGTCCTCGCCCTCAGATCTCCACGGTGGAGTCGGAGACGGAACAAGCAGAGAGTGCCGAGCCTGCTGTGGCGGCGAAATAGGAAGGAGAGAGAAAGAGAGATGTTACAACTAGAGTTTTTCCTGGTGGTGGCCGCGATCCTGTTCTGCATCGGTATCTTTGGCCTGATCTCCAGTCGCAATGCCATCCGCGTGTTGATGTCCATCGAGCTGCTGCTCAACGCCGTTAACCTCAACTTCATCGCCTTCTCCAACTTCCTGGATTCCGACATGATCCGGGGTCAGGTGTTCGCTGTGTTCGTGATCACCGTGGCAGCAGCGGAGGCGGCGGTGGGTCTGGCCATTGTGTTGGGGATCTATCGCAATCGCTCCACCATCGATATGGAGAGCTTCAACCTGCTGAAGTGGTAGGCATGGCCTGGGATCCTGAGAGCCCCGTCTCAGCTCCCGAGGGTGCTTAAAGGATCAACTTCTCCAGGGCATTGAGATCGGGAATACGGATGATGTTGCGGCTCGTGTCCCGCTTGATCACGCCGTCCCTGTCTAACTTATTGAGCACTCGGGTGACGGTCTCCCGAGCCAATCCACTGAGGCTACTCAACTCTCGGTGCGGCAGGTTGGGCACCTCAATACCTCGCATGTCCACCTTGCCTCGGGATTCGGCCAAAAAGATCAAGATATCTGCCACCCGTGAGGTACTGCTGGCCTCTCGTAACTGCAGGCGGCGATTGATCTGGCGGAGGCGACGGGACATAAGCCGGGAGAGCTGGATCCCGGCTAACGGATCGGCCTCTAGAAATCGCAGGAAAAACTGAGCCGGTAGCGAGGCCACTGTGGTGCGAGTCAGAGCCAGAACATCCGTGGAGCGAGGCACCTCATCCAGAGCCGCCATCTCCCCCACCACCTCACCGGGTCCCAGAATGGTCAGAGTGATCTCCCGTCCCTCCAGGTCAGTGGTCCGGATCTTGACCCAGCCATCGATGACGAAATAAACCGCATTGCCCCAATCATTCTGTAACATGATCGCCTGATTCTCAGGGTGATCACGGACAGTGAGCTGTCTGACCATGGGCTCTAGCGCCTCCGCCGGAAACTTCTCGAACAGAGGGACGATCCTCAGATCATCCAGATGCAGCTCGTTCACAACCCCTCTCTCTTGCTCGAAAACAGCCCGTCCGTCATCCCCGATCTCCCTTGCAGCCGCGATTTATTAGGGATGGCTAACTTCGATTTTAGTGCGAATCCCTGCGGGTGGGTTCCATGATCCTATCTGAGAGTGTACCGATCTAAACCAATGATCCCATCAACGGCGGTGGCGCTTCCAGAACTGCAACAGGCTGAGCAGCTTCAGCCACAGGGGCACGGCTCTGGGCTTGGGGGGCTCCTCTAGATTGATCTGGGTGAGCTCCTCCGGAACCGCAGAGGACTGTTGAGGCAGGGGTAGAGAGGTGAGACGAGGATCCTGAATAGCGACCTTGACGCTGCGATAGTTAACCGATTGCAGGTACTTCTGGAAATCCTCGAGGGGCAGCTGCCGCACACAGTACTGAGCCTTGACTTTGCCACCGAACAGGATCAGATCCCCATCATCGAGATCGTGGGAGCGGGTCGCCTGACCGTTGACTGTGACACCGTTACGACTGGGACGTCCCTGGGAATCCCCATCCAGGATCCGGAACCGATGCCCCCCTTCTGGATTCGGCAGCCGCAGCAGAATGGCATGTTGGCGGGAGATGGCCGTGGAATGAAGCACGATGGAGTTATTGGAGTCCCGACCCACAGAGAAGGTGACAGCATCCAAAGCGAGCGCTCGCCGCCCCTGATCATCATCTACCACCAGGATGTGCCATACCTGAGTCTGAGTGTCCTGCGACATCACTGCACCCCCTACCACTCTCTCCATTCCATTATGGTCTATGTGTGAAATTACACCAATAGCGGCAGATCGGGCCAGGAACCTGTGGGGCAGGCCGGAGCTCCCCGAACATCGGCATGGAGATCACAAAACTTCAGTTCTCTACAGGAGTATCCCCGTTCCCCTGGGTCTGGATCTGTTGGCGCACAGCATCGATCAGGCGTCTCACCTCCGAGGTGCCTGTGGAAGCTTTGAACCGGAAGGGGAATTTGCCACGAGCGATCATGCGTAGGCCCAAGGGGGCCAAACTGATCAATCCTGCCAGATCTCGTCCCTGATGGCCCACCACCTGTAGACCAAAGCGACGTTCATCGATCCATCCCCCGGAACGCACCAGCTCCACCAAGGTTTTGCGATGGCGAATGGCCCGACTGGCGGCCAGCAGGGGAGATCGCTCGCTATAGCTGGCCAGGATCTGCTGTTTGATCTGGGTGATCTGATCGAGGGGGGCGACCCCCATGGGACAGACGGCGTTGCAGTTGAGACAGCGGGTACAGCCCCAGACTCCGGCCAGACTATCCTGTTGCTGTAGTCGTTCCGCCTGTTGATCGTCGCGGGAGTCGGCGGTGAGGCGGTTGGCTTTGGCTAGGGCATGGGGGCCGACGAAGTGGGGATTGATCTCGCGGGCATTACAGTCGGAGTAACAGGCCCCACAGAGGATACAGTTACCGGCTTGGCCCAGCTGATCTCGCTCCTCAGGGGATTGCAGGAACTCTCGTTCTGGGATCTGGCGGGATTGGGTGCTGACATAGGGATCCACCTGAGCCAGGTTCTGCCAGAACTCCGTCATATCCACGATCAGATCCTTGACGATGGGCAGGTTGCCTAGGGGGGCGATGGTGATGGGTTGGTGATCCCGTAGCTCCTCCGCCACATGTTGCTGACAGGCGAGGGCGGCTCGACCATTGATCCGCATGGCACAGCTACCACAGATGGTGTTGCGACAATTTTTCCGAAAGGCTAAGCTGCCGTCCTGCTGCCATTTGATCTCCAAGAGACAGTCCAGGATGGTGGTGCCGGGCTCAGCCTCCACATGGAAGGTCTGCATCTGGGGTGAGGCAGGAGGCAGTTGGCGAAAGATCTGAAACTCGACTTGCATCGGGGTTGGGTGCGCGACCTCTTCATTATCAGGGATCCCTGCCTGGGGATCAGCCATGGGGTCTCATCCCTAACAGGAGATGATCTTGATCGATAGTTGTGCTAGTAATACCCAAAGCACGGATCTGCCTGTCGTCCACTGACTCAGTTCTCTCGTTATGCCGTCCAGGAGAAAACAGCCTATGTCCACTGCTCGAACCATCAGAAGTGTCAAGGATCTCTTGGAGCGATATGCGGCAGGGGAGAGAGCGTTCAAGGAGTCCAAGCTGGAACATGCGGATCTGCAGAGTGCGGATCTCAAAGGGGCAGATCTGAGTTACTCCGATATGGGGTTTGCGGATCTGAGCTATGCCAACCTGAGGGGCACGGATCTCAGCTATGCCGATCTGGGCTCCGCGAAGTTACGCAAGACGGATCTACGGGGAACCGATCTGTTGGGGGCGGACCTGCGGGAGACAGAC
>CAYSEO010000192.1:0-8526 GCA_964429885.1 uncultured bacterium
AAACGTCGGACCCAGTCCGGCAAGGGATCCCAACAGAACAAGAGACGCTCTCGACGCTGATACTAACCCCCATGACCGATTCCCTCTCACCCGCCAGCCTCTCCTCCCCCCATGAGCAACTGGGGATCAGTCCTGACGCCACTCCAGCCCAGATCAAAGCCGCCTATCATGCCCGCCTCCGCCAATATCCCGCCCACAGCCACCCCCAAGACTTCAAAGCCATTCGAGCTGCCTATGAGACCCTCAGCCAGCAAAGCAAGTCACCCTCCGATGAGATCTTGACGATCCGGCCTTTCCAGGCGGAACTCGATCCAGAGTCTCTTCAGAAACTGGAACATGTGGAACAGAAGGCCAGAGCTGTGGTGCAGATCACCCTCACCGATCTGCTGCGACTGACGTTCTAGCCCGATCCTCTGGTCAGCGAGGCGAGAACCCTCTAGAATCTGAGCAATTAATGATTCATCAATTCATCGATTGACCACCGTGACCTCCCACTCCCTCTCAACCCAGAAAGCTCAAGCTCGCAAGGAACAGGAAGCCCTTCTGCGGGAGCTACTTGAGGTATTGGATACCCTCGATCAAGCCCAAGCTCACTGGCAAGATGCGGCGGCCTCCTGTTTAGAGACCCGATCCTCCGAGGTTGATCCAGGACCCTTGGGCTGGTTGCGGCGTCTGTGGTCCCCAACGACCTCTGTGCCTGCTGCCGGTGTTGATCCTCAGCTACAAGAGGTGATCAGTAGTGGTGGGGAAGGGATCGATCTGATTCGGCAAACCCTACTTGAGGTGCTGCAGCGCCGCCAGGTGGAGCCTATCCCAACCCTGGGACATCCCTTCGATCCGGAGAGCATGTTTGGCCTTGATCGACAACCGAGCCCCCAACCCCCCATGACCGTGTTGCAGGAGGTTGTCCGGGGCTACCGTTGGGGCGATCGGATCCTGCGGGAGGCTCAGGTGATCGTGGCTGCGGAACCCGAGCAAGGAGAAGAAGACTGATTATGGCTATCGCTGTTGGCATCGATCTAGGAACTACCAACTCGGTTGTGGCCGTTGTACAAGAGGGTCAGGCCATCGTGATCCCGGATGAGGATGGTGAGGTGTTGTTGCCCTCCTGTGTGGGCCTCAATCAAGCGGGCAAGCTACTGGTGGGTCGAGATGCCCTACGCCAGTACGCCGCCGCCCCGGAACGCACGATCAAGTCGATCAAACGGCAGATGGGTAGCCCCCAACGCACTTCCCTAGGGGATCAGGACTATCTGCCCCAAGAGATCTCAGCCATGATCCTGCGCGCCCTGCAACAGCGAGCCGAGGCCGCCCTGGAAACCGAGATCAAGCAAGCGGTGATCACGGTTCCTGCCTATTTCACCGATGCCCAACGGCAGGCCACCAAGGAGGCTGGAGAGATCGCCGGTTTAGAGGTGTTACAGATCCTCAGCGAGCCCACGGCGGCAGCACTGGCCTATGACATTCGCGCCGAGGAGACCGAACGGGTCCTGGTGTATGACCTGGGAGGAGGCACCTTTGATGTGTCGATCGTGGAGCTAACGGGCGATGTGACGGAGGTATTGGCCAGCCATGGCAACAATCGCCTCGGCGGAGATGACTTCGATCGCGAACTCCGCACCCTACTGGCCCGCCGCTTTCGCGAGGCCCATGGTGTGGATCTCCCCGAGGATCCAGTCAAGCAAGCTCGGCTCCTACGGGCGGCAGAACAGACCAAGATCCGCTTGAGTGAACATGTCTTTGCCAATGTCCGAGAGCCCTTCCTCTCCAGTAAAGGTAAAACCGCCCTCCACTTAGAGAGTGAGATCTCCCGGCAGGACTTTGAGGACTTGATCCGGCCTTATTTGACGGAGACCCTGACCGCTATCGACCGGGCTCTGGAGGATGCCCAACTGCAGCCCCAAGATCTGGATCGCGTGATCCTAGTGGGGGGATCGACCCGCATTCCCCTAGTGCGTCAGCGGGTGGAGGATCATCTCAATCAGGCTCCCTACGACAATATCCAGCCCGATCTCTGTGTAGCCCTGGGGGCGGCCCTACAGGCAGGGGTGCTCAGTGGTGCGCCCGTGGACTCGATCCTAGTGGATGTGATCCCTCACTCCCTGGGGATCGCGGCAGTCATGGATACGATCATGGGTCCGATGCCCGATGTATTCAGCACGATCATCCCTCGCAACACGGTGATCCCAGTCTCCCGCTCGGATGTCTACCATACCCTGTCCCCCAACCAGAGGATGGTGGAGATCGAGGTTTACCAAGGGGAGAACCAACGAGCCAGTGAGAATGTCCCCTTGGGCACCTTTCGGGTGGAAAACCTTCCCCCTCGTCCGGCTGGAGATCTGGCCATTGAGGTCCACTTTGATTTCGACGTGAATGGGATCCTGACGGTGACAGCCACGGAGAAGGGCAACAATCAGCAAAGCTCCCTGATCGTCAACGACGCCACAACTCAGCGCCTCTCCAGCCATGAGCTCACCCGAGCCCGTTCTCAGATCGATACCCTGTTTGCGGACGAGTCAGAGGAGGCAGACCTCGATCTGGATCTGGAGGAGTTAGATCCAGGCTGGATCCTAGAACAGGCGGAAGCCATGATCCAGACCGTGCAACAAACAGATCCGGAACGGGGGGCCAAACTCCAAACCCTCCTCCAACAGGCAGAGCAAGCGATCTCAGCCAAGCAAGAAACTCAGTTTCTCGATCTGGTGAAACAGCTCGGAGCGGAGCTGGCGATCAGCAACTTCCCTGATCCCGCCTCTTCCTAACCCGTCAAGAGTCTTCATCGGATCCAAGCAGGGCACCCGTTCTTATGGTGTCCCCAAACAGTCATCGATTTTCGTCAGATGCCACGATCGGGCTGACGTTAGGCGCTGGCCGCTTGGGGGTGCCTGAGCTGGGCCGCACCAGATCTCAGGATCCCTGCTTCCATTCCATGCAAAGGCGGCATTGTTAATTTGCGCTAATCAAATATCCATAATCGATTAAGATTCCTAATACCCCTTGCGATCAGGTAAAACCGTAGCAGACAATACAGAAAGATAAAGAAAACGTTCATCTCTCTACCCCAGTCTTGGTTATGAGGCAAGGACAGGGAGACGGAAGTAAGGACCCTCATCCTGAAGGAACGCACGTGATGTCATCTTCCTTAGGAGGTCAATAACATGGAACTGTCTTACCGTGGTGTGAATTACGACTACACCCCTGGATCTACGGCGGTGTCTCTGGGCAAAGTGGGCGGTAAGTATCGGGGATGCGACTGGCGTTTCCGTCACCTGACCAAGGCCCCCGTGCTGAGCACCAACCTCAACCTGATGTATCGGGGTGTGGCCTATCAGACCCAGCCTGCACCGGAAGCCGCTCCAGTTCATGTGGGGGTCAGTGATGCTGTGATCGCTCCAGAACCTGCCGTATCGGTGGATCAGATGGCGCGGCTCATGATGATGAACCACCATCGTTGGATCAAGAACCGTCAGCAGTCCATGCTGGGGCGGGGCACCAAGGAGATCGGTTTGGAAGCCGCTGATGCCTCCTACTGGACGCCGATCCAGGGCAAGGTACAGCCCTCCTTCTGGGCTTCCTACGATCGGTCTCGGGTGGCTATGAGCTGATGATTAGGGTTGGATCTAAGGGACACCAAGGACTCACTTATGCTCCTGGGTCTGACCTGAATTGAGCTTGCACAGAGAAACAGAGATCGAAGCACTGCCGAGTTGGGAACCTTCCCAAGCGGCAGTTTTTTGCCGATTACAGTCGATGACAACAGATCAAAACCAGCCGGAATGCCTGGCCCAATCCAAGAGAAACACGGTTGCTGCTGCCATCCCTAAGGCTTGCGTGATCAGGGGAAGAACAAAGGTCAACATGATGATCGCCTCCAAAACCCGAACGGCTGTCCTGTCCCAACTTGACTGAGTGATCCTCACCCCAGTGGATGAGACTAGATCAGTGCCGACAGTTGGAACCCGAACTATCACCCACTCAGCATAGCGATCCGTCTCTTTCGGTGTCAATAGTCTTAGTAGAGACAGTTTGAGGGAATCAGCTGGCTTGGCTGAGGCCAGAGGGAAGCAAGCGATTTGACATGCACTCTATAGCCTGTATAGACGTTTCTGCTGATCTACTTAACAACCTGTCGCACAAGGATGAGCGACCCTCAACAGTGCTGGAAGCCGGGATCTGTAGGGACTAGGATCGAGGGGTACGCGTTGGAGTCAAGCCCTTGCCCTGGTACGCCAAGATCGAACAGGGGATCGTCGAGAAGCCGATCTTTGATCACTATGTTCCGGATCACATCCGCTATGTCAAACACTTGAATGAACAGGGCCATAAGGCTTGCACGGGTTACTGGAAGGAAAGAGGGGGTGGGATGTTGTTATTTGAGGCAGCCTCCCTCGCAGAGGCCCAACAGATCGTCGCTCAGGATCCACTGGTCCGGAACGGCTGTGTCACCTATGAGCTACATGAGTGGTGTGTGGTGGTCGGGGATCCGGACGGCAGTGGACCAGCCTCCGAAGCTCGATCCTGAGAGCCACCGAGTCAGGGTTGAGGCGTATCCCGCAGGGCCACATCCGTAGGTCCCAACAGGATCTCCATCTGGGCTACATACTCTCCATAGCTGAGTACAGGAGATCCTTCCCAGGCCGCCAAGCCGTGCATACACCGAGACCAATGGATAAAGGCCGCCGGATAGATATAGATCAGGTCTGGATCATCCAAATGTTCCTTCGGCAGGGGAGGGCTCATCTGTAGCAGCATCAGCATGGCCTTGGGACGACGTAGGATGCTCCGGATCGCGTCCAGCACTTCCATGGGGAGGTTGTATAGCTTAGACAGTAGAGAGATGATCTGGGACATAGATTCTGGGACACTGAGGGGACGGCAAAGGTTAATGAGTAACCTCCATAACCAGTCTGCCCGACTCGGGATCCACTGCGCTCAGGGATCATACCGATCTCTAGACCCCGCTCTGGCGCCTTGGGCCATCGCAGATCTACTCAGTGGATCGTCACCTGTGGGTTCAGCTCAGGAAAGCTACCCCGTCAATGGAGCCGGAACGAGTTGACCACAGATTGAAATAGGGTCTGATCTCGACTCCACCGCTCCTCGGAGACGGATAGATTAAAGGTATAGACCTTGCCCCGATCAATGGCCAAACTGGCTAAATTGTGGCGTTCTATTGTGGATCCATCGAGGAAGGAATTGGCGGAGGCCGGTAGCTCGACCTTGATCTCCAGTAGATAATAGCTTTTGCCCTCGATCATCTGATTTTTGGCAGAGACCAGATCCGCCTGACGGGCAGCGCCCAGCGGGGCGATCATTTGTTGAAGTAAGGTCTGACCCACCTCGGAGGGGGTCCCTAGATCCTCGAGTTGGCGATCGGCCTTGGCCTCGCTGATCACCAAGCTGACGTTTTCAGTGGGACGACCTCGCTCCTGAAAGGCCACCTCGATCCCCGCAGGTGCAGGAACGGGGCCCCAGCTCCCCGGATAGAAGAACTCATATTCCCCTGATCGATCCCTGTGAAGTTGTAACCCTTGTAAAGGCAGAGTAAAGCTGCTGAGCAGTAGCCCGATCATCACGAGTCCGATCCCGAACCATCGACGCCTATCCATGCTGATCCTCTAAACCTCAAGCGTCCTCTTTCAATACATGAATCTGTTTCTCAGCTTACCTTACAAGTCTTGAGGATCCGATCAGATCGAGCTTTGCGGTCAGGATCGGTAGAGGAGCGGCTGGTCGATCTCCCTGAGTCGGGCCTATGCTGATAGATACCAGTCCGACACTGCTCAACTGGTCCTATCGCGTTCAGAACAGCGCCTATCGAAATCCTGCACAGCAAGGGACTCAAGCCCTATCAGCAGAAACAATTACAACGGCTCTATCAGCAGCGTCTGCCTCAAGATCGGCTGCTTACTGCGGAGTTCGCCCAACGTCTGGGATCCATTAGCCAGGAGATCGGGCATCAGCCCCTCAGTGTCTACCTCAATCGTCGGGGTCAGGTGATCCGGGTGGGTGTAGGCCATCCCTTCGAGACCCAGATCCCAGCTCTGGAGCTGCCACGCCAGGGATCGGAGCGTCTGTCGGGGATCCGATGTATCGCTGTGCAAACGGGCTCAGGATCTCAGGGACCGGGTCAGAAAGCACTGTTGGCGATGGCTCTACAGCGACTGGATGTCTTGATCACGCTCACGGTCTCCAAATCAGGTGGATTTCGGCGGCGAGGGGGAGCGGCCACGGGCTTTATTGAACAGGCCCATCTCGCCTATCTGATCCCGGATCCGGAACAGCGGTGGATGGTCTCCGAGCCCCTGGATCTGACCGAGGTGGTGGAACAGGACCTGATCGATCTGGTGGAGAACTTAGAGAGCGAGTTCCGTCGCCAGGCCACGGCTCGTCGGGTGGGGGCCGCTCAAGATCTGACCATTCTGGTGGGCTTACGGGATCCCCATCAGACTCAACAGGACACATTGGATGTGTTGGAGGAGCTGCGGCGATTGGTGGAGACTGCTGGAGGGCAGGTGCTCCATACCCTGTGGCAACGACGGGAGGGGCCTAGCTCCCAAACCCTGATTGGTTCCGGTAAGGTGCAGGAGCTGGCGCTATTGGTACAGGATCTGGGGGCCAATATGGTGGTCTTCGACCGGGAGCTCTCCCCCAGTCAGGTGCGAGCCCTGGAGGAACAGGTGGGGGTACGGGTGGTGGATCGCAGTGAGGTGATCCTGGATATCTTTGCCCAGCGGGCCAGAACCCGAGCCGGTAAGTTACAGGTGGAGCTGGCCCAATTGAACTACTTGCTGCCTCGTTTGGTGGGCCGAGGTCGCACCATGTCCCGACTGGGGGGTGGGATCGGCACCCGAGGTCCCGGTGAGACCCAGTTGGAGATGGAGCGGCGGGCCATTCAACGGCGCATCACGAAGCTGAGACAGGAGGTCAAGGATCTGCGGGCCCACCGGCAACGGCTCAGACAGCGTCGGGAACAGGCGGAGATCCCGGTGATCGCCATCGTGGGCTACACCAATGCGGGCAAGTCCACCCTACTGAACACTCTGACTCAGGCTGAAGTTTACGCTGCTGATCAGTTGTTTGCGACCTTGGATCCCACCACTCGCCGTTTGGAGATCCCTGGGGGCAGGGAGCTGCTGCTGACGGATACGGTGGGATTCTTGACGGAGCTACCATCCCAACTGGTGGATGCCTTTCAGGCCACGTTAGAGGAGGTGACGGAGGCGGATGCTCTGCTGCATGTGGTGGATCTTTCTCATCCCAATTGGGAGATCCAGATCGAGGCAGTGGAGAAGCTGTTGGATGACATGTCCACAGCCACTGGACCCCGTCAGCTGATTTTCAATAAGATCGATCGTGTTGATTCGGAGTGGGTGGAGGATGTGCGACTGTTATATCCCCATGCCCTGTTTATCTCTGCTCAGGATCAGCTACATCTGGAGGATCTGCGTCAAACCCTCTATCGGTTCGCTCGGGGCTTTCGTCATCCCTCAGAGGCTCATCATCATCTGTCTTGTTCCACTTCCGCACCGCAGGATAGCTGCTTGGAGGAGCAGATCTCCGTGCAGGGTTCTTGAGCGAGCTGTAAACTAAGGTAGCCCCCACTGATCGGCTTTCTCCCGTAACCATCCCGAGGTTTCCAGTTCGTTGATCACTTGGTTGACTCGTTTGTTTAACTCCCTTGCCGATCCCCCACGGGGTAGGACCACCCCTAAACCAATTCGAGACAAAGGGGGCTGAAGCAATTTGTAATCCGGATGATCCGATAGCCAACCGGACAGGATCGTCAGATCAGCGGCGAACCCCTGGACTGCATCCGCAAGCAGTAACTCCGTACCCACCTGATAGTTTGGGATCGGGATCAGCTCCACCTCCGGCAGTTGAGCTTTCAGAGAGGAGATGGCATCAGAGAACTCCAACACCGCCACCGCAGTGCCCCGCAGATCGGACCAGGACTCGATCTCTCGCCCTTGCGCCACCGCGATCGCTGTGCCATCGAAATAGTATGGGGAGCTAAAGTTTACCTGACGGGCTCGATTGGGGGTGATCCCCACCTGAGCGATGGCAATATCCACCTGATCGGTGACCACAGCGCTCAGCCGTTCCACATTGGCCACCGGGATCAGCTCCACCTGTTGAGGGGATCCCAGTAACCGATCCGCCACTTCCCGAGCCAGGTCAATCTCAAACCCCACCAGGTTTCCCTGAGGATCTCGAAATCCCAATGGGGCCACTGTCTCCTTGACAGCCACCCGGATCTCTCCGTCCGCCACGATCTCAGGCCAGGAGCGAGCTATGCCGATCTGAGGGATGCTCCCCTGCAACCATAGAGATCCCAGTAGAACAGCCCCCCACCGAAGCAGGCGAGGGGAACGAGGAGGAGTGATCTGCATGATTCTCTGCCTACTGGCTCGCAAAGATTGTGGTTTTGCAACCCCAACATGCTAACATCTCTCGAAGCAGCAGATTATTATACTGAGCAGTGGAAAGTTCTGCCTAGATCTCTGAGAGCTCTTAGGCAGTAAT
>CAYSEO010000193.1:0-6437 GCA_964429885.1 uncultured bacterium
ATAGCTTTCCCCACAAAGATGAGCTACAGCAGTGTGGTCACAGATGGTTGTTGCTGCATTGCTGCTGTACCTTGCCTTTCTGAGTAGGGCTGTATAGGTTCCTTGGAGAGCTGAATTACTAAGTAAAGTGGGTTGTAAGTCGATCAGCAAAAACGTTTATACAGACCATATAGTGCATATCAAAGCAATTTTGCCGATCTACTTATTGCAGTCGTCACACTCCTGAGGACATGACGATCGTTTGACCTTAGCCCTTAAGATCAAAGATCAAAGTTAATGTTTGTACTGTGACTCACGTCGGGAACCTGATCCATGTCAATGCCTCTCCTCTGGTTGATCTTGGCTATTCTATTTGCAGTTGGTGTGGCCTGGAGCCTGGGGGCCAATGATGTGGCCAACTCCATGGGCACCTCGGTGGGATCAGGGGTGCTCTCCCTCAAGCAGGCTTTATGGGTGGCTGGGATCCTGGAGTTTAGCGGGGCGGTGCTATTTAGCCAACGGGTGGCGACACGGCTGGCCAATTTAGTCAATCCAGAGCGTTATGCTGAGGATCCCCAACTGTTGATGCTGGGCATGTTGGCAGTATTGATCGCCTCGACCCTCTGGATCCAGATCGCGACGATCACGGGCAATCCGGTCTCCTCCACCCATACGGTGGTGGGAGCTACAGCAGGCTTTAGTTTCGCGGCGGTGGGAGCGGTAGGGGTCAACTGGTCCAGCTTAGGATTGCTGTCTGTGGCCTGGATCTTGACTCCGTTCATGAGTGGGATCTTGGCTGTGGTGCTGTACAGTCAGCTGCGACGCGGCTTGCTGGATCAGCCGTCGCCCCTGAGCCGTTGGCTGGAGTGGTGTCCCTGGCTGAGCGCCCTGGCCATTGGCGTCTTCGGTACGATCGTGGCCCCTATCTTCGGATCGATGGGGGGACTCTTCCCAGCTTTTGATCTACCCAACCATACCTATATGATCCTGGGGGGATCGGTGGCAGTCCTCGGGTTAACTCTCTGGGGGCTCCGTCAACCTCCGGCATCCTCAGATCCTCCCTTAGAGCGAGTCGAGCGTCGGTTGGGATCGCTGCAGGTGCTCAGTGCTAGCTTTGTAGCCTTCGCCCATGGGGCCAATGATATTGGCAATGCCATCGCTCCTCTAGCGGTGATCGGCTTCATCTACACCCAGAATGCGGTACCCGATCCGCAACTGGTGATCCCGGTCTGGATGTTGATCTTAGGGGGAGCAGCGATCGTGACCGGGTTGGCCCTGCAGGGGAAGACCGTGATCACCACCGTGGGCAGCACGATCACTGAACTGCAACCCAGCAGCGGCTTCAGTGCTGAATTGGCCACCGCTACCACGGTATTACTGGCCTCTCGGGCCGGTCTGCCGGTCTCCACCTCCCATGCCCTGGTGGGGAGTGTGTTTAGCATTGGTTTGAATAAAGATACAGAATTCACAGGTTATGGCATCTTAGGGTCGATCCTGTCTGCCTGGGTGTTAACGTTTCCAGTGGCGGCCCTGTTGGGAGCCGGGATCTTTCTTGGTTTACGGGCTTTACTCGGTTAGAACTCTAGATTTGTTCTCGATCAATCCACAGAAAATGTACCTAGCCTACTGACAGGAGAGATCCCTAGGCCTGTCCGCGCAGGAGTCGACAGGGAGACCTATCTCAGTTAGAGTGTTTAGTATTGTTAAACTTGCAACTTGTTGCTTACTCAAGATCTTGAGCCGAGGTCAAGCGGTATCTGACAGAGGCAGGGATCGGGTCAGCGATTACCCTGGTAAGGGCATGGAAATCCTGAGGGAATCTCCCTAGATCTTCTTCTTTTTCTTTGCCACTTAAAGTAACGTGATTGAGTCGTTCCCCCACCAGTGAGATTCCGTCATGGCATGGATGAGAGCGTTTCCTGGATTGATCACCGCTACCGTTGTGCTGATCGGGGCCTGCGGTGGGGCTCCCCAGGAACCAGGACAGGAAGGACCACCGGGCACCCCTGTGGGTCTGGGGCGCGTGGAGGTCAAGCCGCTACGGGATACTACAGTGTTTATCGCGGAGCTGGATTCCCGCCAATCTTCTGAGATCAGTCCTGAGGTGAGTGGACGGGTGGATCAGGTGTTCGTCCAGCTGGGGGATCAGGTGCAAGCTGGGGCTCCGTTGATTCAGATCAATCCCGAGACACAACAGGCCACTGTGGAGAGTCGGACTGCGGCCATCGAGGAAGCGCAAGCGGGCCTCCAGACAGCCGAGGCAGCGTTGCGGACAGCGGAGGCCACCATGCTGCGGCAGGAGGCTCAACTGGAGTTCTTTCGGGAGAAACGGGATCGAGATCAGGAACTACAGTCCCAGGGGGCGATCTCATTGGAGGCCCTGCAGAGCACAGAGCGGGATTATCAGCAGGCTCTGTCGGATCTAGAGGCCCAGGAGCAGGTGATCCAGGAGCGACAGGCCAATATCGAACAGGCGCGCCGATCTCTGACCCGTGCTCAGGCGGAGGCCACCGAGCAGCAGGTACAGTTGGGGCAGTTTCAGGTGATCTCTCCCTTTGCCGGAACAGTGGGGGATGTCCCAGTCAAGACCGGCAACTATGTCACCCCTCAGACGGTGCTGACCACGATCAGTGTCAATCAGGTGTTGGAGGTGTCGATCCAGATCCCGGTGGAGGAGGGTCCTCGGTTGCGGGAGGGGCAGACTCAGGTGGAGTTACTAGATCTTCAGGGTAATCTGTTGGGAACCACCCAGATCTCGTTTATCTCCCCTACGATCGAGGCCAGTACCCAGACGATCCTGGTCAAGGCCCTCTACGACAACAGCGATAACCAACTCCGCACCGATGAGCTGATCCGAGCACGGGTGATCTGGGAGGAGCAAGAGAGCCCGGTGGTGCCCACCACAGCCATCTCACGGGTGGCCGCTCAAACCTTTGTCTTTACCGTAGATGAGGGGGGGCCGACGGGCATGACTGCCAATCAGGTGCCGGTGCAGTTGGGCATCCTGCAGGGCAATGACTACGAGGTGCTCTCAGGAGTGGATCCCAATCAACAGATCGTGGTCTCCGGCTTACAAAAGATCTTCCCAGGGGCACCGATCCTGGATGAGGAAGTGGTGATGGAACAGATGCAACAGCAACCAGGTGGGGAGGGTCCACCTCAGCAGTAAGTCAGGTTCTGGATCTTTCGGGATCTTGGATCTCCGTAACTCGATACATTATTTGCCTAGCCTTAAGCCCTTATCGAACCCAGCGAGCCCCGCCCATGTTTATCGAGGTCTTCATCAAGCGCCCTGTCCTGGCCATGGTCTGCTCGATCGTGATCACCCTGGCGGGCCTGATCTGTCTACCTTTGTTGCCGATCGAGTACTACCCCTCAGTGGCTCCGCCGACGGTCACGGTTCAGACCAACTACACCGGGGCCAGTGCCGAGGTGGTGGAGACCTCCGTCACCAATCTGTTGGAAAAGGAGATCAACGGGGTCAGGGGGATGAAATACCTCTCCTCCACCAGCTCCAGCGATGGTAGCACGGTGATCACGGTCACCTTTGAGTTGGGTACGGACATCGATATCGCCGCCGTGGATGTCCAGAACCGCACCTCGCGGGTGCAAGGACAGCTGCCCCAGGAGGTGAACCAGACCGGGGTGATCGTCGATAAATCCGGTAACTCTGGTTTCGTGCAGTTCGTGGCACTCACCTCAGAGAATGGGGAATACGACTCGGTCTTTCTCAGCAACTACGCTGATCTGTTTGTGCGAGATGAGCTGAACCGGATCGATGGCATCAGCTCAGTGCAGCTGTTTGGAGAGCGCACCTATTCGATGCGGATCTGGTTAGATCCAGGTCAGTTGGCCAGACGGGGTCTAACCGCTCAGGATGTAGTGGATGCGGTGGCGGGTCAGAACATTCAGGTGCCTGCAGGTCAGTTGGGGCAACCGCCCTTGCCTGAGACTCAGGACTATCAGATCACCTTGCTCGCAGAAGGGAGACTGGAGTCGGTAGAGGAATTCGAAGACGTTATCCTCAGGACTGGTGAGGATGGCTCCTTGATCAAGATCAGGGATGTCGGTCGTGTGGAGCTGGGGGCGGAGAACTACAGCACCAACTTTCAGCTCAATGGCACTGATGCTGTGGGCATGGGGATCCTGAAGCGCTCCGATGCCAACTCGGTGCAGATCGCCAGTCAGGTGGCCCAGACCATGGAGCGGCTCTCCCAAGACTTTCCTCCGGGACTGATCCACAGGATTCCCTACGACACCACCACCTTCATCGAAGCCTCCACCCTGGAAGTGATCTTCACGCTGCTGATGGCTATCAGCTTGGTGGTTTTGACGATCTTCATCTTTCTCCAAAACGTCCCAGTGACGCTGATCCCGACGATCACGATCCCGGTATCCTTGATAGGCACCTTTGCCTTCATGCAGGTGTTTGGCTTCTCGATCAATACCCTGACCCTATTTGGTCTGACTCTGGCGACAGGGCTGGTGGTGGATGATGCCATTGTGGTGGTGGAGGCGGTGGCCACCTATGTCCAAGATCGAGGCATGCGGCCTCGTCAAGCCGCGACAGCGGCCATGGGGCAGATCTTTGGGGCGATCATTGGTACCAGCCTGGTGTTGATCGCTGTGTTTCTGCCGGTGGCCTTCTTTCCCGGTATCAGTGGTCAGGTGTATCAACAGTTCGCCATGACCATTGTCTTCTCGGTGATCATCTCCACCTTCAACGCCTTGACGCTTTCACCGGCTTTGTCGGCTCTGATCATTCGCCCCCAAGGGGAGCGACGGGGTCCTTGGGGTCGGTTGATGAACCTTCTGGAGAGCATGATCCAGCAGCTCAGGCGTTTTTACCAGTGGATCCTGGGTGGGGTGATCCGGATCCGCTATCTGATCTTAGTGTTGTTCCTTGGGGCTCTGGCTGCAACAGGCTGGATGTTTCAGGTGGTGCCCTCTGGGTTCGTGCCCACGGATGACCAGGGATATCTGATTGCCTTTGTTCAAAACCCGGTGGGATCTTCTCTTAACTACACACAACGGGTGATGGATAAAGCCGTTGGATTCATTCGGCAGACTGTGCCTGAGGCTGTGGATATTGTGACAGTAGGGGGCTTTAGTTTTTCAGGAGCCGCACCCAACAACGGTTTGATCTTCACCACCCTGGCACCCTGGTCTGAGCGCATGGGTCCAGGACAGACGGCTCCGGAGATCGCCCAACGCTTACAGGGACCTCTCCTGGGAGGCATCAGTGAGGGACTGGTGATCCCGATCAATCCTCCTCCCATTGAAGGGGTGGGCAACGCCAGTGGTTTCGACTTCCAGTTGCAGGGGAGAGCAACCAACGATTTTCAGGCCTTGGAGAATACCAGTCGGGCGATCTTTGGCCAGGGAGGTCAGAATCCTGTCCTCAACGTCTTCCCTCCTTCATTCTCGGCTGGCAGCCCTCAGTTACGGATCGACGTGGATCGGGAGCGGGCTCAGTTGCTGGGAGTGATGCCGACCGATATCTTCAACACTCTACAGATCATGTTGGGTAGCAGCTATGTCAACAACTTCAACCTGTTTGCCCAGAACTATCGAGTCTATGTCCAGGCGGATCAACCCTTCCGTCTGGAGCCTCAGGATATCGATCGACTCTACGTTCGCTCTCGCACTGATGCAGACGCCTTGATCCCCTTAACCAACTTGGTGAATGTGGAGCCCACGGCAGGACCTCAGGTGATTAGCCATTACAACCTCTTCCGCTCGGTGCAGATCCAGGGACAGGCCAACCCTGGGTTCAGCTCTGGCCAAGCTCTGCAGGCCATGGAACAGATCGCAGCGGAGGTGATCCCACCGGGTATGGGCTTTGAATGGACCGGTCTTTCTCTGGAGGAAGTTGAGTCAGGGGGCTTGGCACCCTTGATCTTTGGGGTAGGTCTGATCTTCGCCTTCTTGGTGCTGGCGGGTCTGTATAACAACTGGGTCGATCCAATGATCATCATGTTGACGGTGCCCTTGGCGGTGTTGGGGGCGTTGGTCTTCCAGCAACTGCGGGGTTTGCAGAACGATATCTTCTGCCAGGTGGGCTTGGTGATGCTGATCGGATTGGCCAGTAAGAACGCCATTCTGGTGGTGGAGTTCGCCAACCAGCTACGGGAGCAGGGGCAATCGATCCTGCAGGCGGCGGTACAGGCGGCTCAATCTCGCTTCCGAGCTATTCTGATGACGGCACTCAGTTTCGTGTTTGGGATCCTGCCGTTGGTGTTTGCGACTGGGGCCGGTGCTGCTGCACGACATTCGCTGGGAACGGCAGTGTTTGGGGGCATGTTGGTGGCGACGGTATTGAGCCTGTTCTTTATTCCAGTGCTCTACATCTTCATCAAACAGATCGAGGCCTTCTTCATGCAGGGATCGGAGGAGGACGAGTATGATGTGCCCACGCTGCCCCCGCATCTGAGCTAGAGCAACGATGCCGGATCCGA
>CAYSEO010000193.1:6537-8523 GCA_964429885.1 uncultured bacterium
GGAATGACCTTACAAGCTGGCTGTATCGTCAGTCTCCCCTGACTGATCTGCGATCAGTTCCGCTAGAGGGGCCAGGGTGGTGCCAGGGTAATAAAAGTCCAGGATCTGAGCTGCCGTATAGCCTTGGCGGGAGAGGGTATAGGATCCGTACTGACTCATGCCCACCCCATGGCCAAAGCCCCCTCCATTGAAGGCATATCCTGTGATCTGCTCACCCGCCTGGAGCGGATCCGGAGCAAATAGGGTGCTGGGCAAGGTTGGAAACGCCAACCGGATCTGATCCCGCACCAGAACCAGGGAATGAACCTGATCGGTCCCCTGCAGATCCACCTGGAGCTCTTGGACCCGGCCACTGGCTGCCCGAGACAGCACCGTTAAGCCGGCGATCTGTTGCCACTCTGGGATCGGCACCCCCAGATAGTTCTGATTGGAGCGGAACTGTTGGCTTAACTCTCCCACAGACTTGCGGATCTGCCAGCGAAACAGGCGGGAGACCCCCACCTCATTGAACCCTTCCTGCAATTGAATAAATTGCCGAAACGCCTCCGGTTGACTCAGATCCAGAGCGGTCGAATCCGCAGGTCGATCAATGCGGGAGCGAAGATAGGGCCGAGGATCCCCATTCCAGATATCCTCAAAGGCGGCTGAGACCCCACCATTGGTGGAGGAATAGACCGCATCGATCAGATCTCCGTCATAGGTCAACACCTGCCCTACCGTGGCTCGAATGGCCGCATCCGCTGAGGCCACAGTGCCCGACAAGCCCTTGTACACCTGACAGTGGGTGTTGGCACAGATCTCATAGTTATCCGCCACAAACCGATGGCGATTACGCAGGGCATAGGTGCGAGCCAGGATCGCTTGGGCCTCGATGGCCGTCTGTGGGGCTCCTGGCCCGATCTCATGGGGGACCACTCCCCGCAGATAGGTCTCCAGGGGTACCCCGTTCACCACCGTATAGTTGCCATAGGCATTGGGCTGGATCCGGATCGAGCCGCCATACAGGGTATCTCCCACCTGCAGATAGCCGAGGGAAGAGGAGATATCCACCTCCGTGCGATGGTAACGAAAGCCATCCACCACCCAGCTGAGCAACGGCTCACTCTCGATCTGCTCCTGCTCAAGTCGGACTGTGGGGATCGAGGCGGCCTGAGCTTGACTCAAGATCTGCTGCTGTTGTGCTGGAGTATAAGCCCCTCGCTTGGCCCACACCTGCCATTCCCCTGGCTGGGTCACTTCTGCATGGATCCCTTGAGATTGCCAGGATCGGGCACTGTCGTAGGCACTCTCGAAAGTCTTGTGGCTACTCAGGATCAATCGCTGAGCCTGCTCCGGGGTGGTCAGGGCTTGATTGACGATACCGAAGGTCACCTGACGGGTCTCTAGGGTTTGGGTCTCCCCTGCTGATCCAGGGAACTCCAAGGTCAGGACCGCTCCTGCAGGGGCCGAGATCCGTACCTGGTCCGTCTGCTCCTCCCCAAACCGTTGCCAGATCCCCACCTGGAGTGCGGGATTGGGGGTTGCTGCCGAGAACTGGATCAAAGGGGGCGGGGCCGTGGCCGTGATCCCCACTGTTGCTAAAGCCACCATCCAGATCTGAGGTATCCGCATCGCTGTCCACCACACTGACTCGCATGTGATTTTAGCCGGATCTCTCCCCTGTGGAGGTCCTAGATCACTACTATTCTGATATGGCGATCGGATCCCGAGATAAGTTAAGCCCTTAGTATCCTCACTCGATCCGGATCCAGATAGAGCAAGGTTGGCAGATCACTCCATCTCCTGGCGCATTTGCTGCAGCTGTTCCAGAGTTAAACCTGTGGCGGCTGCGATCTGCTCTAGATCTAGGCCCTGCTTGATCAGGTTACTGGCTACGAACGAGATCCCTTGAGCCTCACCCTGAGCGATCCCCTGAGCGATCCCCCGAGCTTCTCCTTTGGCGATCCAGTCTTGATAGATCACGGATTCTTTCACGATGTCCTCCCT
>CAYSEO010000194.1:0-8432 GCA_964429885.1 uncultured bacterium
CAGCCCCGGTATTCAATGCTCTTAGCCCGTCCTCCCACCCGTTGATCTCGTTAAATGACCACGACGGGGTACCCTGAGCGGCTCAGGGTATAGGCCGCCGCTAAGCCAGCTGGCCCCGCCCCCAGGATATAGATCGTATTCGGATCAGCCTGTCTCATCATAGGATCCACTCTTGTTTGAGAGTCTGTCTCTCTGGTTAGACAGCTCGGGCGGCCTCAGTATACCTTGAGATGTTCGATAGATCTCTACCCAGCTCCGTGGACCCGATAATGATCCGACAATCAATGTCCGCTGGACCCTTGTCTGACGTACAGGTGATCGATCTAAGCCGCCGTATCCCTGTGACCCAATCCCTGCCCTGCTTCTGTATAAATAGACTATTTATGCATACCAAAGCAATTTTACCAATTCACTGATGAACTCCTGACCAAGAAATGGATCACTAGATGTTTTTGATCTGATCCGGTTCTCTGTAAACGCTGAGGGAATATGGTATTATTCCTTCAGATCTAGACGGGAGGATTGCAGAATGGATCCAGTGGCTGAGCAGATTAGAAGCATCGTAACTCAGTTGGGATTTCGGATCATCGCAGCGCTCGTGATCTGTGCTGTGGGGTTTTGGCTCTCTGGGCTGGTCCGGGGCTTTCTGGATCGGGCCATGGCTCGGGCTCAGGTGGATCAGACCTTACGATCGTTTGTCAGTAATCTGGCTTACGCGGCTCTACTGGCTTTTGCAGCCTTGGCCGCCCTGGCTCGGTTAGGGATTCAAACGGCCTCCTTTATCGCGGTGCTGGGGGCAGCGGGTTTGGCGATCGGTCTGGCTCTACAGGGATCCCTCTCCAATTTTGCAGCAGGGGTCTTGATGATCTTGTTCCGACCGTTTCGGGTAGGTGATTACATTGAGGGGGCGGGTACAGCAGGCACCGTTGAGGAGATCCAGATCTTTACCACCACACTCACCAGTCCCGACAATCGAGTGATCGTGGTTCCTAATGCCAAGCTAGGAGGGGACAATATCGTCAACTATTCTGTCAAACCCATGCGCCGGATCGATCTGGTATTTGGGGTCAGTTATACCGATGATATCGATCGGGTCAAGACGGTGATCGGGGAGGTGCTTGCCCAGGAGAATCGGATCCTGAAGGATCCAGCTCCCCTGATCGGTCTGCTGGAATTGGCGGATAGTAGCCTCAATTTCGCTGTGCGTCCTTGGGTGATGACGGCTGATTATTGGAGTGTGTATTTTGATCTCAACGAACGGATGAAGAAGCGGTTGGATAGAGAAGGGATCACGATCCCATTCCCTCAACAGGATGTCCATCTCCATCAGGTGGCCGGATCTCAGTCGATGAATTGAGCTAGATCGTTTGGGGTCACTGCCCTAAGCTCTGATCCTCAAGTGCTTGAGCGAAACTTTGGATCGCTTCCCCATAGGATTCTCCCGCGACCCGAGAGAGATCGTTATGTCCAGCGCCTTCCACCCAGAGGGAGTATTTGGGTTGCTGGGCCTCGGCATACAAGGCTTGACCATGCCAGATCGGTATCGTCCGATCCTCGGTGCCATGCAGGATCAACAAAGGTGCATTGATCGCCTGGATCTTATCGATGTTGGCAAACTTATCAAAGGGAACGATGGGGATATGGGTGAGGACCCGAAAAGCGGAGACAAAGGGGCTCTCCAAGATCACGCCGCCTAGGAGTTCACGGCGAGCCAAATCCACAGTGGGACCACTGCCCACGGAGCGACCATAGCCGATGATCTGCTCTGGGGGAATCTGGAGTTGATCGACCAGATATCCATAGGCTGCATCGATATCTCGATAAGCTCCTTGTTCGGTGGGTTGCCCCTGACTGGTGCCATACCCTCGGTAATCATAAGCAAATATGGAGAAACCGAGGGATCCTAATTCCTCCAGTAAAGGTCGTACATCCCCCAGATCTTCGGCGTTGCCATGGCTATAGAGCAGGGTATAGGTGGCAGTTGGATGGGGTAACCAGAGGGCTGAGATCTGTAGATCTGGTGTTGAGTTTAATTTGAGGATCTGATCGCTATCTTGATAGCTGGAGTCCTGAGGAAGAAAAATCTTACCATCCGCGAAGAAGGCCCCATAGATCAATAAATAGACATAAAGAAACCCAAGGGTCGAGAACACGAAGGTGAATAACCGCCTCCAGGATAGCTCCCCAATAATCCATCGTTTTACCCAGGTTTGATCAGACATTGTTATTCCATCTCACTCAGAGCCGCCTGCAACCAACCTTGCAAAGTGGGCACCACCTGATCCACGAGGATCTCCTGACTCTCGCCTGTGGAGCGTCGCATCACCTCCACCTTACCGGACTTGAGACTACGTCCTGTGGTGATCCGATAGGGGACGCCGATCAGTTCCGCATCCTTAAATTTGACCCCGGCTCGTTCATCCCGATCATCCCAGAGGGTCTCGATGCCCACTTGATTGAGCTGATCCACCAACTGTTTCGCCACCTGCATCTGCTCAGCTTCCTGAATATTGGGCACCACCACCATGCAATGGTAAGGGGCAATTGACTCCGGCCAGATGATCCCCTTAGCATCATGACGTTGTTCGATAGCTGCCTGAGCTAGACGGGAGACCCCGATCCCATAGCAGCCCATCCAGATCAATTGCTGTGCTCCCTGTTCGTCTGTATAGGTACAGTCCATGGCCCGTGAGAACTTGAGACCCAGCTGAAAGATATGCCCGATCTCGATCCCTCTAGCGGTTTCCAAGTGCTGTGCTGGATTATTAATCGACCGATCCCCGGCCCGAGCATTACGCAGATCCGCCACCTCTGGGAGAGGATATTGCTGCCCCCAATTGGCCCCTGCTACATGTTTGCCGATCTGATTAGATCCTGTAACAAAGTTCTCCAGATCCACAGCGGTTTGATCCACCAGCCGCAGAAACTTTGGCGCCAGATCCTTGCGTTCCCCAATGCAACTATCCGGTAGATCGGGAGCAATGTAGCCCACCGGGATCGGATCCCCACCCCAGGACTTTTGGATCTCTGGATCCGCCATGGATAATGTCAGGATCTTGGTGGCCCCGTAGTTCTCCGCCCGGCGACTGAGCAGATTGGATAGCTTCACCTCATTGACATCCTGATCGGCCCGTAAGCTCACTAGTACGGGAACCCGCATCCCATTATCCAAGGTCGCTTGATAGAGAATATTCTTGACCATGGCGCTAGGGGGAGCCTTGAGAAATTCCGCCAACTTCTCGATCGTCTCCGTCCCCGGTGTATCCATCACTTCAAAGTCCTTAAAAGGAGAGAGTTCCGGCTCGGGAGGTAAGGACACCGCCTTCTCCACATTGGCAGCATAGGATCCATCGGCACAGAACAGCACCTCATCCTCACCCGCGGCAGCCAGCACCATAAACTCCTGTGAGGCTGCCTGAGGCCCTCCGATCGCCCCAGCGTCCGCGTCCACCACCTGAAACTTGAGACCACAGCGGGACAGGATCCGAGTGTAAGCCCCGTACATATCTTGATAGATCCGTTTCAGATCGGTTTCATCGGTGCTGAAGGAGTAAGCATCCTTCATGATGAACTCTCGGCCCCGCATCAAACCAAACCGGGGTCGGATCTCGTCACGAAACTTACTTTGGATCTGATAGATGATCTGGGGCAGTTGTCGATAGGAGCGGATCAGTTCCTTCCCTAGCACCGTCACCACCTCCTCATGGGTGGGACCCAAGCCATGGTCTCGACCCTGGCGATCCGTGAGGGCGAACATGATCCCTTCTGCCTTAGTGTAGGTATCCCAGCGGCCCGACTCCTGCCAGATCTCCGCCGGTTGTAGTTGAGGAAACAGGCATTCCTGGCCACCGACGGCGTTCATCTCCTCCCGGACGATGGTGGAGATCTTGGTGAGGACTCGCCAGAGCAGGGGCATATAGGTAAACACCCCTGGCGCCAGACGTCTCATGTACCCGGCCCGGATCAGGAGCTTGTGACTGGGCAACTCTGCCTCAGCCGGATCTTCCCGGAGGGTAACAAATAACATCTGACTCAGGCGCATGCGGCATCTCCTCTGCAGCGTGGGATCATGACCTTCGGATCGCTTAGCATCTCGGGCCTCTATTGTAGGCGCTATCGATGAGATGGAGGAGGTTTGGGGCGATCGGATCTGCTGAATTCTGGGTCAGATCTGGGCTCTCTCTGGAGCTGGATGGATTGCTGTCAGGGAGGTAACCTGTTACACTCATCTGCGAGATCTAAAGTTGATCAGGAGAGACATGATGTTCAAGGGACTGGCTCAATTCAGTAGATCGATATTTCGATCGATGTTCCAGGGGATCTTGATCGTTCTGCTGGTGTTGGGATCGGGGGGATACCCCACACTCGCTCAGGTGATCCCCAGTCAACCTCCGGAGAGCTATCAACAGGCCGTTGAGGATGCTGCCATAGTTGAACCGGATGAGATCGTGGAGACGCTGATCGCCATCACTCCCGAAAATGAGGATCTGGTGTGGAATGCGGATCATTCTAAACTGCTGGTAGTCACCTGGAAGAGTCAGGGATCCTATCAGAAGTTCATTGAGCCTTACACCCATACCTCAGACAATGAGAACTATGTTGTTTGGGTCACGACTGTGCCTCAGGTTAAGGCATTCTGTCAGCAGTATGTACAGACGGCAGCCACTCCGAACGATGGGGATCTCAATATGAGGCTGCGGCAATATCTGGGTTTGGGGGCAGATTGGCAGTATGACGTTTTTGTAGAACTGTGGGTGAGTCCGGAGGATCTCTTTCGTCCCTGTGTAGATCCTGAGATCAATGATAGTCGCTGTGAGCTGAGTTTTGGATCCAATACGCCAGGGATCAAGAACATCACTGATTATCCTGAATTCTATAAGACGCTCTATTACCGGAGCTATCGGCAAGCTCCTGGGGTACCCTGGACTGGTCTAGGCTATACCTACGATTGGAACCCTGAATCCAGTGAGGTGGGAGCCAGTGAGTTCATTCTGGTACCTGGAGCCACCTACGAGATCCATCAGGTATTGGCGACCGCAACCTATTGTCAGCTGCCCTGAGACCAGGAGAACCTGTCTGATCGTACGTCCTAAGCGAACTGACGATCGCAATAGCTGATTCATCAACTAGCTCCACCTATGATCTTTACATCTGGTTAACACCATCAGATTGCTTTATCCAAACCAGAGTATTTTCAAGGAGTATGAGGTTACCAGATCAAGCACAAAGGTATGACAGCAGTTGTTCAGTCGATAGTGGTCGGCAGATGGATCCGAAAGCAAGTGCGGTTAGAATGGCTCTCCAGACGGATCGTGCCATGGAGTTGTTCCAGCAGCTTCTTAACCAAAGTGAGACCTAAACCTGTGCCTCGTTTGCTCCAGCGATCTCCTTTCACAGCTCGGTAGAAGGGCTCAAATAAGTGAGCTTGTTCCTCAGGGGTGATCTTGCCTGAAATTGAAGGGCGGGACAAGGGTTAGACTGTGTCGTAGGTCACTTGTCCCCTATATGGCAACGTTCATTGAGCAGCGATCTCAAATGATGGTCATAGTTTAGCAGATCCTCTCAGGGATAAAAAGACACTCAACAGGATCCGATCCAGGTCTCCAACCAGGGTCCTCCACCGGTCTCCAGCCCGCCACAACGACTGTGGGTCTCAAACTCCAGGATCCGGATCTGTCCTTGCTTGCGCCACAGTTGTAGGTTGATCTGGCCAAATAAGGTGTCACGACAGACAAACTGCATCCCTTCCAGCGTGGGAGCCAGTAGGGGGCAACCCGATCGATCTGTGTGACCCTGGAGACGGACGATGTAATCCCCCCGATCTCCTTCGACCCACCAGGCTCCCCAGGGATCCACCTGCCATTGCACCTGACTATTCTCCGGCATCCACTCCAGGAAATGCCCCTGCCAATGCAGACTGACCATGGCCACCTCATCCTGCCACCACAGCACCCCCCGCTTCGCCCCCGCACAGGTGAGGGCCAGATCCGGGATCCCTTGAAAATCGTTGCAGTTGAGCCAGAACCATTTGCTGGGAAAGGCACCGCCCCAGTTCTTCTCACTGTAGGCAGGAGCTCGCTCAAAGGTATATCGCTGACCGTTCCACTCCACCCAACCGGTCGCTAGACCATGGGCCATCAAGATCTGCCAGCCTGGTTCAAACACAGGTAAGTAAGAGAACGGACCCATCGTGGCCCGAGCCGGGATCCCATAGGTATAGACGGGCTCGATCCGATACAGCCAGCGGGCCTCAGTGCCGATCACCGGATCGGTGAAGACCCCTTGATTAAGATGTTCAGTAGCCTGGTACCCGGAATCCACGAGATTGAAGAACTTGATCGGATCCAGATAACAAGGCTGTAGAAACCGATCCTGATCCTGCAGCCGACCCCAATGTCCTAGGGCGAGGCGATCGGAGCTGGCCCAAAACCCATGCACTTGAGGATAACTACGCCATTGATGCTGATCCCCAGGTCCCAAGATCTGGGCGACGCCACCACTGTGGGCCTGACCACCAATGGGATCCTCGATGGAGTACATGAAGGCAAACCCCTGATCTGACTCGGGGACGGAGACCCGGTAGTACCAGCCTTCAAAGAAACGTCGATCGGTGCCATCCCAGTGATATCCCTCGTGGGGCACATTGAGGGGAACACTGATGCCAGGGGGCAAGGCGCGTTCAGGGTGAGGCAGGGGGGTAGCGATCATCAGGCAGGGATCCGTTCCTCAGGGGGTTGATCGGGGGTGATGGTGGACAGTTGATTGAAGACCAGCTGGTGATCTTTGGCGTCCACCTCGATGGTGTTGCCGGGAGTGAAGACCCCTTCCAACAGTAGAGTCGCGATCGGGTTCTCGCTCTCCCGCGGGATCACCCGCTTCAGGGGCCGGGCGCCGCACACGGGAGCATAACCCACTTCCCCCAAATAATCCTTGGCCGCCTCGGTGAGATGGATCCGCAGGCTTTGATCCTTGAGCAGACCCTCTACACGTCGCAACTGCAGCCCCACGATCTGGCGGATCTCAGGCTTGGTCAGGGCATGGAAGATGATGATCTCATCGACTCGGTTGAGGAACTCGGGTCGGAAGCTGTAGCGCAGGGCGGTCAACACCTGGGTGCGCATCTCCTCATAGCGAGTGTCATCCCCTGCCACCTCCAAGATCTGATCACTGCCGATGTTGCTGGTCATGATGATCAAGGTGTTCTTGAAGTCTACCGTGCGCCCCTGGGAGTCGGTGATCCGGCCATCATCCAGCACCTGCAACAGGATATTGAAGACATCGGGGTGAGCCTTCTCCACCTCATCGAATAACACCACGGAGTAAGGACGACGACGCACAGCCTCCGACAGCTGGCCCCCTTCCTCATAGCCCACATAACCAGGAGGAGCCCCCACCAAACGAGCCACCGAGTGCTTCTCCATGTACTCCGACATATCGATCCGCACCATGGCCTCAACGGTGTCAAAGAGATAGATCGCCAAAGCCCGCGCCAACTCCGTCTTACCCACACCCGTAGGCCCCAGAAAGATAAACGATCCAATGGGACGATTGGGATCCTTCATGCCAGCTCGGGCTCGCCGGATCGAGGCTGCCACCGCCGACACCGCCTCATGTTGACCGATCACGAACTCATGCAGCTGTTCCTCAAGACGCAGCAGCTTCTGTTTCTCAGACTCCAGCAGTGTCGTGACCGGGATCCCAGTCCAACGGGAGACGATCTCGCCAATGTCATCCTGGCTCACCTGTTCCCGCAGTAAGGGATCGCCATCAGCCTGTTGGGCCGCCAGCTTAGCCTCCTTCTGTTGCAGCTGCCGCTCCACCTCCGCCAGACGACCATACTTGAGCTCCGCCGCTCGGTTCAGATCATATTTCTGCTCCGCCTGCTCGATCTGTAACTTGACCGCATCCAGCTCCGCCTTGAGGTTCTGTAGCTCCTCCAGACCCTCCTTCTCGAATTGCCAGCGAGCATTGAGGGCCCGTTGTTCCTCATTCAGGTTGGCCAGCTCCTGCTCGATCTTTTGCAGACGCTCGATGGAGGCCGCATCATCCTCCTTCTCGAGAGAAAGCTGTTCCATCTGCAGCTGCATTACCCGCCGATCGATCTCATCCAACTCCACCGGCTTGGAAGTGATCTCCATCTTCAGCTTGGCCGCTGCCTCATCCACCAGATCGATGGCCTTATCCGGCAGGAACCGCTCGGAGATATAGCGATTGGACAACACCGCCGCCGCCACCAGGGCCGAGTCCGCGATCTTCACACCATGGTGCAGCTCATACCGCTCCTTTAAGCCCCGCAGGATCGAGATCGTATCCTCCACTGTGGGCTGATCCACATACACCGGCTGAAACCGACGCTCCAGGGCAGCATCCTTCTCTATATGCTTGCGATACTCATCCAGGGTGGTGGGCGCAATACACCGCAGCTCCCCCCG
>CAYSEO010000195.1:0-8426 GCA_964429885.1 uncultured bacterium
CCCATTAAGATCACAGGCCCTGCCGTCCCATGATCGGTGCCTACGGAGCCATTCTGAGCTGGACGACGACCGAACTCGCTCTGTACCATCACCAGCACTTGTTGATCTAGCCCCCTCGACTCCAGATCGCGATGCAGGGCCGCCAACCCCGGACCCAACTGATCCAGCAGACGGTTATGGCGAGTCGCCTGGTTGGTATGGGTATCCCAGCCCCCAATGGTGAGGTAGACCACCTGAGCCCCAGAATCCAGCAATCGCCCCGTCAAAGCCAGCTGTCGCCCTAGATTGCCCTGGGGGTAACCCTGAGCTGCTGCCCGTTGTTCCACCTCTTGGGTGAGCTGATCCACCGCTTCAGTGCTCTCCAATACTGTCTGCCGCACCTGTTCCGCTAAAGGATCGGCATGAGGGGTGGTGTAGAGAGCCTGGATGGCTTGTCCTAAGCGACCTTGAGCCTTGACCACCAGATTGGGAGCCAGATGGAGGTAGCGGATCTGATCTCCTGTCAAGGCCAGGGGATATTCACTGCCCAGGAAAACGCCATCGGTAGTGGAAGCCTGGGTAGATTGCAGATATCGGGCCAGCCAACCACTGTCGGGACTGCCCAGAGAGGCGCTCTGCCAGATCTCTTTGGAACGAAAATGAGACAGATCCGGATTGGGATAGCCCACGTTCTGGATCACCGCCATCTGCCCCCCTTCGATCAGGGGTTTCCAGGTCTCCAGGGCGGGATGTAGGGCCACGGTGGAACTGATGGGGATGCCGTCACGAATGCCCAGATCGGGTCTGAGCCTCAAATAGTTGGGATCGGTATAGGGGATGATGGTATTGAGACCATCGTTACCTCCGGCCAGCTCGATCAGGAGTAAGGTAGGGGAGCCCGCCTGCGCCTGGGAACGGGGAGAGAGGGCCAGGATCGCAGCAGCAGCGGATAGGGTGGTGAGAAACTGTCGGCGGTGCATGGGCTACAGTCCTTTGTCTGGGTGCGTGCAGTGAAGGGGTCGTTCGAGATCAGGGGATCCCGTGCAAACAACAGTGATAGAAAGATCGAAAGGGATCTCAGGATATCCCTAGGCCAGCTGATAGGTGGGCGAGGCCAGGATCAGGGCGGTGGCTTCTCGAATGTTAAGCTCGCTCAGTTGAGTATCGAGGGTCTCGGGCAGATCACCATCCAGTAACAGGTGGGTCAGATCCGCCAGGGTCAGATCCGCAGGTGCATAGACAAATCCAGTCTCATCGCCATAGTCATCGATCAGTTGCTGAGCCAGATTCAGCCGGTTGAGCAGAGAGACGCTATTCAACCAACCACTGCCCTCCGGCCATCCTTTCACCGAGGGAGCACCATAGGGCAGTTGTCCCATGGTACGCAGATGTTTCAACACCTGTTGGGGCTCCGCCTGGATCTGAAGCTGTCGTATCGATCCGATCAGAAAATCCTGGGGACTTTTCACCTGACTGCGATAGGCTCGCTCGCTATAGAACTCCGGGCTGGCAAAGATCGCCTCCACAACGGCAGCGATATTGCGATCCTGACCCTGGTAGATTCCTGCCAACCGATCGATCACCTCAGGTTCTGGATCAGCATAAGCCAACCGGCTCCACAATTCCTGACTGACGGTGCGGGCGGTACTGGGATGATTGGCCAGGATCTCCACCACATCCTCGGCTTTCAGATTGCCGCTATAGCCTAAGAAAGACTTCTCACCCCCATCATGACGACGGGGCACAAACCGAGTCTCGATCTGTTCCGTTTGTCGAAGTCGAGGTGGCACGATCGTCCAGCCCGTCAGTGCCCTAGCTCCCTCCTGCACATCCGCTTCGGTATATTGACCGCGACCGATGGTGAATAATTCCATCAACTCCCGGCTGTAATTCTCATTCAGATTGTCCGCTTTGTTGCGCTGATTATCCAGATACAACAACATGGCCGGGCTGGTGGTGACGTTCCAGAGTAGCTCCTGATAATCCCCTAAAGCCCCCTGTCGCAGCCGCAGATCGTAGTCCAACAACAGATGGGGAATGGGCACCTTACGAAAGGAGACCACCAGATGATCGCGCCAAATGTTTGTGATGGTTTCATGGAGAGGATTGGAGGCCGAGATCCGTTGTTGGAGCAGCCAGCTACCCACCTCCAGGGTTTGAGCCTGTCTCTGGCGGCGGGCCTGCATACGTTCCTGGGGACTGGCTTGTCGGAGCTCTGCGGGTCTACGGGGCGGTTGTAGTTGGGGCGGATCCATGACACTGGGTTGTGGATCTTGCAGCCAAGCCTGGAGTTGATCCTGGGCATTGGAGGTGCTCTCCAATTCTGTCCAGGTGGCCCCTGAGGTGGCGCGACGGAGAAAGTGAGCCTGTTGGCGAGACGTATCCATACCTTTGCCTATCTTGCACCTGATCGGATTCTGTCCCCTTAGACCGTATCAATGGATTGCAGGTTCAAAGTCAGCTCCTGTGCCTGTGCTAGGGTCTGGAGCAGTGAGATGATGATTGGTGATCGGATCGGGATCAAGGAGAGCAGAGATGGCTGAACAGACTTCGCGCCCTAACTCTCAGGATGAGGCTCAGCCGGTGGAGGCGGTTGTGGACGAGATCAGTCCTCAGACTCAAAAAATGGTGGATGACAAGCTGCCCCATGCCTCCGATGATGTTAAGCAGGCGACGATGGCTCTGGTGGATGCGATCAAGAAACGGGCCAAATCTCAAGCGAGAACCACTGGCCAATGGACCCGAGCGGCCTATATCGAGGCGGCGCAACAGGCCAAAGATCTGCTCTCCCAGCGTCAGGAGTTGAGTCAAAAATACAAGGCTCAGCTGGACAATTCCCTGGAATGGATCGAGGAAGAGGCCAATCAACGCTGGGAATCCCTCTCCAAGGAGGCGGAATCCTGGGGGGAACGGCTCTCCCGAGCCGCAGACTCTGCTTGGCGGATCCTCTCTGGATCAGAAGAGCAAGCTGAGGAGGAACCCGACAGCGCCTCCACGCCGCCCAAACAATGTGCCACTGCTCAGAAGCGAGCCCTCTCTGCCTACAACCAGGTGCGACGAAAGATGCAGGATGAGGAGGATCAGGGCTGATCTGTGGACAAGATTGGGATGATCTCTGTTAGAATGACTGGGCTGTGAAGTCACCGGGTCGGTAGCTCAGCGGTAGAGCATTCGGCTTTTAACCGACTGGTCCAGGGTTCGAATCCCTGCCGACCCATTCACCCCCCCTCCAACGTAGTTAGGAGAGTCCCTTGAGGCCCGAGACCCTTACAGTGTAGGGATCGGGCCTTTTCTCTATAAGCTCTAACATGCAAGGGGTTATAGCTCTCATCTCTGCCTATCCAATCGATATGAACCTCGATTCGTGGTACGAGACTGGTACGAGATGACTTACAATCGGGGTACCATGAGCAGGGGGTAGTACCGATCTCGTACCACCAACGCCTAGGGAGGGAATACATGCACAGCAGTGATAAGCCGTTTACTAGCGAGAGGATAGGCAAGGTTACCCTAGAGGCTAACGGTAACACCTTACGGATACGCTGTAGCTCTAACGGGCAACGGTATACCCATGCAGTGGGTAGAGTTGACAGGCCCAAGGATATCAAGCTAGGCAGACAGATAGCTGAGAAGATAGACCATGCGATCAAGGCTGGACAGTTCTCCTCTGCATGGCAGGGGCTGAAGGGTGAGTCCACTACTGTTCCACCCCTGAAGGTGGTCAAGGACAAACCCCCACAAGTAGACCTACTGGATATTTGGGATCAACATGTTGAGCATAAGAAGATGGCAGTCAACTCCAAGAATAGGGTAGGTCTGAAGGGTAAAACCCTAGAGGAATACGACAACCTGAGACAGATCCTAGTGAAGTTAGGGGATGACCTATGCTTTGAGCCTTTACGGTTTAGAACTAAACTGCTAGAGGTCACCACTCACGATCAAGCTAGACGTGTCATACAGTACCTGAGTGCAGCCTGTGACTTCGGTAACCGTTATGGGTTGTGCACCACTAACCCTTTCTCTGAGATGAGACAGGACTTCACGCGTAAGCGTGCTGAGGATCATGGCAAAGGTGCTAACGCGTTTACACAGGAAGAGAAGGAAAGGATAATAGAGGCGTTTAGGACCGATCGGTACTACCAAACTTACACTAACCTGGTATCGTTCTGGTTTATGACTGGGTGCAGACCGTCTGAGGGGTTAAGTCTTCATTGGGGTGATGTCTCCCCAGACTGTGACAAGGTGACATTTCGAGGATCGTACCAGAAAGTCAAGGATCCTGAGACAGGTCATTATGTGTTCAAGTGGCAAGATGCCAGTAAGAACAATAAGGTTAGGACGATACCTCTTACCAGTGCTTGCCAACAGCTATTGCTATCGATCAGGCCAGATAACCCATCTGATGATGCTTTGGTGTTCTCTAGTCCAAGGAATGCTGAGATCATTGACTACCAGAATGCTAATAGAGCTGATGGATGGTGGCGTAAAGTAGTGGACCCTATCAAGCAAGGGACAACACCTTATAACTGTAGAGATACCTTCATCACAGAGCAGATCATGAAGGGAGACTCAGACACCATCATTGGTAGGTACTGTGATACCTCTCCTGGTATGATCAATAAGAGCTACAGGGACGACAAGCATCTAGAGAAGATTAGACTTACAGAGTAAAGGCACATCTTTCATTCACGTTACTAGTTAGGGGCACCTCTAGAAATAGATCGGGATTCTCGCGTATTTGTTCAACGGTTTCCCGGTTACTAGTGCTCAGTTTTTCCTTGATAATAAGAGCCCTTAGGGTAAGACGAAAGCACTTGGCCGCGACAAGTGGAGAGCGATCAACGTTTCGAGATTCTGCTCCAGGAGATCCGCTTTCTGATCCGTCAGCAGTAGCCTCCGTCAGAGGAAGATCAATGATCCATGAGAGGACACCGAGGTAAGTATATAGCAATACACAAATATCATAGCCCCAGATCCTCATCAGACCCAGGGCCACGCTATCAAACTGGGCAAGATCTTACTCGATCCCCTCGATCCGATCCTCCACCTGCTGATACAGCTCCTGCAAGCGCTCCAGGTTCTCCTCACTGGTCTCCCAGTAGCCGCGCCCATTCACCTCCAATAAGGTGCTAACGATCTTACGGAATGAATGAGGATTGAGGTTCATCAACCGATCCCGCATGGCCTGATCCTCGATAAAGGTGGCATTGGTCTCCTCATACACCCAGTTATCCACTGCTCCAGCCGTCGCCGACCAGCCCGTGGTATTCACCAGCCGCTTGGAGATCTCCCGCACCCCCTCATAGCCATGCTTCAGCATTCCCTCATACCACTTGGGATTGAGCAGCTTCGTGCGCGCATCCAACCGCACCGTCTCCGATAGAGTCCGGATCTGAGCATTGGGTGTCGTAGTGTCCGCCATGTAGGAGGCCGGAGTTTTGCCATCCCCCCGTAGCCGCTGCACGATCTTGGTGGGATCAGAATCAAAGTAGTGGCTCACATCCGTCAGACTGATCTCGGAGGAATCTAGATTCTGGAAGGTAACATCCACCGTCTTCAGAGATGACTCGTACATCTGCCGCATCTGGGTATTGTTCAGATCCGATCCGTAGGCAAAGGACTTGCGACTGAGGAACATCTCCTGGAGCTCGCCCTCGCTCTCCCAGGTGCTATTCTCCACCGCCAGGTTGACATTGGCTGCATAGGATCCGGAGGCATTGGAGAACACCCGCGTCGCTGCTTGTCGGACAGTAACACCCATCTCTTCGGCTTGAGCCATGGCATGTTTACGGATGAAGTTTTGATCGGTAGGCTCATCGACCTCAGCACAGAGCTTCACCGCCTTATCCAACAGATTCATCTGATTGATGAACAGATCCCGGAAGACTCCGGAGCAATTGATCACCACATCGAGGCGGGGCCGCCCCAGTTCCTCCAAGGGGATCAGCTCCAACTTATTCACCCGACCCAGAGAATCCGGCATGGGTTTCACTCCCATAAAGCAGAGGATCTGAGCCAAAGATTCCCCATAGGTTTTGATGTTGTCGGTGCCCCATAGCATACAGGAGATCGTCTCTGGCCACTGGCCCCCGTTCTCAGCCTTTTGCCGCTCCAACAACCGATCCACCACCACCCAGGCACACTGGATCGCTGCGGAGGTGGGGATGGACTGGGGATCGAGAGCATGGATGTTCTTGCCGGTGGGCAATACCCCAGGATTACGGATCGGGTCGCCGCCAGGTCCTGGGAGAACGTACTCCCCTTCCAGTGCCCGTAGCAAGGATCCCAGCTCATGATCAGCGGTCACCTGCTTCAGACACTCTTCTAAGAACTCAAACAGAGGCTTGAGCCGATCGGTGTCCACCTGGGGGAAGCCCACCTCCTTGAGGGCCACGATCCAGGGTGCCGGTCGGCCCATATTGAAGAAGTTGAGCTTAGACACCTTCGAGACCCGCCCGTTGGCATCCGTCTTCTCCTGCACCAGAGCCGCGATCCCCTGCTGAGCCGCCTTATTGATCTGATCCAGTAGCTCTGTATCCGCCAGATGACCCTGATCCCGATTGCGATACATCTCATCAATGTCCCGTCCCAGGCTCTGAGCCAGGATCCGAGGCAGACCTGAGATCTCCTCCTCATAGCGATCGATGCTGGCAATGCTCACCAGGGTAGCGATGGCTTCCTCCGCCGTAGGCGGCTCCCCGATCACATGCAGACCACAGGGCAACAGCCGTGACTCGATCTCCATCAGCTTGGCGTAGATCTGGCCCACCACCTTGTCCCGTTGCTCCAGGGATAGATCCTGGCCATCCCCTTCTGGCAGTGCCACATCCTTGTCCAGATTGACCATACGAGCTTTCTCGACGATCGAGCTGACGATCTGGGCACCCCGACCACCATCCCGGAGACCCTGGTAAGAAGCGATCAGATCCCGCAGCTCCTGCAGTCCCTTGTAGAGACCCGCGTTCTCCGCTGGAGGGGTGAGATAGCTGATGGTGCAGGCGTAGCCCCGCCGCTTGGCGATAGTAGCCTCAGAGGGATTATTGGCGGCGTAGTAGTAGAGGTTAGGGATCGAGCCGATCAGGTTATCGGGATAGCACTGGCCCGACATGCCGATCTGTTTACCGGGCATAAACTCCAGGGATCCATGGGTGCCGAAGTGCAACACCGCATCCGCACCCCAGATCTGTTCCAGGTAAGTGTAGTAGGCAGCGAACCCATGGTGAGGACTGGCAGAGCGGGAGAACAGTAGCCGCATCGGATCCCCTTCATAACCGAAGGTGGGCTGCACCCCGATGAACACGTTGCCGAAGTGCTTGCCGTACACCAACATATTCTTGCCGTCGGTGTTGAGGGTGCCCGGAGCTGGTCCCCAGTACTCCTCGATCTCTTTGTAATACGGGGTGAGCCGTTCATAATCGGGGATGGAGATCTTGGCAGCAATGTTCAACTCGGGGCTGGCGTACTGAGCCTGAGCATCATGCAGGATCTGGTTCATCAGCTCCTCAGAGGTCTCCGGCAGATCCTGAACGTCATAGCCATTGCCCTTGAGGGACTCCAACACCCGATAGATGGAGGAGAACACATCCAAATAGGCAGCAGTGCCCACATTCCCCTTATCCGGTGGGAAGCTGAACACCGTGATCGCCACCTTCTTGTCCAGCTTGGGCTTACGACGTAACCGCGCCCACTTCAAGGCCCGACTGGAGATCAACTCGATCCGATCCTGCAGGGCGATCGCCTTACCCGTCACCGCATCCCGACCGGAGAGAATGATCGGATCAATAGAACCATCCAACTCTGGGATCGCGATCTGCAAAGCCACCTGGATCGGGTGTAGACCCAGATCGCTCTCCTCCCATTCCTCCGTAGTTTGAAACACCAGGGGCAGAGCCACCATGTAGGGACGATTCAACGCCTTCAACGCCTCGATCGCCTTAGGGTGATCCTGTCGAGCCGGACCCCCCACCAAAGCAAAGCCCGTCAGGGACACCACTGCATCCACCAACGGAGATCCATCCTTATTCCAGAAGAACTCATTCACCGGCTTAGAGAAGTCCAATCCCCCCGCAAAGATCGGGATCACACGAGCCCCACTGGCTTCCAACTCCTGCACCATGGCTACATAATGGGCATCATCCCCAGTCACCAAATGGGTGCGTTGTAGAACCAAGCCCACACAGGGCGCGAGGGGATCCTTGACATCAGCGGACAGATCCTCACGCTCATTCAACCAGGTGAGATACTCTCCCACCTCCTCAAACATCTTGGGGGCCAACGGGTGCCACACCCCCATATCCGGATAGGTGACCGGATCCTGGAAGGCGATCTGACCCTTGACCGAGGGCAGATACCGATCCGCCAACATCAGTAAGAAATTCTGCAGGTTATCCGGTGATCCTCCCAGCCAGTACTGAAAGCTCAGCATAAAGTTGCGGGCATCCTGCGCC
>CAYSEO010000196.1:0-8324 GCA_964429885.1 uncultured bacterium
CCCACCCCCCGCCAGCAGTTGTAGGATATTGACCCCCGCTCCCCCCATACGGATGGTGACATCCAGGTCATAGGTGGCATAGATCCCCGTCACCAGAGCCTGATAGAAGCCCCCATGTTCCGCCTGGGCATACCAACTGGTGCCGAATACCACCGGATCCCCAGATGAAGCTTGGGGGCGAGTCGCAGGGGACCCAAACCCAAACCCCAGGCTGGCCCCGGAGGCGTAAAGAAACTGTCTGCGCGTCAGAGATCGATTCCATCCTAGGGGGGAGTTCATCAGCGAAACCCTCAGTTGCTGCACCCTCATCAGTATCCACCAAACTGGTAATCCTGCTGATCTGGCCCTCTTAACCCCAACCGAGATTCAGTGGATCTCCGAATGTGAAATCCGGTTCCCAGAGTGATTCTAGAAGAACCCCTTTGTTGCGAGGACCCCATGACGATTAAGACAGTCATCCAAGAGGTGTTGGCCTCCGATCGGCTTACCCGTCAACAACAGGAGAAGATCAATGCTCTGCTGTGGCAAGGGCGCTACTCCGAGGTTGATATTCAAGCCCTCGATCAGCTCACCGACGCAGTGCTCTCCAACCGTGTCCAGGTCGAAGATCCCAGCCTCCGCTCCAACCGAGTCGCCTGATCGACCTCGCTCCCCGGCTCTGCCGAACTGCTCATAGCTGGGAAGCAGCGGCTTCTATATAGTAGAGGGCATGATCTGCAACTCTTCCTACCACCTCGCTCTGATCCTGGGACTGGTCACCCTCTGGGCCAGTGGTCTATCTGGCTCCCCATCCCGATCCCTACAGACTCAGAGGCGATCGGCTACAGCTCAGGCCCAGACTCTGGCAGCACCGGCTGATCTACCCACCCAGCCCCTTGTACAACAGGCTTTAGATCGGTGGGTGCAACGGGGATTTGCCCTCAACAGCCAAGGTCTCTGGCTCCAGTCCGGGAATACTCTCCTGGGCAGCCATCAGGGCACCACCCCTCTGCCCGCCGCCTCCATCACCAAAGTCGCCACCAGCCTGGTCGCCCTCCATACTCTAGGATCGGATCACCGCTTCACTACCCAGATCAGCCACACCGGATCGATCGAAGCCGACATTCTCCAAGGCGATCTGATCATCACCGGGGGACGGGATCCGTTCTTTGTCTGGGAGGATGCGGTCGCCGTCGGCAACGCCCTGAATCAGCTGGGCATTCGGCAGGTGCAGGGAGACCTAGTGATCGCAGGTCCCTTCTTCATGAACTTTCGGCCCGAGCCCCAGAGCGCTGGAGAGATCCTGAGAGTCGGTCTAGATGGATCCCGTTGGCCTCCTGAGGCTGAGACCCAATTCCAGTCCCTTCCTCCTGAAACCCCGAGACCTCAGGTCCAGATCCTGGGGGGAGTTCGCCTGAGTCCCACAGTCCCCACCCCCGCCCAAACCGTGATCGAGCATCGCTCCCTGCCCTTGATCGAGTTGCTCAAACGCATGAATCAATACAGCAACAACATCATGGCCGATCTGATGGCAGACGCCTTAGGGGGAGCCTCAACAGTAGCAGAGCAGGCGGCCCAACTCACCGAAGTCCCGCCAGCCGAGATCCAACTGATCAACGGCTCCGGCCTAGGTGTGGATAATCGCATCTCCCCCCGCGCCGCCTGTGGCCTGTTTCTCGCCATTCAACGGGAGCTGACCACCGCCGATCTCACCCTGGGAGACGCCTTTCAAATCGTCGGTCAGGATCCAGGCGTCCTACAACAACGCACCTTCCCCACTGGAGTGGTCGCCAAATCCGGAACCCTCAACCAGGTGAGTGGCTTGGCCGGGATCCTCTCCACCGCCCAACAGGGACCGATCTGCTTTGCGATTCTTAATGTCAGCTTCGATCTGCAGGGGGCGCGCCTACTCCAAGCCCAGCTCCTAGGATCCTTAACCGATCAATGGGGATCCGTCCCAGAGCCTCCCACAGAGCTACTCCCCCGCCTGTCCCCCGCTCAGATCCGTCCTCAAACCCAGATCCTACCCTGAGATCCAGCCGCCACCGGCTCTATTTATTGTTAGGATTAATGACGGTGGTTTCCTGTACTGGGGTCAACCCTCAAAGTGATATCTCTGCTACCTTTCCCCCAGATCCTTACCTCGTTGCTAATGGACGTTCTCAATTTCGTAACCTTTATCCATTTATAAATGGAAGAACCCCTCACTTCCTCAGGTGAATCCAGATATGAATTGGTTATCGTGGCTACTTTTCTCTATCCACCAGATCCGATTTTAAGCCAAATTGATAGCCGTATCGCAGACTACTGCCATCCCCCCAGCGGAATGTTAGCTTAAAGGAGAAGCTGAAAAAACTATGGACAGCGAGCGATCTATGCAAACTCTTGATGCGATACCCAGCGGACATCTGTCAGAGCAGATCACCTGTTGCTATGTCAACGCCACCAGCTCGATCCAAGTTGCCCGCATTACAAATATAGAGAACTGGTATTTCGAGCGTGTAGTATTCCCAGGGCAGCGGCTGCTATTTGAGGCTCTCCGGGCGGCCAAGCTGGAGATCCACACCGGCATGATGGCCAGCTCCATCTTGGCGGACACCATCGATTGTGAGGATCTGATCGTTCAAGAAGCCTCCACCGCAGCGGATTAGGGATCAGCTCTCCAACCCGGATCAACTCTGGGCGATCGGCTTCTGGATATCCATGTCCAACCCTCCACGGACTTGAGCACCGAGGGAGTGATCAGCTTGCCCTGTTGTACCAGGGTCTGACCCGTCACCGGAGAGGGGCAGTTTTGTTGGCTTAGAAGTTGGCGAACTCTTGAGCGGAGCGATCTCAATCAAGCCAGTTCAAAAACCGGCACAGTCACAGAACTGAACTGACTTTTATCGGTTTATCTCTGTTGACATGGATTTGGTGTTCACTACAGGAGAGCTCCCATCAAGATCTGGCTGAGGACACAGATTCTCGATTGTTGGGGATAGGGATCCCTAAAGCTCAGTTGTGGATCAAGGATGCGGATCCCAACCGGGCAGTCAGAGGAGCCCCACCGGTGTAAGCTGTTAGCATCAGATCTGTCTCTTGTGCTGCGTTCCTCAAGGTCGCTATGAAATCAGTTACTCTCCATGGTCTGCTCAATGCCCTGGCCCAACGACGTGCCCTCAAGGTGATCAGTGGCCTACAAAACTTCGATGCGATCTCGGTGCGCCGGGTGGTGCGAGCAGCCGCACAGGGGGGAGCCACCTGGGTGGATATCGCTGCCTCTCCTGAGTTGGTGGCCATGGCCAAAGCCGAGGTGGATCTGCCCATCTGTGTCTCCGCTGTGGATCCTCAACACCTGGCTGCTGCTGTCCAAGCGGGAGCAGATCTGGTGGAGATCGGTAACTATGACAGCTTCTATGCTTCCGGTCGCCAGTTCTCCCCCTCGGAGGTAATCGCTCTAACCCGCCAAACCCGCGCCCTGCTCTCCCGCACTCTGCTGTCGGTGACGGTGCCCCACACCCTGCCCCTCGATCAGCAAGCGGAACTGGCGGAGGAATTGGAGCGACTGGGGGCGGATCTGATCCAAACCGAGGGCAGCACCTGTAGCGCCCCCACCCACGGCGGTACCCTGGGCCTGATCGAGAAAGCTTCCCCCACCCTGGCGGCGGCTTATGAGATCAGCCGAGTGGTCTCAGTGCCGGTGTTATGTGCCTCAGGTCTCTCCAGCGTTACTGTTGCCTTGGCGATCGCTGCTGGAGCTTCTGGGGTGGGCGTGGGTAAGGCCGTGAGTCACCTCCAGGATGAGGTGGCTATGGTGGCTCAGGTGCGATCCCTGATGGAGGCGTTAGCCCAGAGTTCCGTGGCGGCCCGGATCTGAGTTCCAGATAAAGCTTGCCTGCCACTGGGTTGGACAGGATCCGTTGGTGGAGAGCGGATCCATCAGCTTGCGTCTGAAGACATCTGGATCCACCCCGAGATCGATTAACAGCGTCCTGGCAGTGCCTGATGCGGTCCCCCTTGCCACAGGGGGCTCGGATCCGTTGGAGGTTTCTGGGATCTGAGCATTTGGACAGGATCGGTAAACAGGGGATCGGTTAGGCTCTTCTACTGAGCCACACAGCGTTAACTGGTGTATTGGTGGAGGAGAATATGATCTGTGCCACCCTGTTCTGGCGTCCTCTGCAACGCTGGCCCCTGATTGTGGGGACTCTGGCTTTGACGATCGGTCTGTCTATGGCCAAGGCTCCAGCTCAGGAGGAGTCGGAGCCAGTGCAGTCGCCGTTACCTCTGATCGGATCGGGTCTGGTGGAGTCTCTCAATCCCTCCGCCAACCTCAGCTATCGGGCTGATTACGTCTATTTGGATGGCCGCCCCCTATTCCTGGTCACGACGCCCATCCCTCAGGGTCAGGAGGATCCGGAAGCTCCCTTGCTGGTCCAACGGATCCGGTCTATTCAAAGAAATCTCAATCAGATCCTGGAGCAGGGTGTCGATCCGGAGGATCCCAATGTGGAGATTCGCATCGATCCGGATACGGAGTCGCCGGTGATCTATGTTGACGATCAATACCTGATGACCGTCACGGATCTGGATGCGGAGGCCCAGGGGATGAATCCTCAAACTTGGGCTTGGGTGGTCCATCGTCGGGTGCGGGAGGCACTGAACAGTTTCTATCAGGAACGACAGCTGAGTTTCTTGCTACGACAGGCTCTGATCGCGGGGGGGATCGGAGTGGGAGTTCTGTTGACAACCTGGATCTTGGGACGTTGGGAGCGGTGGATCCTGTCCCGGCGGGAGGCTTGTGAGTCTGAGTTGGCGTTGCCGAGGGAGTCTGATTCCCAGGCTTTGGCTTTAGTGGAGCCGGATCCTGCGGATCGACAACGGGCACATCGCCAGGTGGTTTGGTTGGATATGCAACATCGTCTGATCCAGGTGGGACGGGTGGTGCTCTGGGGGGGGAGCGCGATCACGATCTTGGGGCTCTTTCCGCAAACTCGCTGGTTATATGCTTTACATGCCGTGTTTGTTCGAGGTTGGATCCTGGGTTTATCGAGTGTTGGAGCCGGGAGTTATGTAGCGATTAAACTCTCTAACCTGGGGGTTCATTCTTTTTTCTCGACGATCCGGAGGGGTAAATGGCTGTCGTCTTTGCAACAGGGATCATCAAACTCTCGTCTGATCAAGCGGTTGGATACCCTGGAAGGAGTGATGAAAGGGGCGGGCACGATGCTGGTGATCTCCATTGCCATTTTGGTCACGATCGGGCTTATGGGGGTGAATGTAGGCCCGGTGCTGACCAGTTTGGGTTTCATTGGTTTGGGGATCTCTTTGGCGGCTCAGGATCTGATCAAGGATCTGATCAATGGCATGATGATCTTGTTGGAGGATCAGTTTGCAGAGGGGGATGTGATCTGGGTGGATGGTCGCGGGGGTTTGGTGGAACATATCAATCTGCGGATCACTCAGTTACGCAATACGGAGGGGAGTTTGATCACGATCCCCAACAGCACGATCCGGCTGGTGGAGAATCTTTCCAATGGTTGGTCACGGGTGGATCTAATGATTCAGGTGGCTTATGACACCAATGTGGATCAGGCGATTCGGGTGATCGAGAGTGTAGCGATTCATATGAGTCGGGATTGGCAGTGGAAGGATCGGATCATCGATACGCCGCAGATGTTGGGGGTGGATGATCTGGGCAGTAATGGTATGACGATCCGGATCTGGATTAAGGTGCAGCCGTTGGCACAGTGGGATGTGGCGCGAGAGTTTCGGCGGCGGCTTAAGATCGCGTTTGATCAGAATGGGATTCGGATTCCTTATGCTCAGCAGGATGTTTGGTTCCGCAATCGGCTGGAGACGCAGGATCAGTCGTTGAGTCGGGAGGAGAGTCAGGCGCTGTTGCAAATGTTGAAGGAGCGGGCTGCGGAGTTTAATTTGTCGGGATCGGAGTCGTCGGGTTCTGGGGTGAATCGCTCTTAGGGGATCGGTTTAGAGAGCTGGGGGTGCCCGAAGAGAATGGATTCAATTTCTAGAAATCCGACCACTGGCCAATGATCAAGATCCTTGGCATCATCGGAGTCGGTCCGGGGTTTGCCCGTAGCTTTCTTGTAGGTGATCAGCCAGATCCCTTCATCCCGCTGATGGTTCTGACTCAGCCAGGATCGCCGTTCTTCACGGGTCTTGGGATGGGCTGAGTTAGGAGGAGCTTCTCTTGACATGTCGTGAGATCCGAATCTAAAGATCAGGTGTAGAGCAGGCGAACTCAGGAATATACCAGGGAAGATCTTGCATTGCCTCTGGTAGACATAGACCTGAATTATTCTCGATCTCTAGGATCTCCAATGAGGTCAGGTTCATGAACGAGAGAGGTAGAGGATCGGTCAGTTGATTGTTTTCTGCTCGCAGTTGACTCAGTTGATCTAGATCTCCGATCTCTGAGGGAATCAAACCGGTGAGCTGGTTATCGGTGAGGTAAAGATCTTCTAAAGTTTGGATCTGGCCAAGCTCAATTGGGATCGAGCCACTGAGTTGATTGCCCCGCAGAAATAGACCCTTGAGAGATCTCAGCTGTCCCAGCTCACTAGGGATCGGTCCAGTCAATTGGTTTTGCTCCAGGTTGAGATTCAGCAGCTGATCCAGTTGAGAAAGTTCCGCCGGGATTGATCCACTGAGTTGATTATGATCTAAGAATAGACCTTCCAGTTGTCCTAGATCACCCAGTTGAGGCGGGATCTGTCCCATGAGCTGATTGTAGTCGAGGAAAAGATTTTGGAGTTGATCCAGTTGGCCCAATTCAGGCGGGATCTCTCCCGTCAAACGATTGCGACTTAAGGATAAACTCTGTAGCGATCGCAACTCACCTAACTCTGGTGGGATCGGTCCTCGTAGATCTTGTTTGTCCAGAAAGAGATCGATCACACAGCCTTGGTCGTCGATCAGGATCAATCCCTCCAGATCCAGATCAGGCTGTCCCAGTTCCATAAGCATATGATCTAAGATCCGTTGCTCCCTGGCCTGACACGCAGAGATCAGGGAATCAGCCGCCCATCCCACCGAGCTGACCATCGCCACCATCGGGATCAAGACAGGGATCAGAGCTCTCGACATCACACATCCTCAACGCGGTTGCTCTATCATGGCCGATCTCAGGACCGATGACACAATCACGACGTCAAAGACCAATCGGTATCACAGCAACCATCTCTCTGCTGGCAGGGACTCTGATCACAGCCTCATCATGATGACCCTTCGTCACTGAGCTCAGTTTTGTTTGACAAGCAGTCGTCATAGATCACCGCGAGCCTCATGGTCATTCCTGACTGCTGTATTTTGGCATCTTCTGCAGCAAGCCCAAGATCTCCTCAAACTGAAAGGACTCCACCAGTAGAGACAATCCCTGGGCCAACTCCGCCTGATCTGCAGGCAACTCATCAATGATCTGCAGCACCAAACGACTATCCACACAGGTGGCCCCCGTCAACAACCGTTCCAGCCAGTGATCGGGAGTTTGAGCTAATGCCTGGACCAGATCCAGCCGCTCATTCAGATTGGGTTCCGGCTCCACAGGTACAGGTTCAGCATAGCGATACCGAAAAATGGCTCAAACAACTGATCCATCTCATGGGGGGCGATCCCCTCTCCCGTATCCTCTACCTCAAAATGCAATTGGACATCTCCTCCGACAGATTGAGATCAGATGCGTAGATGCACATGCCCCTGATGGGTAAACTTAATGGCATTGGCCAATAGATTGATCAACACCTGTCGTAGCTTCCCCTCATCAGCAATGACATAATGGGGCAGATTCAGATCCTGTTCCACCTGTAGATCTAAATGTTTGGCTTGAGCTCGATCCTCAAACATACTGGCCAGGGTAAAGATCATCTGATGTAGATCAAAGCCTTCCTCATGTAAAATCATACGACCAGCCTCGATCTTGGAGATATCCAGAACATCGTTGATCAAACTCAATAGATGCTCACCACTGCGATTGATAATGTCCATGGAAGATCGTTGTTGTTTTGTCAGGGAAGGATCGCGTTCTAAGAGTTGACTGAAACCCATGATCGCGTTGAGTGGGGTACGTAGCTCGTGACTCATGTTAGCTAGAACGGAGCCTATCCTGGTGGTACTGACTTCTCATCGGGAACGGGATCCACCTAGGTACCAGATCTTCTCCATTGTGGTAGAAAAGGATCCCTCTGTTGCGTTAAAGATCTAACCATCCTTGCTGAGCAGATAATCGATGGCTCGTTTCAGCTGAGCGGTCTCCGCATGAATGGCCCGCACCAGATCGGCAAAGTCCCCAAACTCAGACATCTGGGACAAGGCAATATCCTCCGCCCGTGTGACCTTCTCAT
>CAYSEO010000197.1:0-8310 GCA_964429885.1 uncultured bacterium
TCAAAGGAGCTGACCTCTGTGCGCCTGCTGGCTGACGAGAACTTCAACGGAGCCAGAGATGGGATCAAATACCCAAGAGTTGGCGGCAGTCCTGGACTACTTTGCCCAGCAGGGGAATGCGGTGATCATTGGGTGATCTATGGTAAGGTCAAGGCCGGTCAGGTCCTTAACGGACAAGGGCGAACAGCAGTGCTCCATCGCCAGTCCGGTTTACCCGTTGAGGGCAGTTTCTATAGGCTCAATGATGATCTGGGGCAAAGTTTATCGCCCTTCTGCAGATTCAATTCCATCGAGGATCCAAATGCTCTCACGGCTCCGAATTAGAGCTGGAGTCAGAGTTGGCGTTTTTATCCTGAGCTTCCAAAGCGGATAAGCGGCTCATGAGTTTTTGATTGATCTGCTTGATCTGATCTAGCTCATCCCGCAATGTCTTGATGGCTTGATCCGATCCAACCCGTTTCTCCACCTTAGCGATCGCCTCGTAGATCTGGCGGCTGACCCGGCCATCCAGGCTATCCATGCTTTGTAGGATCGAGATCCCTCTGGGGGTATTCATTTGACCTAAGGCTCCGATCACGGCCAACTGTGTAAAGAAGAAGGATTCTCGTGACAGCTCCTGGAGTCGATCCAAGATCTGAGGGTGCTCTTGATCGGATCCATAGGTGCCAAGTGCACGAATAGCTGCTAACCGTAAAGGTTGTGGAATCCCTAAACGAGTGTGATCTAGGAGGAGCCCCAGAGCCACCTTCGATTCCTTAAATTGGGCGATCCCCCGTACGGCACCACTGCGGACCACCTCATTCCATCCTGCTTTGGTCTCCAGAACCTGTTTGAGAGCCTCAATCACATCCGTCTGCTTCGGCTTTAGGTCCAAACCGGTGGCGGCGATCTGTCCGGCAGCTTGGGCGGCAGCAGCTTCAACAGCATAACTGGGATCTCCCGTCAAAACGAACGGCAGGATCGCATCCAGGGAATCCAGGGTTTTCTGATGACTCAAGGCCTGGATCGCGGCTTTGCGTACATGGGGGCTGGAATCTTGTAGAGCTTGTCTGAGCACATCAAAGGCCTGATCGAGCTTCATCTTGCCTAAGGCTGTACAGATCTCAACCCGCACTCCCCAAAACATCTCCGTTCTCAGAGCACTGGCTAGGGCTTTGATCCCGTCCAACTCTCCTTGATCAGCGATCCCTCGGGCTGCATGGATACGCGTGATCACCTCAGGAGCATAGCGTAGCTGGGCGGTGAGTTCGGGTAAGGGATAGCTCAGCTTGACGGTTTTGAGGGTATGCTCACCCTGATCAAAGCAAATGAATTCCGGCTGGACATCCAAGGGAAAATAGAAGCTCTGTTCCGCCTCCTTGATCCTCACCTTGAAGGTCTTGATGGATCTACCTTGCTCAAACCCGAGGCCAATCGGGATCTTGAGATCAAATAGGGTTTCCTTGTCCTGGGTCTGGCTCACGGACACCTTCGCAGTCTGAGTCTCCGGATCCCATTCGTAGCTCACCTTAAATTCTGGATGACCCCTGCGGAAGACATAGTGATCGAACAGAGGCATGAGGTTACGGCCTGTGACCTGATCGATGACCCGAATGAGGTCGATCGTCTCTACAGTGGTGTGGGCATATTGAGTCAAAAAGGTTCGGATCACAGCCTCAAAATTCTCCTCCCCCAGCTGGTGGCGCAACATATGGTAAACACAGGCGCCTTTCTCATAGATATGGGCATCATAGAGCTCAATGGGTTCTTGATAGACATGGGTGACCATGGGGCGACGATAGCGATCCTGAGCCTCACTCAAGTAGCTCTCTTGGGTTTGGAAACGATGATAATCCCCCTGTTCATGACCATGGGCGAATTCCTGCCAGAGCACCTCAGAATAGGTCGCCATTCCCTCCTTGATCCAGGCATGGGACCAATGTTTGATCACCACCAGATCCCCAAACCACTGATGGGCCAGCTCATGGGCCACGAGATTTTCCGTTCTCAGGTGATCCAAAGCGGCTCGCTTGTCCAGGAGACACCGATCGGTCAACAGGGTGGTGGAGGTGTTCTCCATGCCACCAAAGATGAAATCCGTGACGCAGACCTGAGCATATTTGGGATAGGGATAGGCATAGCCAAACTTGGTGGAGAAAAACGAGATCATCTCCGGCGTCTTGCCCATGGATCGCTTGGCCTGCTCCTCTCGCCCCGGCTCCACGTAATAACAAACTGGGATCTCATGCCACTGATCCCGCACCTCCGCGAACTGACCGACCGCTAGAGTGATCAAGTAAGCTGGATGGGGTTGCTCCTGTCGCCAGTGATAGCGGAGCCGCTCCTCCTTCTCTAAGGTCTCCATAGCCACCAGATCCCCGTTGGATAGGGCATGAAAGGGCTCCGGCACTGTCACCCGGACCTCGGACGGGGCTAGCTGACCGGGATAGTCGAAACAGGGAAACCAGTAGCGGGAGTCCTCATCCTCTCCCTGGGTCCACACCTGCAGGGGCTGATCGGGATACTCGGGGGTAGGGCGAATGAAATAGATGCCTCGTTGAGGCTCAACGGCGGCGTAATTGATCTCGATCTGGATCCGTTCTCCCTTTTTTAATGGGGTGGAGAGTTCGATCTCTAAACGCCGACCATCATGGGTAAAAGTTTGCCCCTCCTGGTTGACCTGCGCGAAATAGATGTGGAGTTGGACTGCATCCAAAATCAACCGACGTGTCCCGGATTGGATCGGATTCAAGGTGATTGTACAGGTGCCCGACAGGATGCGACGCTCTAAATCCAGATCCAGATCTAAACGAATATGCTCTACCTGGCCAGGTCGATTGGGAACATAATGGGGGTAAGCTCCGGGGCGTTCGAAGGATCGGGGAGCCTGATCGCCCATCCCCCAAAACTGTTCATAACGAACATCAATAGCCATGGGTTATGCCTGTGTGGATCTGGATACACTATTGCTAGCGTAGACGATCTCTCAAGCGTATTTCTGATCGAGACGCAAAAAGGTCTGGAGCAGGACATTGGTCCCATAGGCGCATTGCTCTGGGGAGGTGAACTCATCCTCGGCGTGGCTGACCCCTGCCAGACTGGGCACAAAGATCATACCCATATCCGTGAATCGCCCGATCTCTTGGGCATCATGACCGGCCCGACTGGGCATCCGACGATGGCTGAGGTGGAGTTGTTCACAGACTTGATCGATCTCCGCCTGGATCTGGGGCTCGGCGAGGGTGGGCTCCACTCGTAATCCGGGGGTGGACACGATCTTGGTGTGGGTGCGTTGGGCGATCTGCTCGATCTCTATCTGTAAGGTGCTTTCCAGATGATCCACATGGTCCTGGGATAGATCTCGGATATCGAGGCTCAACTCCACCCGTCCCGGTACGATGTTGGGGGCATTGGGATAAACATCCACATAGCCCACGGTGGCCACCTGATCCCCAGGGGTATTCAGGGCCAAGCGATTCACTGCCAGGATCACCGCCGCCGCCGCCACTAAGGCATCTCGGCGCATGGACATAGGAGTGGTGCCCGCATGGTTATTCCGTCCCAATACCGTTAAGGTGAAGCGATTCATGCTGACGATCCCCTGCACGACCCCCACCTGCGTCTGAGTGGCTTCCAGGATCCCCCCTTGCTCCACATGCAGCTCCACGAAGGCAGCCATCCCTTGGCGGGTGCGTTGAGCTGTGGCGATCTGATCCCAGTTGCCGCCGATCAGGGACAAGCACTCCTGGATGGAGCGACCCTCCTGGCGCCGGTAGACCTCCGGATCCGGCTGGGTGCGTCCGGACATGGCCTTACTGCCGATCATGCCCCCTTCCTCATCGGTAAAGACGATCACCTCGATGGGATGATTCAAACGGATCTGATGCTCGTTGAGGGTGCAGACCACCTCGATCCCAGCCAAGACACCTAAGGCCCCGTCATAGCGTCCCCCAGAGGGCACCGTGTCGATATGGGATCCGGTGGAGAGAGCAGGAGCATCCGAGCGTTGGCCTGGGTAGGTGCCGATCAGGTTCCCGGCAGCATCGATCCGGATCGACATACCGGCCTCCTCCATCCACTGACGCACCTGTTGGCGAGCCTGCAGATCTTCTGGGGTATAGGAGATGCGGCGGACTCCACCAGCAGGCAGCTGACCGATCCTGGCCAGGACAGCTAACCGTTGGCTGAGACGAGTGCTGTCAATGGCTAGCCTATCCGTGTACACCATACCCATACCTCCTCTACGGCTTTAGAGCCTATCGTAATTTGAGGGCTGGATCAGTCCCCATGGCTGAGGAATAGGATGCTCAGCTTCAGCTCATGTCAGGAACCCCTCAGAATGTGGCTTGCGTTGGTCGAAGTTCTATGGCATAGTTCGGCGCATAAGATCTTATGGTCGGAGGTAAGGGTGTCATGGGAAGCTCTCAACATGCACAGGTCAAGCCAGAGGCAGCTATCTCAGCAGCCCCTCCACAGGTGAGCCCCTTCCAAAGCAGAGGGTTTGAAGAAGAGCAGCAAGGGGAGCAGGGTCAAGAATCCCCCTCTCTGCAGGCCAGTCTCGATCGGGCCTCCCGTCTGGGCCACAATTTTGGCGAGATCAGTATCATTTCTCCCTCCATCCAACGCCAGGATGAACAGATGAGCGAAGAGGAGAAAGAGAAGGAGAAAGAGAAAGTCCTCAACGCAAAGCCCGGTGTCCAGATGTCTGAGGGACAAGGGGAAGAGGAAGTCCAGATGAAGCCAGAGCTGCAGATGTCGGGGGGAGCTGCAGAGGCCAGTCCAGAGCTAGAATCCTCGATCCAGACTGCTCGTGGTGGTGGACAACCTTTGGAAGGTGGCATTCGCCGCTCCATGGAAGGAGCTTTCGGGGCTGACTTCGGCGGGGTAAGGATCCATACGGATGCTCAGGCTGACACCCTGAACCGCTCCATCTCCGCTCAAGCCTTCACCACAGGGCAGGATGTTTTCTTCCGTTCAGGTTCTTACTCCCCCGACTCCTCTGGCGGTAAACAGCTGCTCGCCCACGAGTTGACCCACGTGGTGCAACAGACGGGTGGGCGTGTCTCTAAAAAGATTCAGGCTCAGTTGACGATTGGACAGCCTGGCGATCAGTACGAACAGGAAGCTGACGCTATGGCGGCTCAGGTGGTGCAGCGGATCGAGACGGGTAAGGTCCAGACCCAGGAGAATCAGAAACTCCAGACCCAGGGTGCTCAGAGCACGGTGCAGCGGAAGCAGGTGGGTTCTGTTGCCCCCAGAATTCAAAGACAGGTAGGTGGCAATGCCAGCTCTGGAGCACCTCCTCAGGAGGACTCCATTCACTCAGGGGCCATCAATCTTCGACGGATCGAGAACATTGATCCGGGTGCTATCGTACAGGCCATGCAGGCAACCGCTCAACAGCGCCAACTGGACTGGAACACTGCCAACATCAGCAATTCGCCCGCAGGGACAGCCATTCGCACGTTCTTCAATGACACTCGCAATGTCAGGGCTGGGCACTTCAATTGGGGATGGGGATACGATGGCGCTGAGAGACAGTTCTTCGATGCCCACAACTACGAGATGCGGATCACGACAACTGCATTCAAGTTCCAAAGCCCCACCCAAGAGGGAATTGCAAATCCCTCGGGCCAAACCGGGTCGTCTCAAAGCGGATCCCAGCAGAACCAGACAACTGACTCCACTCAGAGCGAGACTTCTACGAGTCTGGGTCTAGAAGGAAGTGCCGGAGGTCATGAAGGGGCTCCGGGTGGTACTGCGTCAGGTGGCATCAACTCAACCAATACAGATGCTACGGCAAATCAGGGAACTCGTGCCGGGGGTGAGAACTTTGATCCTGGCCAGGAATCTTTCAACCGCTATAGAGCCAACTTTAAGGTTGAGTACAACATCGCCTTTAAGCCGGGTACCCTCCTTGGGCTGCGCAACATCCACACGCGGGACCAGAACTTTGATGGCTCCGCAGTAACTGGCGACGTCATCTTCGACTATATCGTTCTCTAGTGCAGCGGATATGTCAGAACAACTTATCAAGCATATCTCTGAGCAGGTGGAGCAGCAGGGGTATCGGGTCCTCTCAATGGAAGCAGATCCCCGCATCCAGGAGGCAGAGTTTGAGGCGGTCAGGTCTGGCATCTCCAAGACTGTAGTCCTCACTCTGTCTTCTGCTTCTAGAGAAGCTAAGCTCGCCATCTGGACCACTGACTCTGTAGGTTGTTCACTTAATGTTTCTAGTGCCTTTCATGACTATCAAGAACGCATAGGCTATAACAACTACCGTTTTCTCCTCTTCGACCAGAGCTATATTCTCCTCGATCGACATGAGGGATGGAGCGATCAGCAAGAGATATCAGATTTTCTGGCCAGCATCGTTCCTTCTTAAGGTATTCATCTCATGAAGTTCCTTCTATTGGTATTGATTCTGATGTTCCTCTCAGGGTGTCAAGATGATCTCTCGCCAGAGTCGGCTCGCCAACTGCTTAAGCAGTCAATGGAGTTTCCGGTTGTGGTCACCTGCCAGTGGGCCGACAATATGGAGATCATGGGTGATAGTCAAGGTAGGATGCTAGGTCCCCAACCCGATTCGGCGGGTGATGATCTCCTCGCCTCTTCACCTGAAGATCAGGATAGATGTTTGGAGACGATGCTCCAGGCTGGTTTCGTTACTGAGAGGAATGGAGTGGAATTCACGCTAGGAGGAGGAGCTTACTTCGATGAGAACGGTAGCGTGGCCGTGGAGTTCCCCTGTGCCTTAGCTCAGCTGCGCGATGTAACCCATATTGCCGTGTCAGGAGACAAAGCTGTAATCACCTTCACCTTAGAGAAGGAGCAGACTTTACCCGAAGCTCGCAGTGTAGTTGACGATCCCAATTTCTCTTGCATCACCTTGATTCGAGCAACATGGTCATGTGATGCCAGCTTTACTCGTGCCGGAGAAGGGTGGTCTTTACAGGAGATCACAGGGCTAGGGTGTCCTCGATCCTCTTCGCTCTAGGACTCCATATCCCTTACCCATAAATCGGCAGATCTGCTATCGTTTGGCAATTGGCATTCGCCATCCTGTACCAAAAGCCCGTATGGTGATCCTGAGCCCTGGAGGGGACTGTTTGCGTTTGAACTCAGCGATTTGAACCAACCGGATCACCTTCTCCACTACCTCAGATTCAAATCCAGCAGCGATGATCTGTGCAAGGGACTGATGTTGTTCCACATGACGAGCCAGGATCTCATCTAGGATCTCGTAAGAGGGGAGATTATCACTGTCTAATTGATCAGGTCTGAGCTCTGCTGAAGGAGGCTTATTGATCACGGTCTCCGGGATCAGCTGCCGTTCTCGATTCAGCCAGCGGGCCAGGGCATAGACCTGAGTTTTGGGCACATCCGAGATCACTGCTAAGCCCCCAGACATATCCCCATAGATGGTGCAATAGCCCACGGCTAGCTCCGATTTATTGCCCGTGGTCAACAGAAGACGACCGAATTTGTTGGAGAGGGCCATCAAGGTGGTGCCCCGGATCCGAGATTGCAGATTCTCTTCTGTGGTATCCGGTGTCAGTCCCGCAAAAGGCTCAGACAGTAGATGATCGAAGGCCTCCATGACAGGTTGGATCGGTAGCTTGTAGGTTTGGATCCCCAGATTATTGGCCAGCTGATAGGCATCCTCTAAACTGCCAGGTGTGGAATAGGGGGAGGGCATCAAGACCCCCAATACCTGATCTGCCCCCAGAGCAGCCACCGCGATCGCAGCGGTCACGGAGGAATCGATCCCACCGGATAGTCCCAACAACACCTGATGGAATCCACATTTACGGACATAATCCTGGGTGCCGATCACCAGAGCCCGATAGATCTCCTCTGCTGAATCCTCAAGTCCTGGGATAGAGGTCCCTTGTTGATCCTCTAGATCCACCAACACGATATCGGGTTGAAAGGGGGCTCCTTGCGCAAATACCTCTCCTTGTTGATCGAGGGCGACACTGGATCCATCAAAGATCAGATCATCATTCCCTCCCACCTGATTCACGTAGAGGATCGGCACCTGATGACGGCGGGCCATCGCTCCCAACATCTGGACTCGAAAGGCTTGTTTGCCCACACTAAACGGTGAGGCAGAGAGGTTGAAGATCACCTCAGCCCCCGCCCCGGCCAGCTCCTCCACCGGATCCACCCCATAGCGACGATGTTGCCAAAAATCGCGATCGTTCCAGATATCCTCACAGATGGTAAAGCCCAGTTGCTTGCCCTTGTACTTGATCAGCTCCCGACCCTGGGCGGGCTCAAAGTAGCGATCCTCATCGAAGACATCATAGGTGGGTAACAATCGCTTAT
>CAYSEO010000198.1:0-8310 GCA_964429885.1 uncultured bacterium
GATCAGACCTGCATGGTAGAACAAAAGAGAGTTTTGAGTGTGAAAGACTTGGGCCTTTTCGATCGCTTGTTGGGCCTGATCGTAGAGTCCATTTTGATAAGCGGACCAGGCAACTGCATCCCAAGCCCAGATATCCTTGCGGATCTCCAGTTCTGCCAAAGCTAACTCCAAAGCCTGCTCCAAATGCCGTTGATGATCGGCCCAGCTATACACCAACTGACGGTTATACACCTGACGCTGGATCTGAGCCAGTTCCCCGATCAGGTCTACGGTGGCAAAGCAGCGCTCGGCAGCTTCCGATTGTCCTGTTAGGGTGTAAAGATCGCCCAAAGTACTCAGCAGATCGGGTTGAGGGATCTGTTCTGTGGCTTGTTGATACAGCTCGATGGCTGTCGTGAGATCTCCTGCCGCAGCCCGGATCCGTCCCAAGCCTGCCTGAGCCAGATAGTAATGAGGGAACCGATCCAAAGCTTGTTGAAAATGGAGCTCGGCCTCCTCTAGCCGTCCCAAGGTGAACAGTTGGAGTCCGATCTGGTGCTCATGCCAAGCTAAAGGTTCGCCGCTCTCTCCAGCTTTTTCCGTCAGACGAATAGCCTGCTCCATCAACTGTAAAGCTTCTTCCGGATCTCCCATCGCCTCAGCTAAAGCAGCTTGGCGACTATAGAGAGAAGCAGCAGGTTTCCGATCGGCCCATTGCTGATAGGTGGCAGTGGCTTGATCATAATCTCCCAGGGCCATATAGACATCTCCCAATGTGGCCAAAGCTCGGATCGAGCCTTGCTCAGCTAGGGGTCGAGCCTGCTCTAAAGCCTCAGGAAAACGATGTAGGGAGTAGAGGATCTGAGCCAGAAGCGCCTGACCGTCACGATGATCCGGTTGGAGATCAAGGGCCTGCTGTGCTGCTTGTTCTGCCTGGATCAAATAGCTGACATCACCCGTTTCTCGCTGCCGCCGCAATAGGGATTGACTCAAGAGTAGATATTCCAGATGTCCCCTAGGATTGAACTTGATCCGCTGTTGCCAAAACCGGATCGCATTAGCAGTGTTCGGTTGATTGACGGAGATCCCATAGGCAGAACTTAGAGAATGATCTCCAGTCGCCGGGATCACAATCACAATCAGAATCAAGGCTAGAATCAGAGCTTGGATCAGGTGTAGAGAGATCGATCTAACCCATGGATTCAACATAGTAGGTCCTTCTCAGTCAGTGCGAGATCAAACTAGATCAAATCAGTTTGGCACCCCAAAGTAGGGGAATTGATCAAGAAACACAGAGTCATTGTCCACAAAATCTGTTGTACAAGCGCCCTCTGTGATCAAGGCCAGTTCCGCATCGATCACATCATCTGCGAGATTACGGCCATTGAGAAAACCTGTGGGCTGATCCAGTTCCACCGTTAGGACATCAGGTAACAGAGCATCCGCTAACCCCTGGATCTGAGCTGCATCATCGCTAGGATCATCGCCCGCTTCGTCATTGAGGCTAAATAAAACCTCCAAAGAGTTGACGATCTCACCTCTAAAGTTGGCTTGATCATTGGCTGGCACCCCTAGGTTAAACTCATCTTCTAACTCTGGAGCCGGAGGAGAGGGCTCAAAAGGATTAGGCGGAATGAATACGGTTAGGATCGCCGGGATACCCATCCGATCCACTTGGGAAACCAAATTGGGATCTGGTCCAGGGATCTGGGGAGAGGTTGGGATACCTAGGGTAGGGGAATCATCATCTCCACAGGCTGAGGTGAGTAATAGACTCGCGATCAACATCCAGACCGTGAGGGAACGGATCCACTTTTGCACTAGAGAGAGCATATCTGAATACCTACGATGGATTGCAGATGACGACAACAATAGGGAAGGAGATCTTGATGGATCTGAGGAAGCTTGATCAATTCAGATCCCTAGGCGCGGGTTACACCCCAGAAGCCAATCTGGCCTGAGCCCAACACAGAGGTAGGCACCTCGATCACAATGGTGGAGACATTTAAGCCCAGGAAAAAATTATCTCCCACTCCCCCTGGAGGGGTCTCGAAACAGAAGGTGGCTCCGGCATTGAACCGATCGTTATCGAAGAAAAAGGGATCATCCCTGACCCCGGCGAAGACCAAGCTGTCTCTGCCTCCCTGAATCACGGTCTCTGTGGATCCGGCAGCCAAGAGCTCGGTTGATCCATCGCTCTGGATCAAATTGACATTCAGTTGTTGCTCTCCTCCAGAAACGGGACTGGCAAAGACAACCCTAAAGATCAGATCCTCGAAAGCATCCCCAGTCTGATCGATCAGGAGATCATAGATGGCGTTCTCGTTGAAGCGAGTAGGGCTCATTATCCCTGCAGCAGGATTGACGGTCATTCCCAACACGATCCGACTCAGATCCTGAGGATCACCCGGATGAAAAATAAATACATCGTTGATGTCTGTGCGTCCATCCAAACGGACCAGCGGTGCTTCTAGGTGATCGGCAGCCCAGGCGGGAGCCCATGGCCAGAGAAACAAACCTATAGTTAGGAGGACCTTCGCAACAGTAGACAGGGATCGCCACAGCAGGTGGGATACTGTTAGAGATTTCTGGTAGTTCATAACAGCGAGTAGCATAGAATCTGTAGGAAAGCTTAGCGGATCAGACGCGCGGCATCAAGTAAGACAAGAAAGTGCCTGTCAGGACATCGATCAACGATGACAGACACCTTCTGCATCAAGGGTTTAGTTAGGGATCCCAAAGAAAGGAAACACGTCTAGGAAGACCGAATTGTTATCAACCAGATCGGAGGTACAGGCTCCCTCTGTGATCAGACCCAACTCGATATCGATCACATCATCCTCCAGATTTCGACCGTTCAGGCTGCCAAAGCCGGTGAGCTGAGAGAGCTGTACCGTCAGAACATCCGGTAACAACACATCTGCCAGGCCCTGGATCTGAGCGGCATCATCACTGGGATCATCGCCAGCCTCATCATTCAGACTAAATAAGATCTCCAGAGTGTTGACGATCTCACCTCGAAAGTTGGCCTGATCATTTGCCGGAACTCCCAGGTTAAAGGCATCCTCCAGAGCTGGAGCTGGGGGAGAGGGTTCAAACGGGTTGGGTGGGATAAACACGGTTAAAAGGGCCGGGATCCCCATCCGATCCACCTGAGCAAAGGCAGTGTCCTCGATCAGGGTCGCGATCACCAGGTTGCCTGTAATCTGTCGGCCCGTGATCGTGACGGGTGTACCCACCAAGGGGAAGTCTACCTGGATATCTGTCCTGGAATTGACCCGTATGGAAACACCATTGACGTTCCAGAATCCCTCCAGTCGGTTGAATAAAGGCAGCCGCTGAATGTTGCCCTGCAAGGTTGTACTCGGGAACAGCTCAGCATCGAGAGCATCGATCTCCTCAGGATCCAAGGCCTCGGCGTCAAACGAATCTGGGTCCTCCACCAAACTGACCGGCTCGGACAGGGCTGAGGTTGCCGTTTGGGTAGGATCGATTTGAGTGATCGAATCCGCATCACCACAGGCGGGAGCTAAGGTCAATAGGGCGACGAAACCTAGGATCGCCATCAGTGATCCACACTGGCGATAGCGGGCACCCAGGATATTCCAAATCTGCTCCATGAATCTCATGATCAATTCCTATCGTGACAGTAGTTGAGGAAGGGAATGGATAAGACCCATCAGGCTCGGGTCACTCCCCAAAGGCCAATTTGTCCCGATCCCAACAGAAAGTTGGGGACCTCGATGACAATGGCTGAGACGTTGAGGCCCTCAAAGAAACCGTTGCCAGTACCATTGCCAAAACAGAACTCGGCCCCAGCATTAAAGCCATTCAGATCGAAGAAGAAGGGATCATCTCTTAGCCCTGCGAATACCCGAGAGGTCCGTTTGCCCCCGAGCAAAGTTTCTGTCTTGCCTTGGGCCAAGATCTCTGCCGATACGCCTGGCTCGATCATTTGGACCACCAGATCTTGCCCGCTGTCATCATCGGAGCTAAAGAACGTGGTGCGGAAGATCAGGTCCTCCACTGCATCTCCGTCTTGATCGACCAACAGATCGTAGACCGCATTCTCACTAAATCGGGTGGGGCTGCTCATGCCAGCGGCAGGATTGACCGTTATCGCGATCACCGTGCGTCTCAAGTTCTGAGGATCGCCGGGATGAAAGATGTATACGTCATTGATGTCCGTGCGGCCATCCTCACTCACCATCGGAGCTTCCAGGTGATCGGCAGCCCAGGCGGGAATGTTGCTCCCTGTGAGGATCAATCCCATCAAGATCAGAGACCAGATCAGGGCCTGAAGTGGCAGAGAGAAAAGTTGAGGGATCGTCGATAAGGTTCTGTTCATGTGTTCATCCAAACGTCAATGTAATCAGGAGTCCGTGAGTTAGACCTTCAGGATCCACTGAGAGCGAGTCGCAGCGCTCACCTGAGCAGTGGGCACTACGGGGATGGAGTTGTCCCAATCATGCAAGACCGATCGGAGGGCAGTGGCATGGGCGATCCCACTCAGAGCGATGCTGCCTGCCGTTTGGCTCAGATCGGGGGAGGACAGTTGGCGGCAGGCTTGCATAGAGGTCAAAGCCAAGTCACACTCCAGGGCCAGGGCCAGCTTAGTGATGTGGGGATCTGAGTGCAGATCTCCTTCCCCAGCCTGGGTGTAGGCGGAGAGATCATAGGAGCTTTGAGCCTCGATGGGGGATCCAGCTTGGTTCCGGATCGCTTGGGTGAGAGACTCCCGATGGCCCTGGTGATCCTTGAGATTCGCCATCACCAGCGCCAGGACTACCTTGCCCGCCGAGGAACCGGAGAGCTTACCGGAGGCCACGGTATAGGTCCAGATCGCCCGATGTTCCTGATCCAGAGCCTGATTAAGCAGATCTAGATCCTGGGGCTGAGCCCGTCCAGGGGCAGGGGAGAGTAGTTTTGAGCCCCAAGCTGCCCCGATCCCACCCAGAGCCGCGAGGATCATGATCCGTCGTCCATAGTTTCCCCCCGCCCGAGCGGGGCCAGAGGGCAGCAATCTCGCAAAATTTTTCATCAGCAGCGCTCCTGATCGATCCAATATCCAATAGGTGAGTTACCCCAAGAGCGCCTGTGCTGTACCCTCGGGAAGGACCCCATAAGGTCAAGGTTCAGTGGCATAATCATGGGGCAATTCAGCCTGCTAACGGGGTATACGACGGTATGGAGAGAATGGATCACTCGCAGAGCAATTCTTTCGGGGGAGTGTTATGGCGGATCCCAGATCTGAAGAGGATGCGTCTCTGATCCAACGCGTTGCAGCAGGAGATCAGGCGGCCCTGGGAGATCTTTATGACCGTTATGTGCGTATCCTTCTTGGGTTGGCCTATCGGATCCTGGGCTCCAGGGAGGAGGCAGAGGAGGTGGTGGCGGATGTGTTCTGTCAGGTGTGGCGCACGGCTGGAAGCTACGATCCAGCTCGGGGACGGGTGGATAGCTGGCTATTTCTGATCACCCGTAGTCGCTCCCTGGATCGGTGGCGTGCTCTCCAACGCAAGGCTCAGATCCTGACCGCCTCAGAGCAGTTGGCCAAGGTCACCGTCTCTGTTGATCCCGATCAAAGCTTGATGGTGCAGGAGCAACAGACTCAGATCCGTCAGGTGCTCCAACAACTGCCCCCAGAGCAACGCCAAGTGATCGAGCTGGCCTATTTCTCGGGTTGGACTCAAGAGCAGGTCGCGGCCCATTTACAGATCCCGATCGGGACAGTCAAAAGTCGGCTGCGTTTGGCGCTGGTCAAGCTCAAGCAGGTCTTGAGAACGGAGAGATAGAATTATAACAATGCCCAACCATTGCTCATGAACGACACTGACCTGGAAGATCTCCTAGCATTATACGCCCTGGGCCTATTAGAAGAGGCCGATCGGGCTCAATTGGGGCATTACCTGTCTCAAATCCCAGATGGGGAGATCGATCTGGGAGGAGAATTACAAGACACCCGTGAGGCGGCAGCTTTGCTCAGTTATGACACAGATCCCCTTGATCCCAGCCCCGATCTACGCTGGAAATTATGGGATCGGATCCACAGGGATCAGGCCCCAGCTAGCCGCTTGACTGCGATCCGGTTTCAGGATCTGAATTGGCAACCCCATCCCATCCCTGGAGTTGAGATCGCGATCCTCCAGATCGATCAGCAAAGACGAGAGAGCACAGCCTTATTCAGAGCTGCGGGTCCTGTCGATTACCCTGTTCATGATCACAAAGGCCCTGAGGATATCTTGATGATCCGGGGGGAGCTGGAGGTAGGACCGATCACCCTCGGCCCTGGAGACTTTATCCGAACTGACATCGGTGCCTTTCATCCCCACAGAACTCAGGCGGGCTGTTTATGTTTCGTGCGATCCTGTCTGGAGGACATCTTTCTTGAGACCAAGGCGCCCCTCGGCCCAGAGGCTCATTTTCCCTTTGTGCTGACCCTGAATCGAGATCGGATCTGGCAGCCCTATGCCACAGCTGGAATTGAGATAGCAATACTCTGTCAGGATCCAGACAGACAGGAGGTGATCGGGATCCTGCGAGCCGATCCTCAAGTTCACTATCCCCTACATCAACATGGTGGGATCGAAGAGCTCCTGATCCTCTCAGGAGATCTGATCGTGGAGGAGCAAGTCTTTGGTCCCGGAGATTATCTCCGTTCTCCCACAGGATCGGCCCATGCCCCCTGGACTGAGCTCGGCTGTTGCTTCCTGTTTAAAACCTCAAGGCAAGATCGGTTTCTGTCGGCCTAAGATCCAACCCCTAATCCGGATCAACGAATGATAAAGCGAGCGATCAGAAGCAAGCCAAAGCTGCCGAAGATCAGATTATGGCTCCAAGCCGCCAGCCAGGGTTCCACTGCCCCCGCCTCCCCCAAGCTACGGGAGACATTGAGGATCACATAGTAAACGAACACCAACAAGATCCCCAACACTACTCCGCCATAGCGCCCCACCTGCTTGGTGCTCTGGATCGCCAGGGGCAAAGAGATCAAAACCGCGAAAAAATTGGCTAGGGGTAACGAGAAGCGCAGATGCCACTCCGTCTCCAACGCCTGGGTCTTCACATTGGATCCCCTCAGGTCAGAGATACGCTGACCCAGATCTGGTAAAGAGAGCTCATCTGGCGATTGGGGCGGCAACATCAGCGTGGACAGATCGGCGCTCACATCCAGAGACTTGGTCTCAAAGGGATCCTCGTAAACGCTGATCCCACTGGCATCATAGTAATGTATCACCCCATCCTTGAGGGTCCAGAGGCGACCATCCCAATCCGCCTGAGCTGCCACTGTCACCGACTCCATCTGTTCACGGGAATCCGAGGTGGGGGTCATCTGTAAGATCGTTACATCCTCCATCGTATTTAATTTCGGGTTGACGGCTCGAATAAAGAACCACAACCCCCCCTGAGTCTTGAAGAACACATCCTGGTTCTGCTCCTGCTGCACTTGGGCCACGATCGCCTGTTGATCGATCTCCCGGATCGCCTGACGACTGACGGGCACGACCCCATTGCTCACCCAGAAAGAGGCCAGACTCATCCCCAAACTCACCAACAGGATCGGGACAAAGATCCGGCGGTAGGGCACCCCAGCCGCTCGCATAGCGGTGAGCTCACTGTTGCTACTCAGCTTCACCGAGGTCAACATGGTGGCAAACAGGCCCGCGATCGGCATAGCCAGCACCAGGGTCGCGGGTAGATCCAGCACCAACAGCTTCAACACATCCAGGGCGGGTACTTGATCCTCCACCAGACTCTCCGCCAGATTAAACAGCTTGCCCACCGTCAGTAGCAGTGTCCCACCCGACACCCCCATCAGCACCGGCATCATCATCTGGCCGAATAGATAGCGCTCCAACAGAAAGATCTTCCACCCCATGGGCTTGACCTAGGAAATTGGCAACAAGGCGATGACTGAGCTCAGCATCTGTGTTATGTATCACTAAGGATGCCACAGAGCGAACTGCGCTTAGCAAAGAACATGATAGCCTCTCCGCTAAGCTCCGACGTTAGTGGCTACGCTGTGCTGGGGAATACTGATGGATAGGGTGAGATATCGCATCGTCCGAGTCTAAGTAACCCTCTGGGTGAGATCCTTTCATGACTAAGATCAGTAATGTCACTGAGTTATTGCAGAAATACGCCTCAGGCGAGCGGGAGTTTACGGAGGCCGAGTTACTGTCAGCGGATCTGATCGGGGTAGTGTTGACGGAGGTGACCTTACGGCACTCTAACCTCATGTACGCACAGCTGCGTGGTGCCGATCTGCAGGCGGCTAATCTAGGGGGCGCGGATCTGAGCTCGGCTAACCTGATCGCCGCTAATCTCTCC
>CAYSEO010000199.1:0-8279 GCA_964429885.1 uncultured bacterium
GGGGCTGGCGCCTCTCGACGCAGGCGGCGTACAGCCGCCTCCGCGCGGCCAGCAGGGGGATCAGACATGGGATCTCAGCAGCGAGCGGCTCTCTCAGAGTACTCCCTCCCCGTTCTGGATCCCTAGCCCTCAAACGACGTATTGATCGGCTGGATCGGTCTCATCCCAACACTCTTCTGTGATCCCAGTGGCGGAGGCCTTGACGCTACAGGTGCGCTGGTTCCAGATCAAAGCCCCGATGCCCACCAGCAAGTTGGCTACACAAGCGGCCCCGAAGATGCCATTGATCCCGAGCAAAGCACTGCCCACATAGGCCAGGGGAATGTAAAGCAGGAACATACGGGTTGCCGTCATGATCACCGAAGGGATCGGTTGACCCAAAGCATTGAACGTCGAGTTGGCCACCAGCAGGATCCCGGCAAAGCCATAGCTGAGGGGGACGATGTATAGATAGCGGGCGGCCACCTGGATCACCGTTCGATTGGAGTTGAACAGGGCGGCGATCTCAGCGGCGAATCCGGCCAGGACACCCGTGATCAGTAGGCCCCAGATCAAGCAGAAGCCAAAGCTGAGATAGAGGGCCTGACGCACTCGACGATATTCCTGGGCACCCCAGTTTTGGCCCACAAAGGGGCTGATGCTAGCGGAGAGAGCCATCAACACGATCAGAGAAAAAGACTCCACCCGTGAGGCCACCCCAAACCCAGCCACCGTCGCCGGACCATAGGATGCTATTAAACCCGTGATCAGACCCATGGAGATCGGGGTGATCATATTCGTGGCCGCCGCAGGAATGCCCACCTGCAGGATCCGTTGCCAGGAACTCAGCACGATAGAGAAAGGGGGTCGATTAAAACACAACATCCCCAAACGGAAATGCAGAAAGATCAATGAGGCGATCAGGGTCACCCCTCGGGCGATCACGGTTGCTAGAGCCGCCCCCTGCAGTCCTAGAGCCGGGATCCCACCCCAGCCAAAGATCAAGATCGGATCCAGTAGAATATTGGCTGCCGCCGCCACCGTCATGATCAGGCTAGGCACCAAGGTATTGCCGGAGGCTCGAATGGCGCTATTGCCCACCATGGGCACCACCAGACAGATCATGCCCCAGTACCAGATCTGCATATACTCCCGGATCAGAGGCAAGGTTTGAGGACCCGCTCCCAGTAAACGGAATAGGGGATCGATGGTCAGCAGTCCCACCGAGACGAACACCGCCACGATCAATAGCGATAGGGTAAGGCTATCCGTGGTCAGCCGCTGCACCTGTCCCTGATCCCCACCACCGATGGCCCGCGCGATCACCGAGGAGGCCCCGATCCCCAACCCCATGGCCAGACTCCCCAGGGTCATCACCACCGGGAAGGTAAAACTCATGGCCGCTAAGGGCTCCGTTCCCAGCTGACCCACAAAGTAGGTATCGATCAGGTTGAAGGCGATCACGGCGAATACCCCCCAGATCATGGGTAGGGTCAGGGTGATCAGTTGCCGACCCACGGGGCCTTGTGTCAGTGTGCGTTGCATAGTCGAGGGATGAGACTGGCGCTATCTTAGCGAAGTCCTGGGATCCGTCCCGCTACAGCCGCTGTGGATCCGATTCGATCGCACGGGTGCCAAAGTCATTGCGAGATCCTCACCTCTGTTGACCCGATCTGGGAGGATAACTCCATGTCGAAGCGATATATCGATGCCTTAGAACCCTAGGGCGGATCGGATCCACCCTTTTTGGGGCTGTCCACTCCTGTGTTAAAGATGATCACAGGGTTGTGGAGATCATGGGTGCGTCGCTACGGATGGTTTGGTTTCGCTCTGGTCCTGCTCTTAGGGCTCCTGATCACCTGGGTGTTGTGGACTGGAGATCGGTCAGCTACTACTCAGGAGTTGGTGATCTGGATGCGGGCGGACAAGTCCACCCAGGGTATGCGGCAGTTGGGTCAACGCTTTCAGCAGGAGACCGGCATCCCGGTGCGAGTGGAGGCCCCTGAGGGGGCGATCGATAAGTTTATGCAGGCAGCTCAGGTGGGCAAGGGACCCGATCTGTTGGGTTGGGCTCATGATCGAGTCGGGGATCTGACCGCCAGTGGTCTGTTGAGTCCTGTGGATCTGAGTCCAGCGGTGCGGCAGCGCTTGTTGGATAAGGCGGTGGCCGCTTTTGAGATCCAAGGGGATCTATACGGCTATCCCATCGGCATGGAGGCCCTGACCCTGATCAGCAATCGTCAGATCTTGCCGATGCCCCCCACCAGCTTTGAGGCGATCATAGAGCTGCAGGAGCCTTTGGCTCAACAGGATCTCTATACCGTGATGTTTGATTATGCCAACTTCTATTTCTCCTTCCCACTGTTGGCGGCCCAGGGAGGCTATATCTTCCAGCAGTTACCCGATGGATCCTTAGATCCCCAGGATGTGGGGTTGGATCATCCAGGAGCAGTGGCAGGGCTGCGGACGATCGAGCGGATGGTGGAGGAGCAGGTGTTGCTCAAGGACACCAGCTATAGCGTCATGGTGGCGAATATGGTGCAGGACCAGCTGGCTGTGATGATCACCGGTCCCTGGGAGTGGTCCAATCTAGAGCGTAATGGGGTGGATTTTCAGGTGTCACCGCTGCCCACACTCGGGGGAGAACCGGCCCGCTCCCTGATCGGAGTGCAGGGATTGATGGTGAATCGCTCCAGTCCCAACCTCGATCTGGTGCAGGAGTTTGTGGAGCACTACGTGCTGACGGTGGAGGGGTTACGGATCTTAAATGAGGATGTGGCTATTGGCGTGCCCAGTGTGCGGCAGCTAGCGGAGCAGATGAGCCAGGATCCTCGGATCGAGGCCACCTTAGAGAGCATTGAGACGGGGGTATTGATCCCCAATATCCCGGAGATGAACGCCGTCTGGACCGCCATGGCGGGTTTAGTGGCAGATGTGGTCAACGATCGGATCGAGGCGGAGGCGGCTCTGGAGTCTGCTGTCGAAAAGATCACGGCTCGGGATGGATAATGATCAACATGGACAAGCCCCGATCCCCACTCCAACCTGTGATCACCCTGGGTATCCTCCTGGTGGATATCGTTGTGCTTTATTTGATCTTTTTGATCTACAGTGCCGGGCAGACCTGGATCGCCATTGGATCTCTAGTGTTGTTGGGCATCGGCACCGCCATCTATTTCAGCCCAGAGGACAGCCCTCTCTATCCCTATCGGTTCCTGTTTCCAGGGTTGTTCACCTTCGGGGTGTTTGTGATCTTTCCGATCCTGTATACCTTCGTGATCAGTTTCACTAACTATGGGGTAGGCAATCTCTATGCTTTTGATCGGATCTGGGATAACTATTTCAGTAAGGAAACCTACTCCGCAACGGATATTCGCTATCACTATGATCTCTATCCCCAGGATGGCTCCTTTGACCTGGTGTTGAGGGAGATGGCTGAGTCGTTGCCTCGCTTTGTGGTGCAGGATCTCGACCTGGAGCCCGGACCTGAGATCCATGAGGCACAGCAGATCGATCTAGGCTATGAGCCCCCCGGAGAACCTTTATCTATCCGAGAGATCATCGAGCATCGGCAGGCATTACAGAAACTACAGATCCAACTCCCAGCCAATCCTAGAACAGCCCGATGGATCGGTTCTGATTCGGATGCAGCCTCAGATCTGGGCTTAGATCCAAACTCGGTCCAGACCCTCACCTATGGGGGATTACGAGAGTTTCAGGATCAGCAACCCCGCTACCAACAAGGTCCGGATCAGACGATCGTGGATCGCAAAACCGGAGATATCCTCCGCCCTAACTTTGAGATCGGTTACTACATCAACGATCAAGATCAGAAGATCGGACCTGGCTTCTCCGTGAATGTAGGGGCTGAGAACTATCGTCGTATCTTTGCCGATCCTCAGATCACAGGTCCCTTTTCTCAAGTGTTTCTCTGGACCCTGATCTTCTCCTTAGGATCTGTCTTCTTTAGTTTGATCGTTGGAGCCACCCTAGCGGTGATCCTCAACTGGGAGTCCATTCAGTTTCGTCAGATCTATCGGGCTCTGTACACCTTGCCCTATGCAGTGCCTGCCTTTATCTCCATCCTGGTGTTTCGAGGTCTCTTCAATCCCAGCTTCGGCGAGATCAATCAGATCCTGGAGGCCACTTTAGGGATCCAGCCAGAATGGTTTACGGATCCCACCCTGGCCAAGGTCATGGTCCTGATCGTCAACACCTGGCTCAGCTATCCCTACATGATGATCCTGATCACCGGCATCCTGCAATCGATCCCCCATGAGCTCTATGAGGCCTCTGCCATCGATGGATCCGGCCCCCTGCGTAACTTCTTTCAGATCACTGTACCGCTATTGCTAAAACCGATCTTGCCCGTGTTGATCAGTAGCTTTGCCTTTGCGTTTAATAACTTTGTGCTGATCTTCTTACTGACGGGTGGAGGGCCGAACCGTGTCAATACCACCACGCCTGTGGGTGAGACCGATATCCTGGTATCCTACACCTATCGTCTGGCCTTTGGACAAGCTGAGGCCCAATATGGGTTTGCTGCCGCCATCGCTACCGTGATCTATCTGATCGTTTTGATCTTAGCCGCGATCAACCTGCGTCTCACGGCTTCCCAGCGGACTGCCTAAGGTCACCTAACACAGAATCGTTGCTTCAGGTCAAACGAGTATCATGTCCTCAGGAATGGGGCGACTGCAATAGATCATGATGTGGCCCAAGGATCTGCAACTCCTAACCAACCCTGACAGAGAACGTGTTGATCAGGAGTTATCTCAGGCAAAGCCTCGATCTGGTAGGACTCCGGTAGGGGAGGAGCCAGGATCACTTGCACCGTCTGCAGTTCCTCAGCATGGAAAACCGTGATCTCCACAGCTTGACCAGGAGCATAGGCTTTGAGTCGCTCCGTCAGGGAATGGGGATCTACCTTAAATCCATCCAGAGCCAATAGCTCATCTCCAGCCCAGATCCCAGCCCGTTGTGCAGGGGAATCGATCTCGACAGTGGTGATCTGGTGATCGTTTCCAAAGGTGATCCCTAGATGAGGTACGGGTTGCGATTGAGGGATGATCTGCAGTTGGAGACCGAAAGGATGAAGGAACCGATTGTAGTCCAACTCCTCGGTGCTGTAGATGTAATCTTCAAACAGATCCCCCAGAGATTCACCAGCAGCTTGCTCAAAGACCTGTTGGAGTTCCTGATCCGTATAACCCTGTTCCCAGCGACCGAATTGTTGCCACAGATCCTGCATAACCTTATCCATAGATTGGGATCCTTGGGTACAGGACCGGATATGTAGATCCAACAACCAACACACCAATGCCCCTTTCAGGTAGTACGAGACCTGGCTGTTAGGAGTGTTCTCGTGGGGACGATAAAGCTTGATCCAGGTGTCGAAGCTGGATTCCGCTAGGGGTTGTACCTGACGTCCTGGGATCTTCTGCAGGCGAGTGATCCGCTCTGACAGGATCGTGAGGCAGCGGTAGGGAGTGATCAATCCAGCCCGCAGCAGGATCAATAATTCGTAGTAGCTGGTGGCCCCTTCACAAAACCAGAGACAGCTGAGATAGATCTCTTGATCGTAGTTAAAGCTCTCCAGGGCCTTGGGTCGGATCCGTTTGACATTCCAGGTATGAAAGAACTCATGGGCCACTAGAGAGAGGAATCGTTGATAACGCTCTGGTTGGTGGAACTCGAAGCGAGAGAAGTTGAGGCTGGTGCTATTTTTATGTTCCAGTCCCCCAAATCCTCCGGCGGAGAGGTGCAGTAAAAACAAGTAATCTGAATAGGGCAGATCCCCAAACAATTGAGCTGTAGTGGCCACGATCCTTTGGGTATCTGTGATCGTCTGCTCCAGATCGAGATTCCCCTGTCCCCAAACCACAAAGGCATGAGGTTGACCCAGCACTTGAAACTCCTGTCTTTGATGGATCCCGGCCTCAATAGGACTATCCACCAGCTCATCAAAGCTCTGAGCCAGAAAGGTTTGTTCCCGATCCGTAAAAGAGCCCGCGATCCGATCCAGGCTGGTGGCGATCCGCCAATGGGGTTCAGGCAGCTGTAGGGTGACGATCCAGGGCTCAGATGCTCGACCCGGCACATAGAAGAAGCTAGCAGCCCCGTTGAGATAACCATGGGTCAGATCCAAGTGATTGGTGCGAACGGTGAGCTCATAGGCGTAGAGATGATATTGCACATAGATCCGGGCTGCTTGGATCTGATCCGGATTCGGTTGGATCTGCCAGGTATGTTTATTGAGCTTGCGCCAGCCCAGCAGTTGCCCCTGATCATCGATGATCCGCAGATCCTGGACATGACGGGCATACTCTCGCACCAGATAGGATCCAGGGGTCCAGACGGGGAATTTGAGCTGTAGGGGCTGCCCCAGATCCACCTCAGTGAGCTCCAGCTCGATCTCAAACAGATGGTTGGCGGGCTCGGGCATTCGTACCAGATACCGCTGACGTTGGACGATGGCACTGGCGGGGGAATGAGGATCGGTCACAAGCATGGGCGATGATCAGGGCTCTAGAGTTGGACCCATGGTAACTCTGAGATCGGGCCATGGATTCAGACTCAGCATCCTTTCTGCTCTGCTGAAGTACACCCCAGGTCAGGAAATGGCTGTGAGCTGACTCGTTCGGGATCGCTCATGCTCTCAGGTGGAATCTCTGTAGGATCGGGAGGCAACTGGAACGGATCTCTCTATGTCATTACGGATCTATGGCAATCGAGCCTTGCAGACCTTGCCGGGATTACAGGCTCGCCCCACGGCGGCTCGGGTGAGGGAGGCTTTGTTCAATATCCTACAAGGAGAGGTCGAGGGATCCCGTTGGCTGGATCTTTGTGCAGGGGTAGGCACCATCGGGGCAGAGGCCCTGTGCCGAGGAGCCCGATCGGTGGTGGGTATTGAGCGATCCTCTCCAGCCTGTCGAGTGATCACCTCCAATTGGAGTAAGGTGGCGGCATCCGATCGGTTTCAAGTGATCCGAGGGGACGCGAAAGGGATCTTGAGTCGCGCACCTCAAATGGAACGGTTTGATTTTATCTACTTCGATCCGCCCTATGGATCGGATCTGTATCAGGCCCTATTACCTAGGCTATCGAATTGGTTGGCACCTGAGGGCATCGCTATCGTAGAACAGGATCGGAATCTGAATTTATCCGCAGAGGTTGGAGGACTGATCCGAACCGATGAACGACAGTATGGCAAGACTCAACTTTTATTTTATGAGAGATCTTAGGACTCCCCTGATACTGAGGGTTCTGATCAAGAGTTCGGTCTGGAATCTTGGGTCAAATGGGACGGATATTGATCGAGAGTATAAAGCTGATCTAACCACGGCTGGTTACGATCTCCCGCTCAGCTGCCCACTGAAAGAGATCCTGTTGATTGATCGCCGCTGCCATCAGATCGGGAAACTGATCTGGGGTGCAGGCGAAGGCTGGGATCCCCATACTGGCTAACTTGGCTGCGATCTGACGATCATAAGAGGGAGCTCCCTCGTCACTGAGTGCCAGAAGAACGATGAACTGGACCCCGGAGGCTTTGATCGCCGCAGCTCGTTTCAGCAGCTCGGCTTGGACGCCGCCCTCGTACAGATCACTGATCAAGATCAAGATCGTGTCTTGGGGGTTTTGGATTAATCCTTGGGAATAGGCTAGGGCTCGATTGATATCGGTGCCGCCCCCTAATTGAGTGCCAAATAAAACCTCGACCGGATCCTCAAGTTTCTCCGTCAGATCCACCACTGAGGTGTCGAAGACCACGAGCTTTGTGGAGACTGCTGGTAAGGAAGCCATAACCGCTGCCAGAATACTGGAGTACACCACAGATGAAGCCATGGATCCACTCTGATCAACACTTAAAATGATGTCCCGCAGAGAGGATCGTTTGCGACCGTAGCCGATGCGGGTTTCGGGAATGATCGTGTTGTACTCGGGGAGGTAGTGTTTTAAGTTGGCTCGGATCGTGCGGTGCCAATCGATCTCATTGTGGCGAGGACGATGGTTGCGGATCGAGCGGTTGAGACTGCCCATGATCGCTTGTCGGGTGGGATTCTCTAGCTTGCGCTGTAGTTCCTCCACGACCTGACGAACAACAAGACGAGCGGTTTCTTTGGTTTCATTCGGGATCACGTGACCTAAAGAGATCAAAGTCGCTACTAGATGAACGTCGACCTCCACCGCCTCCAGTAATTAAGGTAGCAATAACATCTGAGTAAGGTTCAACCGCTCCAGGGCATCCTGTTGCATGATCTTGACCACACAGGAGGCGAAATAGGTGCGAATCTCTCCTA
>CAYSEO010000200.1:0-8212 GCA_964429885.1 uncultured bacterium
CGTCCCGAAACTCCTCCCGGATCTGGTTCAGTTGCTCAAACTCCGGCTCCACCGATCTCGATCCCTTTCTCCAACAGGGGCAGCGGATATTCCACCACCGCATGGCTGACATCTGGGAAGGCCAGCTGTTTGTTCTGCTCCAGTTGCTTGGCCTCATCCGGATCGATGGTGTATTCCTGCTTAAAGGCCTGGAAATCGATCACCCGTGCCGGTTTATTGCCCTTGTGATGGATCGTTACCCGCTTCTCGGGGCCATGTTTGAGGATCGTCAACACAGCCGTACAGGGATTAACATCACTGGGCAACAGACGCTCCCCGATCAGGGCATTGAGAAAGGTGCTCTTGCCCCGCTTCATATCCCCCAACACCAACAGCCGGAACACCCCACGTCGCAGGGTTTGACTGGCGGAGGATAGATCCTGGACCAACTCCCCCAGATCGAACTGACCCGAACCCTGCTCTGCCTCCGATTCCGCCTGGGCGATCTGGTCTGAGATCTCGCTCAAATGGGTTGCGATCTCCCGGCGGGTACGGGCTACACGATCGAGATCGTCTAGAAAGGTAGCGGGAACGGTAGTTGTACTCATCACAAACCTGCAGGTGAGGATCGGGGGAGAAATTCTGGACTGGGATCGTCTCAACTGTGAGATCCAATGCCCGGTCCTGTCAAGAACCTCACAGATCCTATGATCTAGGGCAATACTGAGCTGAGATCGAGATCACAGCCATCGATCGATTCTGCTCGTACCTCAGATTAATGCAGGTGATCCATCTACCAGGAATGGGATTGAGTCCTCTATCTTGACAAACAAAACCGCCTGACTATACGCCAGACGGTGGATGGTGTGAGGAGTGAACGGAAACATGTGTCTCCGCTATTCACATCATAGTAGAAATAGCCAAGGATCGCCAATGGGTCATCCGCGCTCAACCCAGACTCGATCCGTCTTTGACGTCCTTGAGTTGTAGAAAGGAGAGACAGGACTTTCCGCGTTGCGTCCCGCCTCTCCCTTCTAGCGTCCACTCCTCACCTGAAGGGAATTTTAGTCCAGCTCTGGAAGATGGACAACCACCCCCATCGATTCTGCGGACTTGCGCAGTTGATCCAGCCTTGGCGCTCCCCAGATCCTCTGGCACCATAGGGACAACTCCACTGGCAGACCGCTTTCCCATGAGCCCTTCCTTTCGTAAGATCCGCACCCTGCTCCAGGTGTATTACGCCTACATGGTGGAGTACCGGGCGGAACTGATCTTCTGGGTATTGGCCAGCTCTCTGCCGATCATTCTCATGGGGGTGTGGAATCAGGCGGCTCAGGAGGGAGATTTTGGTCTGTCGCCCCTGCAATTTACCCGATACTTTATCGCGGTCTTCCTGGTCCGGCAGTTTACGATCGTCTGGGTGATCTGGGACTTTGAGCGAGAGGTGGTGGAAGGCTTATTGTCCCCCAAGCTGTTACAACCCATGGATCCGGTTTGGCATCATCTGGCGGGGCATATTGGGGAGCGAGTGGCCCGTCTGCCCTTTTGCTTCCTGCTGATGGGAGTGTTCTTTTTGATCTATCCCCAAGGATTCTGGATCCCGTCACTGGGCCAGATCTTGTTGACCTGTTTGGCGGTGACCTGCTCCTTTTCGATGCGATTTCTGATCCAGTACACCTTCGCGATGTTGGCGTTCTGGACGGAACGGGCCAGTGCTCTGGAGGAGGTTTGGTTTTTGATGTATTTGTTCCTCTCCGGCCTGATCGCGCCCTTGGAGGTATTTCCGCCCGTGGTGCGAGCCATCGCGCTCTGGACGCCTTTTCCTTACCTGATCAACTTCCCCGCCAGCTTGTTGGTGGGATTGCCGGTGGATATCCCCCGCAGCTTTGGAGTGATCCTGGGTTGGTTTGTGCTGGCTTGGATCGTGAACCGTTGGCTCTGGCGCCAGGGGCTGAAGCAGTACTCCGGGATGGGGGCGTGAGCATTGGGATCCCACTGCGGTTGCGACTAAGATACGGGGACACCTGATGTTGATCTGTGCCCCTTGCTCCTGACAACGGGCCTTGCCTCGATCCTCACCACAATCTCTACCTTCTGTCCGACTTGCCCTATGTTCTGCTCTGCCCTCACCGCTCTCTGGGATCGTTTCTCCTCCCCCCATTGCCGCTGGATCCAGAGATGGATCTCGGGGGGGCTGATTGGTTTACTACTGATCCTGACCGCCTGTAGCCCTACTCCTCAGCTGCAACAGCGATTGGTCCAGGCTCAGATCTCCGATCCTCAGACCTTTAACATCTATATCTCCAGCGATAACGCCAGTAACACCGCCATCTCCCCGCTGTTCTTGGGTCTCACCTCGATCAATGAGGACACCCTCCAACCTCAGCCGGAATTGGCCGAATCCTGGCAGGTGGAGGAGGGCGGATTACGGTACATCTTTACCCTGAGGGAGGATCTGCAATGGTCGGATGGCGAGCCCCTTACCGCTGAGGATGTTGACTTCACCTACAACGATCTGATCTTTAATGAACAGATCCCCACCTCCTCTCGGGATGTGAAACGGATTGGGGGTTTACCGCCAGGATTGACCATCGATGACAGCACTGGAGAGATCTTCGGCATACCGATCGTGCCGGGGACCTATAACTTCACTGTCCTGGTAACTGATCAGGCGGGTCAGATCGGCAAGCGCACTTATCGCATGATCATTGCACCAACAGGGGAGAGGCTAGAGGCGAGATTGGCGGAGATCCGGGAGAACGACGAGAATGCTCCAGTTCAGATCCGTAACAGACCCAGAAACGGTATTGAGGGGGAGGAGTATCGCTTTCCAATCCGAGTCCAGGGTGGAGAGGAGCCCTATCAATTCTCTGCCGTGGGGGCACTGCCTCAGGTTAGGTTATTGGATCAGCGTCGGATTGAGTTTGAGTTGCCGGAACCCTTTGCCCCCTTTCTCGAACAGGCTGGATCACCGATTTTGCCGAAACACATCCTGCAGAACACGATAGAACAGGTCAACGAGAACGGTGAGCCTTTGTTTAACCAAACCTGGGGGATCGAGGCACCGGTAGAGGAGATCATCGGCGCAGGTCCCTTCACCATGACGGAGTACAGCCCCAATCAACGGATCGTTTATGCGCCTAATCCCTATTACTGGAAGTCAGGGCCAGAATTGTCGGGAATGATTCTACGAATTGTGGAATCTCTGGATACAGTGCTGCTCCAGTTTCGTTCTCGTGAGTTGGATCTTTATACCGTCAGGGGGAGTGACTTTCAGCTACTTAAACAAGAGGAGGAACGGGATCAGTTCACGATCTATAATTTGGGTCCCACCCTCAGCAACAATTTCATGTGTTTGAATCAGTCCCTGGCCCATGATCCGGAGACAGGAGAACCCTTTGTGGATCCGATCAAGAGTCAATGGTTCACGGATGTTCGCTTTCGCCGTGCCCTGGCCCATGCCATTGATAAACAGGGACTAGTGGACAGCATATTGCGAGGTTTAGGACAGCCCCAAAATTATACGATCTCCCCGGCCAGTCCCTTCCATCTCAGTCCAGAGGAAGGCGCCCCCATCTATGAATACGATCCTGCCCAAGCCAGACGGATCTTGATCTCAGCAGGCTATGAGTATGACGAAGAGAATCGATTGATCGATCCGGATGGTAATCGCGTGCGGTTCTCCCTCAACACCAACTCAGGCAATAACGAACGGGAGGCAGCAGGTGCTTTGATCAAAGCTTATCTAGAACAGATCGGGATCACCATCGATTTCACACCGATTGCCTTTAGTACCTTGGTGCAGAAAATGACTGTTACTCGGGACTGGGATGCGGTGATGCTGAGTTTTGGGGGTGGCGGGACCGAACCTAATAATGGATCAAATATCTGGCGCAGTACGGGACGTCTACACATCTGGAACCTAGGCAACCAACCCTCTAGCCCTGCAGAAGGCGTGATCGTCACTGATTGGGAGAAGGAGATCGATCGGATCTTTGCGGAAGGTACCCGGATCTTAGAGTTCGAGGAACGTCAAGCCCTCTACGATCAATTCCAGATTATTACTCAGGAACAGCTGCCCTTGATCAATACCTTCAACCCTCTGCTTTTGGTAGCGATCCGAGATCGAGTCGAGAACGCCGATCCCAGACCCATCATCGGTTCCCTGTGGAACCTTGAGGAGCTGGAGATCGAGCCCTAGCACTCTGGCCTGAGTCATTGGTCTATGATCACTGACGAATAGGCCCATATGTGTTTTAACTGGAGGCCGGGGGGTGTCTAGCTCCCAGACCTCGTTGGAGTTCCTTGATACATCGTCTCAGCCCACTACCTGTCCGAGTCACAGTGGAGGATCAACATGATCTCGTGGAACCAGATCGGCGATTATAATCCTCAGCTAATGCGAGAGATCAAGGGTCGGCTGACTCCGATCCAATTCTGGGGCTGCTGTGGTAGCGCCATCTTCATCCAGGTGACATTACTGACCATGGTCTGGACAACGGATCCGGGAGGAGTCTCTGAGATCTTATTCTATCTGCTCACCTGGATACTCCCATTGACCTGGATCATGGGTTCTGCTTATTCCTTGCAAAGCGATATCAACCGAGAGATCAAGACAGGAACCCTCAACTTTATTCAGCTCAGCCCTCGCTCCAATGCCTCGATCCTGATCTCGGGCAGTGGTGTAGGACACAAACCGATCTGGGAGTGTCCTTGGTGGAGCTCTGTGGGTCTGAGCATTGCCTTTCTGTGGCCATATCTGAGTATGTTGTTACTATCTCTGATCGGCTCCAAGCTGGAGGGATGGGGTCAGGAAATGGCTAAGGTCCTGATCTTAATCGTGAGCTGCTTTGGATATGGTGTTCCCTCTTACGGCCTGCTGCCTATGCCTTGGGGCCTCTTGGGCCTGATCCTACCCTGGGGGCTTTTGGGGATCCTACTCCGTGCCTTGCTCAACCGGACCCATAGCCTGGGGCGATCCGCGTCTGCTCGGCAGGTGACCTCAGCCCCTATGTTTGAAGAGATCCATTAACCATCCCTCACACTCAATGCTCTAGGAGACCACTATGATCTTAAGTCACCCCATCGCGGATCTAAATCCCCAGTTGATCCGAGAGGTTAAGGGTAGGCTCACCCGCCAGTCCCTTTGGTTAACGATCGGAGGCCCTATCCTCATTCAGATCGTTCTACTGTTGATCTTCCAATCCCTGCTGCCCCATGAGTTCCAGTTAGACCAGAGCAACCGCTATTGTTGGGGAGATCCTCGGGAACTTGATCCTCTCTGTACTTTGGACCCAGCAAACCGCTTTCTGCTCAACATGTCCCTCTGGTGGCAGGATATCTTCCGTCTGATCACCTGGGTGATCCCAACTCTGTGGATCGGGGGCTCAGTCTATGTGTTGATTGGCGATCTGACCAAGGAGAGAAAGCAAGGCACCCTCAACTTTATTCAGCTCAGCCCTCGCTCCAGCACCACGATCCTGATGGGCAAACTGCTCGGCGTGCCGATCCTCCTGCATCTACCAGTTTTGACCTTCCTGCCGCTCCATCTGGTCTCTGCGCTCTGGGGTCAGATCTCACCCTTCCAGCTGCTCTGTTTCTACGGTGTCCTGTTGGGGCTGTGGGGGGTGTTGGGGACCGGAGCTCTGTTGTTCGCCAGCCTAGGAGGATCTCAGCCCTGGTTAGGAGCCACACTGGTGACCCTTGGGATCTACCCCCTGCTCTGGATGATCAGCCATGGACTGTGGGGAGATCCTTGGACCCATTGGGGTGAGGAGCTGCGTCAATCCCTGTTTGAAGTAGCCTGGTTCGATCTCCCTGTGGGATCCCATGTGGGTCTAGGCAGTCTCTTCCTGCTGATCAGCTGTGGGGTGGCGATGGGTTGGATCTGGTGGACCTTGACACGGCGGTTTGGGTCAGTGGATCTGACGGTTCTGAGCAAGCGCAGCAGTTATCTCCTGACCTTATGTCTACATCTGACGGGGATGGGGTTCCTCTGGTCCACCCTGTCCACCGGGGAGACCCTGTTTCACTTCAATCTGCACGATGCCATCGTCCTGTTCTGGATCCTGCAGATCCCCTTCTGGCTCGCCCTGATCTGGAGTCTGACCCCCCACCGACAGGCGATCTTGGATTGGGTGTACTACCGTCGTGAGCAAGCCAGCTTCCAGCCCTTTACCCTGCTTCGGGATCTGGTCTGGGGGGAGAAGAGTCCCATGGTCCTGGCCCTTGGGATCAATTTGGGGATCGTGTTGCTGCTCTGGTTATCGTTTCTGTTGCTGATCCCGATGCCAACTGTCCGTAAGTTCGATCAGGTTCTGGCTCTGCTCGCGCCGATCTCCCTATGGTGGATCTATGGGGTGGTGGGTCAACTGTTGCTATTGCCTCGGGGCCATCGTCGTTGGTGGAACATCGCCGGTTTATTGGGTGTGTTGTTTGTGCCCCTAGTTGGCGGGAGTCTCTGGGTTGATGTGCTGAATCGATCGGCAGGGATCTGGATCTTCTTCGTCTACGGAGCCGGATCCGCCTATATCGATCGTTTCCCTTTACCCGGCACTCTGATCGGTTTGACTCTACCCTGGCTGTTGCTGGGAGTGCTAATCGGATTCCTCATCACCCGAATCCAGAACATGGGCCGATCTGAGACTCAACGGATCCTGTCCTCTGTGGAGTAATCCTATGGTCCCCTTAGCTGGGTGACGGGATCTGGGTTACTGCATCGGTGTTCTAAGGTTGGCCTAGGGCCTGCTTCAGGATCTGGGTAGCCTCCTCATGCCCTAACCGTTGGGTGATTAACAAAGGGGTGAGCCCATAGCCATCCCGCACCTGTAACGGTGAGCCCCGTCGCACCAACAACCGAACGATCTGAGGATCCCCTTCATAGGCTGCAAAGTGGATCGGGAGCCCCCCTGCCCCCACCTGAGCCTCCACATCTGCTCCTAGGGCCAATAGCTGCCGCACCACCTCCACTCGGTTGTGTCGGATCGCCAGATGTAGGGGAGTGGCTCCGATGGGAGTCCTGGCGTTGACATCCGCCCCACGAGCCACCAACAAGCTCACCATCCTGGCCGACTGGGCCTCAAACAGAGGAGTCTGACCCAGCCGCTGAGGATGAGGAGTATCCACCGGTTGCCCTAGCTGCGTCAGGAGCCACACGGCCTGCAGATCATCCTGAATCACCCCTGCCTGGACCGATTGGGGAAAAGTGATAGAGCGTTGGATGACCCCGATCAGAGCCCCTAGACCAAGCAAAGATGCTACCAAGAGCTGCATCGGTTGACCAGCCGAGCGAGATCTGGATCCCTGAGAAGGTCGAGGTGAAGCCGGTCGAGTTCTTAACATTGTGTAACATCCTGTGCTGAATCCGAGGCAACTCTTAAGCTATTGGGAACACCGCTCCTGGTTGCCGTTAAACTGACAACGTGAATTCCGATCTGTCCTTCTGCCCTCACCTGGACCTTGATCCCACCTGGATCGTTATGATCTGTTTGGGATAAGAACTGGATCCCCTGATCTGGTGTTCCTGGGGCGATGCTCGCTTGAAGTATGACCTCAAACCCCACCGCCTGCCAATCCCCGCCACCGCGCACATCACTCCTGGCTGATGTTCTGTCAACGCTGCCTGAGTTGCGCACCCAGCTTTACTTCAAGTCCTCCCTCGTTGCCCTCAGCCATGCCATGGAGGATCAGGTGCTCTCTGGGCAGGGGAACCCGATCGTTTTCGCCAATTTCCAAAAAGAGCGCTACTACCGTCAGGAGGCGCGGCGCTACCAGCGCATCAGCACGATCGCCCAACATGCGTTTGTGCTGGCCACGCCGGAAACAGACTTCGTTCGATCGTCTTCTGCCTGCCATACGGTTACTCTGGATGCGGACGATCCGTTGACCCAGGAGTGGCACCTGATCGTGATCGATCAGAGCTATGCCAGTTGCCTGGTCTGTCGAGAACGTCTAATGCGTCGACGCCAGGATTCCACGAAGTGGAAAGAGCAGGGAGGAGATACGGCTCGCCAGTTCGAGGGTATCTGGTCGTTCGATCGCCACACCGTCCTGACGGCAGCTCGCCATCTGTTGCCCAAGATCTGCGCCTACCGTCCCGACTTAAGCCCCATTCTGGATCAGATTCACTCTCATCTGAGTCGGAGTGCTCCGCCCGTTCCCAGCGATGGACATAACCCCGCCCCCTTTGCCGAGCGCCTCATCACCTATCTGCAGGCGGGCCAGTACAAACTGC
>CAYSEO010000201.1:0-8175 GCA_964429885.1 uncultured bacterium
GGTGGGGTGGATTTCGCCATGGGATCCAGCTTTGATGTATTGGCAGCGGCGCAGTCTGGGATCCCGATCACGACGGTGGCAGCCCTCTGTCAACGCAATCCTCAGTGTCTGTTGGCTCACCCGGATCAAGGAATCGAGAGTGTGGGGGATCTACGAGGTCATCCCATCTATGTCTCCCCCGGTGCCAACCTCACCTATTGGCCGTTCCTGAAGGGGAAATTTGGATTTACCGATGCCCAGAAGCGACCCTACAACTCCAGTTTGGGTCCGTTTTTATTGGATCCAACCTCAGCGCAGCAGGGCTACATCACCTCGGAGCCTTATCGCATCCGTCAAGAGGGTGGGTTTGATCCGGTGGCTCTACTCCTAGCGGATTACGGGTATCTACCCTATGGGGAGACGATCGAGACTACATGGGATCGGGTGCGAAATCAACCGGATTTGGTGCGGCGGTTTGTGGAGGCGTCCATCAAGGGGTGGTACAGCTATCTGGAGGATCCGGAACCGGCCCATGCTCTGATCCTGCAGGAGAATCCCCAGATGAGTCAGGGGTTGTTGGCCTATGGCTGGGAGCAGCTACAGCAGCGGCAGTTTGTCTCGGGAGGAGATGCGGCGCAGCTGGGGATCGGGGCCATGACGGAGCGGCGCTGGCAGGATCTCGTGCAGATGTCCACTGAGATGGGTATGGTGAAGTCTCCGATCTCGGTCCAACAGCTGTTCACCCTAGAGTTCATCAATCAGGGGCCTGAGTATTACTGGGGATGAGGGCAGAGATCAGGGCTGAACGGCCCAGAGAGCGGATCATCTAGCCTATGCCAATCCTGTCCCAAAAGCTCAGTAGAATGGAGGATAACCTCTGAGCCGCCAGACCCGGACCAGTAGGTGATCCCGTCCCATTCGCTACAGAGCCAAGACTTGATGTTGAAGAAACTGATCCCAGGTGGGTTGCGCAGCCGGATCGCCCGGATCGAGATCTCCGGGGTGATCGAGGGCAAGATGCGTCAGAAGGTACTCAAGGCCCTCAAGGAGGTGGAGAAGAACCAGATCCCGGCGCTTGTACTCCGCATCGATAGCCCCGGTGGCACCGTGGGGGACTCCCAGGAGATCTACCAAGCTCTCAAAAAGCTGCAGGAGAAGGAGGTCAAGATCCTGGCCAGTTTCGGTAATATCTCCGCCTCAGGGGGGATCTACATTGCCATGGGTGCCCAGCAGATCCTCTCCAACCCTGGCACGATCACGGGCAGCATCGGTGTGATCATTCGCGGCAATAATCTGGAGGAGTTACTCAAGAAGATAGGGGTATCCTTCAAGGTGATCAAGTCCGGTCCCTACAAGGATATTCTGGCTTTCGATCGGGATCTGACCGATGATGAGCAATCGATTTTGCAGGAGCTGATCGATAACACCTATAGTCAGTTTGTCCAGACGGTAGCCTCGGCTCGCAATCTGACTGTCAATACCGTCAAGAGCTTTGCCGATGGTCGGATCTTTAGTGGTGAGCAGGCATTGCATCTTGGGATCGTGGATCGGTTGGGTACGGAGGAGGATGCTCGTTTGTGGGCGGCGGAGTTAGCTGGGTTGGATCCGGATACTAAGTTCTATGACATCAATGTCAAGCCTTCTCGGTTGAGTCAGTTGTTGCCAGGGCGATCGGTGTTGGAGCGGATCGGGTTTGAGGCGCAGACGGCGGGGGTGCCGTTGTGGTTGTATTGGCCTTGAAAAGTTTCCAGAAAGACTGGGCCATTACCGAGAATGGGAATTCTACCCTTCCCCTTTACCAAAGGTTTCGCAAATACTCTTTGCACCAATATCTAGCGTGATCACAGCTAACACCACAACAAGTTCAGGAACGGCGTTTTTATCTACCCCCATACCAATCAGTACTTTACTGTAGGTCTTAATGATATCTATATTATCCATAAGTAGATCAGCAAAAACGTTTATACAGGCTATATAGTGCATGTCAAAGCAATTTTGCCGATCTTCTTACTTTGTTACTCGGGGACTCGTTTAGGTCCTTTGGAGATATTCTTGGACGTAACGGGCGAAGAGTTCATATACTGCTCCGGCAATTCAATCAATTCGAGATCTGATCAGCAAAGAGAAATTGACAGAGGTGGCTCAAGGATACCTCTAGAGATAGATCCTTGTTGAGAATCAGCAACGAGACTAGAGGATCACAGCGGCTGCTTATTGAGGATCGGCAATGATTCGAGGTGCCCTAGAGGCAGTTTGTCCAAACGGTGCTTAGGGGCTCTGGAGGTCAGGATCCGTAAACTCTACTACGTCCGCTCCAGATCCCCAATCCTCCCGTGATCACGATCGCCACCCCACTGAACCAATCTCCTGCCCAACTATAGAGCGTCCGATCCGGTCGCAGTTGAATATCCCCTACGATCACATCCTGTTCAAAGATCTGACCCCGTTGTCGCACTACCCCCGCAGCATCCACGATCAAATTGCCACCTGTATTGTTGACAAACACAAAGCTACGACGATTCTCCACCGCCCGAAAGATCGACAGATTGCCATGCAACATCGGCCAGTGACTATTACCAAACCAACTATCATCTGAGATCGCCACCAACACCTCCGCCCCTGCCTGCACCAACCGCCGACTCGGCTCCGGCAACACACTCTCCAAACACACCATCGCCCCGATCTGACCCAGTGCCGCACCTCCTTGTAACGGACGGTACCCTCCCGCCGATGGCACATAACGAGAGGACTCAAAGTAGGGAAAGATCCATTGCTTGCCGAAGGTATCCAATCGGTTCCCTTCACCGTCGTACAGTAGAGCTGCATTAAGGTACTGTTGTTGAGCGGGAGCTAGATCCTGAGTCCGCTGATCCGGTTGAGTCGCTCCCAATAATAATCCCCCTCGATCGGGCAACATCCGAGACATGGGCTTCATGATATAGCTCTCCAGAGAGGTCCCCGCGAACTGGGCCCGCATCGCCCCCTCCGACCAGATCATCAGCTCCGCCCCCTGCTCCACGGCTCGATAGGACATCTGCAACAGATCCAGATAGCGCTGATTACGATACCCCCAGCTCCGATCCGTCGTCTCCAACCAGGCCACCTGTTGCACTGCCCCCACCGTATACCCTGGTCCTGGATCCGCCATCACCATCGGCATCCGGAGCAGTCCATAGCTCAACACCACCCCCAGGATCCCCAGAGTCGTCAGTAAGGTCCGTTGACCTGACCGCGATCCCAGACCCTCCCGTAACATCACAGCCAGACCCGCATTGATCAGCACCGCCACCCAGGTTACCCCCCAGATCCCTGTCAGCTCCGCGATCTGGATCCCCAAGGGCCAATCAAACAACAGGGAACCCCAATGAAAGGGGATTGGAAACCAGATCAGGCCCATCAACCCATCCAACCCTGTCCATACCGTCGCCATCCCCAACACCCGCCAGGGAGAGGACAGAGCCGCCGTCAGTCGCAGACTCAAGATCGTCGCGGTGACATAGAACAGAGGCATCAGCGGGGCCACAACGATCCCCCCCAAGATCTCCCAGAGCCGCAACACCTTCACCGACAACAGATCCGGCGTGAACACATAGGCACAGAAGCAGAACCAGATCACAAACGCGATCCGCACCTGTGGCCAAAAGGGCCGATCCCAACAGATCCAGAACACCGGAGCGAGCCCCACCAGGGCCGCCAGATAGTGATGCAGAATGCGATTGGGCGATCCGATACACAACACCAGGATCACCCCCGCCACCCCTAAGATCTGTAGAGATCGACTCCCACGCCCTGATCCCAAAGAACAGCTCATCAGCTCACCTATGCCAGCTAGCTCTGCCCGAGTGATTTTGCCCACCCAGGACAGATCCATCGTCACTTGATTAAACCAGGGATCGGGGATCCGACCGGAGCGGAAAGCCGCAGGATCGGCTGTTGCTTGATCTAGACCGAGAGAGCTGCGGTTTGGGGTAAAGGCAATCGAAATAACTGTCGGGCATTTGCCGTTGTCTGTTGGGCCAGATCCGCCCTGGAGATCCCGCGCAACTCCGCCACCTTGTCCGCCACATAGGCCACATGGGCAGGCTCATTGCGTTTACCTCGCCTCGGCACCGGCGACAGGAACGGACAATCGGTCTCCACCAAGATCCGATCCTCAGGCACCTCCGCCACAGACGCCTGCACGGTCTTGGCGCTCTTAAACGTGACAATGCCACTGAAACTGATCCAACAGCCCCGCTCCACAAACCAACGGGTCTCCTCAGGAGTGCCGCTCCAACAGTGCATCACGATCCGCAGCTCATGACACGGATCCACCTCATCCAAAATCTCCCGCGTGGCCTCCGCTGCATCCCGACAGTGAATGATCACTGCCCGATCTAGGGTGTGTGCGATCTGTAGCTGTGCCCGAAACACCTCATACTGCCGCTCGATCGTCTCCGCCTCAGCCTTGTAGAAGTCCAGCCCTGTCTCCCCGATCGCCACCACACGAGGATCCTCATCAGCTAACGTCTGGATCGTCTGAGCCATCTCCGGGAGCCAGTGCTCCACCTCCAGAGGATGTAACCCGACCGCCAGAAACACCTCCGGGTAGCGATCCGCCACAGCCTGTAACTCAGGGAACTCCATGGGACTACAGCAGGAATGCACCAGTTGCCGGATCCCTTGCTCCCGCCAGCGTTGGGCCACAGCATCCAGATCCTCGGCATAGCTGTCGAAGTTGAGATGCACATGACTATCGATCAGTTCCCCAACGGCCACAGCTCCCTCTCGGGGTCGATCTTGAACAGGGGCAGACATAGAGATACCTTCCTTAGGATCTGCAATCCCCTCCACCTTAACTGGGCCATCTCCCAAGCTCAGGCCACATTCGAGTCCCCGGCCCCCTCTCCAGCCGGTTCAGATCGAGTCAAAGCACTGATCCGGCGGGACAGACGCGCCTTGCGCCGAGCTGCCGTGTTCTTATGGATCACCTTCCGTTGAGCCGCCTTATCGATGCGACTAAAGGCTTGATTCATGGTCTCCTGAATCTGTTCCAGGGTCACCCCCTCCTGTTTGGCCTCATAAGCATCCGCTAGGGCCAAAACCCGCTTCACATAGGTGGCGACAGCCGATCGATAGGATTTGTTATACACACGGTTGCGCTCTACGATCTCAACCCGTTTCAGGGCAGACTTGATATTCGGCATGACAATCCTTCCGTCATCTCACAAAGATACAGCAGCATACCATCATACAGCCTTCGACCCGATGCCGGCTAGATCAATGGAAACAGAGCCGCATGAGATCCCGGTCGTAATCCCACGGTGCTCGTCCTAGCCTCAGCGTGGCAAGATCGAATCACCTGAACCCTTGCTTTAGACTGATCACTCATAAAGGACGCTACCCCTATGTCCCCTGCCATGGATCCCGTGCGCCAACAGGCCCTAGCTGCCCTCACCACAGAGCTGACCGCCCAAGGTCATCCTCCTGAATACGCCCAGCATATGGCCGCTGCCGTGATCTTCCAGGCAGACCTAGATCTCTGCTCCGCCCAACTGGCCAGGCTCCTAGCATGGTTGAAGGAAGATCATCATGAACTCTACGCCGAGGCCCTTGATCTGGTGGGCCATACCCGGCAAGAGTTTGAGCAACGGGTCCGCGAAGGTTGTGGTGAACCAGCAGGACAGGATCCCTGATGGAATCAAGTCTCAATCTATAGTCCTTGCTCTTAACCAACTCTCCCAATCCCCTGAGATATATTTGCTGTTAAAGGCATCCCCAGACACATAAACATCTCTCTGATCTTGAGTGATCACAAAGATAGATTTCTGATCAGAGTCTGAAGTCAGTTTACAGACCCTAAAGCGACCCTCCGAGTAGATCTCAAGGGACTCATGGTCAAAGCCGTGCCGCTTCTGAGTGCCATAGGATCGCAAAAGAATGTTAATCAACCTGTCAATTCTAGCCATCATTCTCTGACCCGGTTCATAGGGTGTTCTAGGACACAACATAGCCGCTCAGCGATCCTTTCGTTGCGCTATCTGCATCAGGATCTCTCAGATCCTAGGATTTCTAGCATGTCCTATCGATGTCTGAGATCACTTTTATTCCATAGAAGATCTGCTAGTCTAGTAGACCCACATTGATCAATTTCAACTGCAGAGAAACATTACTTTGCCATCATGACCTTAGAATTTCCTTGATAGGTGGTGGGTCACGGATTAATTTAGCAGACCCCTCTCACCGCACCTCCAGATCCATCTTGGCTCAGAGGGGCTCTCCGGCTCTGTGCCTAGGGGCAGGGGCTTTAGGGAGGATTGTGCTAATATTCTTCATAATCCCTGGATACAGCTCTTTCGCTCCACCCAAGGGTTCCAGATGGGTAAGGTCTTGGTTCTCAATGCTTCTTACGAGCCGCTCAACATCACCAGTTGGCGTCGGGCCATTGTGTTGTTGCTCAAGGAAAAGGCTGAGCAAGTGGAGCACAACGGTCACTTCATCTATGGCACCCTTCCGCTGCCCACCGTGATCCGGCTGCGTCACTACGTCAACGTTCCCTACAAAGAGATCCCACTAACCCGTCGAAACGTACTGTATCGGGACGAGAATCGGTGCCAGTACTGCAACTGTGGGGGTGACGATCTGACCATTGATCATGTGTTACCTCGTTCCCGAGGCGGCGGAGATACCTGGGATAACGTGGTGACGGCCTGTGTTCGTTGCAATGTCAAGAAGGGCAGTCGAACCCCCAAGGAGGCAGGCATGCCCCTACTTCGATCTCCTCGGCGGCCTCACAGCAGCCTCTATTTCGAGATCTCCAAGCTGGTCCGCAATGGTACCTATCGGGAGTGGTCCAAGTACGTGATCGGCCTAGTGGAATAGTCGGGCGTCCAGGCTGGATCAGGTTTTGCCCCAGAGTGAGGAGCTTGGCGATGCTGCCACCTCCCCACAAAGATCCGAGGACCCTGACCTATTGCCGACCTAGACCAGGCCAAGCCAGGTTGCCACCCCCTGTCCCGTCACCGCTTCGATCACGACGGCGAGTAGGAACCCGATCATGGCAGCGCGACCATTCAGACGCTCAGCATACTCATTGAATCCAAACTTGGGCTCAGTAATGTTGGGACTGGACATCTTGTCACCTCCGGTATGTGCAGGGATAGGCGCAGAGCGATCACACCCTACACCTTAAGACCATATTTACATTTCTTCGTGAACAGAGGCGACCTGATCTCACCCCTCGGGAAACGGAGGTTAAGCCGGATGCCTTGCGATCAAGGATCGGGCGATCGGAATGGCCTCCTGATAAGCCCTGCCGTGACTGAGATAAAGCGCCATAGCCCATGTGGGGGATTCAACGGGCCAGAAGGCGATCACCCAAGATCGGAAAGCTGAGGGATCACGGTCTCCCTGCCGCAAAGTCCCCGTTTTAGCAGCAACCGAGACTCCCGCCGGTCCGATCCCCTGAGCTGTGCCATCCTGAGCCGCTCTAACCATACCAGCGTGCAGCAGATCCCAAATATCGGTTCCCAGTTGCAGCGAGGATTGACCTTGCCCCCGGAGTGCCACAACACTGACCCACTCAAGCACTTGCCGGAGACTGACGCGCAGATCGGGATCCTCCCCAGTCGCAAGCCACGGGGCGGCTCCTGCGGTCTCCCCCTTGAAACCAAACCGCTCCAATCCCCCTATCAATCGTCCCAACCCCAACTCCAGCCCCAGCCTGTAGAAATGAACATTACAGGACAAACCGATCGCCTCAACCAGGGAAAGCGAGCCATGGCCCTGATGATCCCAACAGGGCAGACGACCCAAACCCAGATGACTTGGGGACTCCAGCCACCCAGGGCAGTAGATGCGGCGTGATGAGTTGGTCACCCCATGCTCTAAGGCGGCAGCTGCTGTGATCAACTTGATGATCGAGCCCGGACGAGCCTCGACATCTTGCCTCGCTCCATAAGCCCTGATCTCTCTTGTCCCCAGCCGACTCAAGAGTGCGGAGTAGTCGGACCTGGGCTCAGCCATTCCGGTCTCTTCCCGCTGGATCAGCCCTCCTGCCAGAAGAGAAACGAGAACAGATCTCCGTCTGTGCCTGAAATTCACCATGAACTGGGAAAGCTTGAGAAAGTTTTGACTAAGCCCTTGACACAGCCCTGAAACCCACCCTATCCTAGTAAAGCGCGGGTGAGAGACGCCCCGCATCGCACCAGGAAAACT
>CAYSEO010000202.1:0-8144 GCA_964429885.1 uncultured bacterium
CTGGCCACCCCGATCCCTCAGCCCCAAGCCACTCCTCAAACCCTGCCTACGTAGGCAGCCTCCCCCGCTCCGGCTCAGGTGGGATCAACAGGATCTGCATCTGCTAACTCAGGAACTGCCTCCAATGGCGAGACCTTGGAGTTCACGGCTGTTCCCTTCTCAGCTGAGGAGGAAAGGGGTGGATCCGGAACTTCTGAGGCCGTAGCGGTAGTGCCCACCCCTGCCCCTACCCAGGAACCCTTGATGGACATCACCACCCTGAGACCTGTAGGCGGATCCAGCAGTCCAGCCCCTAGTCTTGATCTCGGCTCCACAAACGGATCCACAACAGCTCCAACGACCACCCCTGAGGTGGCCACAGCGGAGGCCCCGGTTCCTGCCCCTGAAAATGCCTCTGATCCCACAGCAGCACAGTTCCGAGTTCTGGTGACCCCCAATGGAGAGGCGGATCTGACTCAGTTGCAGGAGATCGTGCCGGAGGCGGTGGAGACCTCGTTTAATGGTCGTAATGTGTTTCAGGCGGGGCTCTATGAGAGCCGTAGTGCTGCTCAAGCGGTCCTCGATCAGTTGTTGGATGCTGGATTTGATGCGGTAGCGGAAATGATCTTTGTTCAGTAGATCCATCAAAGGTGTTTGATACAACAGAGGGAAGGGTTTCGGATCTCCTGCTGTCGTGGGGATGGCTATGTGGGGTGCCAGAGTATTTCTGGTATGATCTGTTTGATCCGAATGACATGGGATTCGAACCAAAACGTTGTTGCCCAAATCCTAGATCTACTGCTGAGAGGGAGACAGTAGAGTTACAGGAGAAGATCGACAGATTCCTACATCGTTTGGATGATGAGGATGGTGGGTTTGATGATGAGGTGGGGGGTTGTGCTCTCAATACACGAGAAAATGTACGTCACCAAGCGGTATGGTACTAGTGATGCTGCCACAGTACAGAGGGTCTAAGTCAGGGATCAGGGTACATACCGTAACTTGTTAGGGGAAGACACCACAGTCAGATACTCAGGTAAGCAGTATTGCCCTTAGTGGTCGGGGACTGCATTGGCGACAGTTGTAGGAGTGGAGTGATCAGAGAGATAAGAGCGTATCATCTTTTCGCAAATGGTTGCCTGCTCAAGTAAAGGCCGTAAAAGAAGACTTCTCGTCTGAGGAAGCCCAGCTTCGATCGCCAAGATCGATACCGGGTTGTGGGTGTGGGAGAGGGATAGGCTTCAATCTGCAGATCTTTCGCCATGGTCATGGCCCGTCTCATATGTAATGGATCGCTAACGATCAGGGCTGTTTCCCAACCGCGTTCTTCCATGATCTGTTTTGCCCCTGTGAGATTCTCGTAAGTGATCTTCGATTGGGTTTCAATGGTGATCCCCTCGGCTGGAACCCCTTGATCCGTAGCATAGTGTTGGGCCACCTCCGATTCGGAGAGTTGATCGTTCTCCCCTATGCCTCCCGTAAAGATGATCTGCTGGATCTGTTGGTTGTTATAGAGGGTGATGGCATGGTTAATCCGCTCTCGAAAGACAGGGGAAGGAGCACCATCCCAGACAGCAGCTCCCAGCACGATGGCCACATCCGTGGGATAGGGATAGCTCTGGAAGGAGTAGGCGTAGATCTGCAGAGAGAGGGTGGCGATCGAGATGAATAGGAGTGCAAACAGAGTTAGGAACAAACGCTTCCCCAAGGTCCAACCCCATTTCACCATTGGCTTGATCGAGAGTGTCCTACTGGGATCTTCAGAGGGCATTGTTTTGTTCTCGCTATTTGAATCAGGAGGGATGTTTACTCGATCTGCTCAGGATTGAGCCCAACTTGTGACTGTAGAGATAAAGTGTAGCGTGGTGAACCCGCTTTTGGAGTTTGCCAACGAGTATAGCGCACTGCTTCAATATCCGTCAGGGCATGGTCATATCGTTAGAGTCCTGGATCGATGAGTTACAGAGCTTCTGAGGAAACTCAGCAACGGAACAGATCCAGATGTCCACCCAGATCGAATCCTCATGGCAGACTAGAGAGGACGGCCTAGTGGAGGTTCGATAGATGCCCAAACAGCAACCGGAGCAGCCTAAAAAGCTAGAGGATCGCTTCTTCGACAATGTCTCTCGCTATCCCTTCTATTTGGTCACCACCATCCTAGGGGGAGCCTGGGTGTTGGTGCGACCCCTGGCCAATCTCTATAAGCGTAGCCCCCTGGCCGCCATCGGTGTGGTTCTGGCGGGGATCCTAGGCCTGATCTTGATTCACCTCACCCTCCGAGGCATGGCTGGGGAGAGCTTCTGGCCGGAGTGGGTGCTGTCTTTCTTCTCTGAGGGCACTGCAGCTACAGTGATCCTCCCATGAGTGCTGCACAGGAGCCGATCAGGACTGAGACCGGTGCGACAGAGGGATCCCGGCTGCGAGATCGGTATCAGCTGATGCAACAGTTAGGGGCAAGGGGGGCCAAACAGACCTGGTTGGCGGAGGACCTCAACGATGATTCTCGGGTGACGATCAAGATGCTCTCCTTCGGGGCGGGCATGGATTGGCAGGACTTCAAGCTGTTTGAGCGGGAGGGACAGACCCTACAGGCTCTCGATCATGAGCGCATCCCCCGCTATCTCGACTTCTTTCAGCTGCAGACCCCCAACCTGACCCAATACTGCCTGGTGCAGCACTATATCCCTGGTCGATCCCTGGCGGAGGTGGTGCGAGCGGGTAAGCGGTTCTCCCAGGCGGAGGTGGAGAGCATTGCGGCCTCCTTGCTAGAGATCTTGATCTATCTCCACAGCTGTTCTCCTGTCGTGATCCATCGCGACATCAAGCCCAGTAACCTGATCCAGGCAGAGGAAACAGACGAGCAAGGCCAGCCCCTGATCTATCTGATCGATTTTGGATCGGTACAGGCGGAGACGGCCTCAGGTCGAACGGCGACGGTGGTGGGCACCTATGGCTACATGCCCATGGAACAGTTTGGGGGGCGGGCGGTACCGGCCTCCGATCTGTATGCGTTGGGGGCGACATTGGTGTTTCTGATGACAGGGACGGATCCGGCGGATCTACCTCAGTCCAACCTCAAGCCCCAGTTGGGATCCCTGGTATCGGTGGATCCGGGGTTTCGTCAGTGGTTGGAGCGCCTGTTGGAGCCGGGTCTGGATCAGCGATTTTCATCCGCCGCTGAGGCCTTGCAGGCGTTACAAACCCGTTCCTTGATGACCTATAAGGGGGTGACATTAGCGCCTGGATCGGAGGTTCATCCCCCATCTCGAACGGAGATCCAACTGGCACGCACACCGGAACGCTTACAGATCACGATCCCACCCCGTCAAGGAGGAGCCAGCTTGGGATACACCATACTGGCAGGCTTTGCGATCTTGAATCTGGCAGCCACAGGATTACGGATCCTACAGTTTGTCGTCTATGCCTTCTCCCCCTATGGCGCGATCGCTTTGGTGATCCATGGGGTCTGGGCGGCTATTTGGTATGGCTTAAGCCGCTTTGCCCTCAAACATCGCCGACGTAACTGGGGTTACAACACGATCCAGCTCGATCCACGGACCTTCAAGATCAGTTGGAGTCATCTGGGTCCTGATAAATTGCCCCATCGCACCAAGACCGGATCCACTACAGCCATAGAGGGGGTTGAGGTGGCCCTAGGCAATGATGAGGGAGAGATCTGTTTGATGGCCCGTACGGAGACCGGCATGAAGATGTTTCCGGCAGCTTTAGGATTAACCACTCAGGAGCGGTATTGGTTGGTAAGCCAGATCCGGGATTGGTTGGCGAACCAGCGATCGAGGACTTGATCGTTGATCCTTGAGTTGAGGCCCTAGAGTAGCGATTTAGTTTCCCAACATCCCCCAGCTCCCTGTTAAGACTGTCCTGTACACACATTTCGGTGATCATTGGTGCTCTGGGCAAGCCTGATCTTTAAGTTGTGGGGGTCCGCCGCTGCTGGATCTCAAACCAACCCAGGGTAACCAGCGCGATGCTCAAGGGTAAGATGTAATAGATCAGCCGAAAGATCAAGATCGTTCCCAAGATCACAGCATTGCTCATCATCGTTGAGAGAAAGAAGATCATCACCGTCTCAAACACCCCCAATCCTCCGGGGACAGTACTGATCAAACCTGCTACCATCGCGATCACATAGATGCCAAAGAATCGAAAGAAGTCTAGATCGGAGGACAGATCCAATAAGCTGTAGAGTGCAGCAGAGGCAAACCCCCAATCCACAGCAAAGGTGAGGATCTGGGCGAGGGCGATCTGTAGGCTGGGTAAGTGTAGATAGCGGGAGCGAAACCGGATCGGGGCCGTGATCCAGGCACAGAGACCGATATAAACACCAGCTAGAACCGTACAGATCGCTCCCAGGGGCTGCAGAGAGTGTAAAGGAAAGTCTAGATCGCTGGGGATCGGGGAGGGATTCAGCAGTAAAACCAACCCCGCGACGGCGAATAATCCGATCCATAGACTGAGATTAGAGAATAGAATCACTTGCGCGATCTGGACGGCAGAGATCCCCCAGGTGGAGTAGAGGCGATACCGTAAAGCTCCCCCCGTCAGAAAAGGCAGACCGACTGTGGGGCTGATGGCATAGGTGATGAATCCGGCTAAGGCGATCTTGGCCATACTGAGGCTGGATCGAATGTATTGGAAGGAGATCACGTCATAACAGGAGACCGCTAGATAGCTACAGACCGTGAAGATCAGACTACGGAACACCTGTCCACCCCGGATCCCGCTGATCCCCGTTAGGATGTCGCTCAAGTTATAGCCTCTGAGTTCCACGGAGATGGACCAGAGGGCGAGACAGAAGATGATCGGGCCGATCAGGGGATAGAGTTTCTGCAGAGACTTGAGGATCTTCATTCCACCCATAACGAGCACGCTCTGGAAGATGCTAGCCGATCCAGCCCAGCGGATCTGAGCCGCAGGCCCCAGTGCGCTATTGTACCGATCTCCAATCCAGAAACCCCGCCTCGCTGTATCGGGTCGTACAATGATCGCCATGTTTGAGTCACCTACCACGGTCGTGATCGCAGGGCTAACTGGGTCGGGGAAAAGCCTGGCCGTGCAACAGTTAGAGAGCTTGGGCTTTGTGGGCATCGATGCTCTCCCCCCCGAGGTGGTCCCCCAGGTGATCGAGAGCTCTCAGATTCACCACCCGCGTCTCGCCCTCGTTCTAGATCTGCGGCGTCCCGGCCTCGTGGAGCAGATGGTTCACCTCGGATCCTGGCTCAAATCCCACAGGATCCCGTTGCTCTTCCTGGAGTCCCGTGATGAGATCTTGATCCAGCGCTTGACCGCCCACCGCCGTCGCCATTTTTATGTGGAGCAAGGGATCGGGGTGCTGGAGGCGATCCAACAGGAACGACAGACTCTGGGATCTCTACGGCAGATCAGTGCCTTAGTAGTGGATACCTCCGATCTCAATGCTACCCAACTGTGTCAGCGATTACAGGCAGGCTTACAGACCTCATCCGCTGATCTACAGGTGACTCTGGTCAGCTTTGGCTTTAAGTTTGGGGTGCCCACCGATGCCAATCTGATGTTTGATGTGCGGTTTCTGCCCAATCCCTTCTTCGATCCACAGCTGCGTTTCCTCACAGGCCAGGACCTCCGACTGCAGGAGTCCTTGTTTCACCATCCTCAAACCCGCTCCGCCTATCATCAGATCTTGAGCTTGATCGACTCCTGGCTACCCAGCTATCAACAGGAGAGACGTTCCCATCTCACCCTGGCGGTGGGCTGTACGGGAGGGCAACATCGATCCGTCGCTCTGGTGGAACGATTGGCAGAGACGCTCCATCACAGGCAGCTACAAGGGATCCAGCTCCAGGTAGTGCATCGACATCTGCATCGCTCCCAACAGGAGTTACAACAGCGGTTCGCCCCCATGGGATCAGAGCCTGGGCAGGATCACAAGGATCCCTTAGATCGAGATCGAGCGGCGGCAGGAGCGCAATCCCATGCCTAAGTGGCCTTGGTGGCGGTATGGAGGCTGGATCGGTCGCTGGCTGAAGTGGCTGTCTCCCGGTTTGTCAGTGAAGCGATGGTTGTCTTTGGCGGTGGGGGGAGCTTTACTAACAGCCCTAGGGGTGGCGATCTGGAGTGAGCTGACCCCGGTTTATCGCTTCAAGCAGCTGATCGAGGCCCTGTTACAGACGATCACCACCTGGGTGCCCAATCACATTAGTGGTCCCATCGTCACCCTGATGGGGATCACCCTGATCGTGTTAGGGCTACGTAGCGCCATGCAATCAATCACTCAGGTCCTCATGCCGGAGGGGGATCAGGATCTAGTGGATCGGCTGCTGTCCTGGCGGCGTCTGAATCGGGGTCCCAAGATCGTGGTGGTGGGGGGTGGCACGGGGCTATCTACCCTGTTGCGGGGCCTAAAGCGGTTTAGCTCTAACATCACAGCGGTGGTGACGGTGGCAGATGATGGCGGCTCCTCGGGACGATTGCGGCGAGAGATCGGAGTATTGCCGCCGGGGGATATCCGTAACTGTCTGACGGCTCTGGCGGATGAGGAGCAACTGTTGACGGAGCTGTTTCAATATCGTTTCAAGGCGGGTGAAGGGTTGACGGGCCATAGCTTTGGCAATCTGTTCATCACAGCTCTCACCTCGGTGACCGGGGGCAATATGGTACAGGCGATCTCGGCCACCTCCAAGGTTCTGGCGATCCGTGGACGGGTGTTACCGGCCACCTTGAGTGATGTCACCCTTTGGGCGGAGTTGACGGATGGTCGGCGAGTGCGAGGAGAGTCCAGCATCGCCAAGGCAGGGGGACGGATCCGACGGCTGGGGTGTGATCCTGCCAATCCTGCTCCTGTGCCGGAGGTGGTCCAGGCCATCGAGCAGGCGGATCTGGTGATCTTGGGTCCGGGCAGTCTCTACACCAGCGTCATCCCCAATCTATTGGTGCCAGAGATCGTGCAGGCGATCGAGGCCAATCCCTATCCCCACATCTACATCTGCAACATCATGACGGAGCCAGGGGAGACGACCGGGTACACGGTGGGGGATCATGTGGTGGCTCTGGATCAGACGGCTGGCACACGGTTATTCGATGCAGTCCTGGTGCAGAAACAGTTGCCTACCGCGATCACATTGGAGAAATATCATCAGGTGGGGGCGGAGCCGGTACGGTTGGATGCGGATAAGTTGGGGTTCTTGGGCTGTCGGGCGGTGTTGGCCAATGTCATGGCAGAGGATCCGGAGACCGGGTATATCCGTCATGATCCAGAGCGGCTGGCGGCCATGTTGATACGCTGGTATGAACGGCATCGTCCTACTTAGACTGAAGACAGGACTCACGATCGGGGCGGATGGTCTGGCAGCAAGGGCAACCCTTGAAACAAGGACACTATGACATCCAACGGGTGATCAGCATGGGGGGACACAGCATCACCTACCTGGCTACCACCTCAGCGGGGGAACAGGTGGTGATCAAGACCTGGCTGGATGAGTGGGTGTCGGATCTTCGTCTACAGCGCCTCTTTCGGGATGAGGCTCAGGTGCTGTCCCTCTGTCGCCATGATCATGTGGTTAGACCAGTTTTATATTGCGCTGCACCAAACTATCTACGAATGGTATTAATGCCTTGGAAAGAGTGACACAAGCTATTATTGATGTGGGAGAGCAAACTGGAGCAGACGATGACGAGGATGATTACAAGCGATATGGGCTCTACTTCTCAGATGCAATTGGCTATATAATCAAAGCGGACGGAAGTCGAGCACCTCTCTACTACGGTGAGATCAAGATTGTCAAAGTCACAGGTGAATATCATGCTATCCCACGAACTGGCCCTCGCCGCACAAGCTAAAAACTGGAAATTCTTAGAACTATGGGTAGATCCAGCTCTGTTTCCGCCCAAAATTCTCATGTTGGTTGGTGGCCAAGATGGCACTTGTTCTATTTTTAATCCTGGATCTGATTACAAGTTGGTGGTTACTCACTCAGGTTATGAAGCAGCAAGAGAATGGTTGCTTGAGGATGAATATGAGCAGGTTCAAGGTCAGGTACTAGCAGAAGAAGTCCTTGGATAGAATAGCGAGTCAGATAGCTTGCTTAGCTATGTACCAATAATAATTAGCTAATGGTGTTGTACAAGGTCTGATCTACAACAATGTCCTCTCAGTGGTCGTTAGTCTT
>CAYSEO010000203.1:0-8136 GCA_964429885.1 uncultured bacterium
CCAGTCCCCCCTCAGCCCCGATCCTGGATCCGCCCATCTTGCCCTCAGAGCTGGGTACACCCGTTCAGATCCTGGGGATCCGAGCCCTGGAGACCGGCTTTTTGGTGCAGACCACAGGTCCCACCGCCGCCACCATCCGTCGCATCTCGGATCCAGAACGAGTAGTGGTAGATCTGCTCAACTCCAACCTCAACCCTGGGTTTACCGATCGCACACTGCCGGTCAATCAAGCGGGGGTGATCCAATTACGGGCGGGTCAGTTTGAGCCCACCACTGCTCGGGTGGTTCTGGATGTGGACAGCACCAGCGGAGACTGGGAGACAGCCTACGATCCCCAACAAGGGGGAGTCAGAATCATCCCTGCCGGAGAGAAACTGGCTAGCCTCCAGCCTCAACTGCCCTCGAACTACTCCGGTCCCCTGGCTACGATCCAGGCGGTGCAATTACAAGGGGATCAGCTGACCATCACTGCCGATGGCTTCCTGTTCTATCGCAGCGGCTGGGAGCCCAATAGCGGCAACTATCAGATCTCGGTTACCCCCGCTCGGCTTCCCAGTTCTCTGGGGGATCCCGGTTTACCGGTCAATGGTCCGGTGGAACGGATCCGATTTGTGCAATCCGCCCCTCAGACGGTGGATATCTTCGTCCAGCCCGCCCGCGAGTTCAACGTGATCGAGGAGGCCCCCGGCCAGGGCACCCGCCGGATCGCCCTGACTCTGCAACCTCTGGATGGCTTGATCCCGACTGCACCGGCCACACCTGCCCCAGCCCAGGTCCCTCAACAGGGGATCGTGATCGCCTTAGATGCAGGTCATGGGGGCCGAGATCCAGGGGCGGTCGGGGTGAATGGTATTCAGGAGAAGTTGGTCAACCTGGATATTGCCAAGCAGGTGGAGCAGTTGCTTTTGCAGGCGGGCTATCAGGTGATCATGACGCGGGTGGATGATCGGGAGATCCTCTTACAGCCTCGGGTGGATACGGCGGTGCAGAACGGGGCCAGCATCATGGTCAGTATCCATACCAACGCCCTGGATCGCTCTGGGATCAATGGCATCGAGACCTACTATCTGCGTCCGGATAGTACGCGTTTGGCAGAGACTATGCATCGTTTCATCGTGGCGGGGACAGGCGCCCTCGATCGGGGAGTCCGTCGGGCGCGGTTCTTTATGGTGCGGGAGACTCCGACCACCATGCCCTCTGTATTGTTGGAGCTGGGCTATCTCACCAATCCAGCGGAGGGCAGCAAGCTAGCCACGCCGGAGTATCGCACTCAGGTCGCTCAGGCAGTGGCCCAAGGGATCCGCGCCTACTTTGAAACCCCTTAGGATCTCTTGCTTGGCAACCCCGCTCAGATTCTTGCCGGCTCTCCCCCAACGTTCATGATCACCCCGATCCTTGTTATGACCAGCCGCAATGCCCTCCCGATCGGTGTCTTCGACAGTGGTGTCGGGGGCTTGACCGTGTGGCGGGAACTACGCCGTCGTCTACCCCAGGAGTCGATCATCTACTTTGGGGATACCGCACGGGTGCCCTATGGTGATCGCAGTCGGGCCGAGATCTTACAGTTCGGACACGAGATCGTGGAGTGGCTGGTGAGCTGCCCCGTCAAGCTGATTGTGGTGGCTTGTAATACAAGCTCCGCTCTGGCCCTAGATCGCCTGCGGGAGGAGTGTCCGGTACCGATCCTAGGGTTGATCCTGCCGGGTGCCAGAGAAGCCGTTCAGCGAGGGCAACGGATCGGGGTGATCGCTACCCCAGCCACGGTGGCCAGTGGAGCCTATACCCAAGCGTTGTTGGAGATCGCCACGGAGGAGGCTCGATCAGTTGGGTGTCGAGAGCAAGCCTGTCCTGAATTTGTGCCTCTGATCGAGAGTGGTTGTTGGCAGGATCCGGATCTTCACTCGACGATTCAAGACGTCGCCCGCGAGTATCTGCAACCCTTGTTAGATCGCTCCATCGATACGTTGATCTATGGCTGTACCCACTATCCACTACTGGATCCGATTCTGCGCCCATTATTACCCGCAGGGATCCAAATTGTGGATCCGGCGATCGCTTTGGTGGAGGCGGTGGTACAAGAATTGGATCTGTGGGGATTGCGGCAATCAAAGACCGCTTCCGGCTCAAGATTCTGGCAAAATACCCGCTTTTTTGTAAGTGGGGATCCTCAGAGCTTTGGTCAAAAGGCAGAGCGATGGTTGGGACACCCCCCCGAAACCAGACGAATCCTAGTGGATCGTTCCTTGCGATCGGTGGCGGATCAAGCTGGGTAGTTGAGATCCCTCAGTCCAAGATCAACTTAAAGATCGTGCCTCGATTAAACTGACCGCCCTCTGCGGTGGATCCATAAAGATTACCATCGGATCCTTGGATGATACCTACGGGAGCAGCACCCTCTCGATCGGAGAAGTGCAGCAGAACCGTTAAAGTACTGTCAGGGGTGAGTCGAAAGATCGTGCCCCGATTGTTAGTGCCGCCCTCTGCGGTGACCCCATACAGAAAGCCATCCCGACCCTGGATCAGATCCACAGGCCAAACCCCTTGCTCGGGGGTCAAGGTATGTAGAGTTTTGAGTCCCTGATCGGGGATGTAGTGGAAGATCGATCCAAATCCTTTCTCCCCACCACTGGCTTGGGTCCCGTAGAAAGATCCATCAGCAGCTTGGATCAGGCGGGCCGGTGGGATGCTAAAGTTGCTCTTCAGATCGGCAAATGAATGTAAGACGGTAAGTTTTCCCTCTGGAGATACGCGATAAAGCGTTCCACCCCCTTTCGATCCTCCCGCAGCGGTAAGACCATAGAGATCTGCATCCCTGCCCACCACCAAGGGTCCCAGGGGTAAGACCCCTTCCTGATTGGGTGAGGAGAACTTGAAGAACTGATCAGCCTTGCCCTCCGGACTCACTTTGAAGATCGTGCCGAAGCTAGGGGGACTGACCTGCTGACTGACGGGAGCAACACCATAGAAATATCCCTGCTTCCCTTCAACCAATCCATTCGGCAGACTCCCAACTCTACTCCCCAAGCGTGAGAAAACCTTGAATTCCCCATCCAGGCTTAGCTGGTAAAGCAAACCGATGGGAGTCGTTCCGTACAACTTGCCATCTTGCCCCTGGATCAGGCTATCCCCGTAAATGGGAAATAGATCTCTCAGGAACGAGAGCGGTCCCTCACCAAAGTTGAACTGATGAATGAACTTGAGCTCACCCTGAGTTGAGATCCGAAAGATCTGGCTTTGGGAGTTGATCCGACGGGTGGATAGAGCGGTATACCCATAGATCTGACCGTTGTTGGCCTCCAGCAACCTCCCAGCACTCGATCCGTCCTCGGGCCTCAGCTCGTAGAGCACCTCCAAACTCACCGCCGGGTCTGCCGTCATAGAGATCCGATCGGAACCTGCCTGCTCACGGCTCAGGGGGAAACCACACCCTGTCCAAGCCACCGATCCACAGATCAACGGCAACATCACCCCGATAGCCCAGCCTCGTGCTCCGATCATGTCCCGCTCCCATGCGACGCTCACACTATAGCAAGGGGAGCTCAGCTCTGTGCGTTCCTCGCCGCTGGCGCTTACAATTTAGATTGCGATTAGATTGCGTTTTATTGCAGTCGCCACATTTCTCAGGACATAACGATCGTTTGACCTGAGGCTACGCCTGATCCGGGATCTCAATCGGAGTGGCGACTGCAATATTACCCGATCGTCACGACCCGTTCGCACCCTCGATCCTGCTGTTCTCGGAGGCTCCATGTTACGGCTTGAGCATATTAGTAAGATCTACCCCACTGGCGAGGTCCTCAAGGATGTCAACTGGGAGGTCAAGTCCGGCGATCGCATCGGTCTGGTGGGGGTGAATGGAGCGGGTAAATCCACTCAGCTCAAGATCATCATGGGTCAGGTGGAACCGACGACCGGTCAGATCATCCGTCCCTCCAGCTATCACATCGCCTATCTCACCCAGGAGTTTGAGGTGGATCCGAGCCGCACGGTGCGAGAGGAGTTCTGGACGGTTTTCAGTGAGGCCAACGCCATTCATCTACAACAGCTAGAGGTGCAACATCAGATGGAGGCCGCTGATCCGGAGGAACTGGATCGCTTGATCCATAAGCTGGATCGGTTGCAGCGACAGTTTGAGGCCCTCAACGGCTATGAGCTGGATTCCCGCATCGACAAGATCCTGCCGGAGATGGGGTTTCAACCAGATGATGGGGATCGGTTGGTGAGCGCCTTTAGTGGCGGCTGGCAGATGCGCATGAGTTTGGGCAAGATCCTGTTGCAGAAACCGGATCTCTTGCTCTTGGACGAGCCCACCAACCATCTAGATCTAGAGACGATCGAGTGGTTGGAGAATTATCTCAAGAATCTCACCCTACCCATGGTGGTGGTCTCCCATGACCGGGAGTTTTTGGATCGGTTGTGTACCCAGATCGTGGAGACGGAGCGCGGTCTCTCGACTACGTTCCTGGGCAACTACTCCTCCTATCTGGAACAGAAAGCCGAGGCCCGTATGGCCCAGATGAGCGCCTATGAACGGCAACAGAAGGAGCTCGATAAACAACAAGCCTTCGTCGATCGATTCCGAGCCAGTGCCACCCGTAGCACCCAAGCCAAGAGCCGTGAGAAACAGCTGGATAAGGTGGAACGGATCGAGGCCCCGATCAATGATGTGCGCGGTCTCAAGTTCCAGTTTCCTCCTGCCCCTCGCAGTGGTCGTGAGGTGGTGGAGATCCAAGGAATGACCCACACCTATGGGGAGAAGATCCTGTTTTTGGATGCCAATCTATTGATTGAGCGGGGGGATCGGGTGGCCTTTCTCGGACCCAATGGAGCAGGCAAGTCCACGCTTCTGAGGCTGATCAATAGCATGGAATCCCCGACAGAAGGGCTGGTGAAGCTGGGGGATCACAACGTCATTCCCTCCTATTTTGAACAGAATCAGGCGGAGGCCCTGGATCTCACCCGAACGGTGATGGAGACGATCCATCAGGAGGTGCCCCAATGGAAGGATATGGAAGTGCGCACTCTGTTGGGTCAATTCCTGTTCTCTGGAGATACAGTATTCAAGAAAGTTGAGGCCCTGAGTGGAGGAGAGAAGGCCCGCTTGGCCCTGGCGAAGATGTTGCTGCAACCCGCCAATTTATTGATCCTGGACGAGCCCACTAACCATTTGGATATCCCGGCCAAGGAAATGCTGGAGGAGGCTCTCAAGGTCTATGATGGCACCGCGATCATCGTCTCCCACGATCGGTATTTTATCTCTCAGGTGGCCACCAAGATCGTCGAGATCCGGGAGGGGGAACTGCTCACCTATGCTGGGGATTATCCGTATTACCTGAGCAAGATCGAGGCGGAACAGGAGCAGGCTCGTCAGGCCAAGATCGAGGCGGAGAAACAGGCTAAGGCTGCTGCTAAGCGGGCTAAACAGAAGGAGAAAGACAAGAGCAAGAAGAAAGCAGGGAGTAAGTCATGAGTCCAAGGGAGCGATCCCAAGGATCCACCTCAGATCAAACTCAGGATCACTCCATCGATCAGCTGCCAGGGATCAAACCTGCGGATCTAGATCTCCTGCAGAACCAGGGCATTACTCTGATCTCTGATCTGTGGGAGCAAACTCGCACTCTGGAACAACAACACCAGTTGGCGACAAGGATCCATCGCCCTCTCAGGAATGTACAAAAATGGTCCGCCATGGCTGATCTGGCCCAGATTCCAGGGGTGGGATGTCAATATTGTGGGGTTTTGCTCCACATTGGTGTGCGATCGTCACAGCAATTGGCTCGATCCTCAGCGCCCAAACTCCATCAACAGATCCTGCGGCTCCAAGTTCAATTATTTCGACGACGGGATCAGTGTCCGCAGCCCGGTCAGATCGCATTGTGGATTCAGCAAGCCATCTATATCGTAGGGAGGCGAGCGTGATTGAAAGCATAAGTTACTTTTTTGAGTTTCTGGGTGTTAACCTTGCATCTCCGCTAGAGATCACAGGCTGGCAGCTGAGCGAACGAGGGATCTCATGAGCAAGGGACGTCCTGACGAATTTTTGCCTATTGCTGAGGCGATCAGCATTGGTGCAATCATTGGCTCTAGCTTAGGATGGTTTATAGGTTATTCTATAGGGAATACTTCCGCAGTAGTAGGCCCTGTCATAGGAGCTGTAGTAGGATCCTCCCTACTTTCGCTTTTATACTATAGGTTATCCAAACGGTTATCCAAGCGGTTCCCGATAAGTTGTTAAAGTTCTACCTACTAGTATTGTTAATTCCACAGCATACAAAGTTCTACCTAGGTTTGGTAATTCCTTTAGAGAGGGCTAGTGACTGCTCAACGAAGTTTTTCACATGAATTGTGGACTGAAAAAAGTCGAGGGCGTGTATGGCCCAGATGAGCGCCTACAAACAGCAACAGAAGGAGGTGGACAAGCACGCTAAAGCAGCAGCCAAACGGATCACTCTCAGGACACCCCCTTGAGCAGCGAGCGGTCAAGGCTCAAACTTGCTAAAACAAACCACCGGTTATTCCGTTACCTGCAGCCGCCGACTCTCCAATGTGATCCCTCCTTCACTGACCAGCATGACCGAGATCCAGCTTGATCCCGGATCAGCAGGAGCATCCGCTTGCCGGAATAATCCCCCAGCTTGCAATGGCTCCAGGGGAAACCCCGAGGGCTCTTGATATTGCTCCACCCCCACGATCTCCTCGATCACCGCCCCCAGCAGCACACTATCCCGCAGCGGCTCAGCCACGATCGCCTCTAGGCCATAGATCGATCCCGTCTTGACCACCTCAGGCAACTTCAGGGTGACGGTGGGGGGAGCCGATCCAGATTGCAGGGTAGTCGTCTCCCGCAACACCTCCTGGGACACCAGTTGCAGCTGACCCAGATCCGTTTGATCCAGCTCAGGGTAGCGCTCGGAGCGATAGCGGTTAAGCACCTCCGTAGTGGTGGTCATGGCAAAGTCACCCCGTACAGAGCTCTGCTGCCCTTCTACCTGAGTGTTGATCACCGCCAGAACCTCAGCGCCCCGGAATTCCCAGGAAGTGATCTCAGCCTGGTAGCTCAGATCGGAATACTCTTGCCAGAGATGGGCGATGGCCTCTTGGGTCTCCTCCCAATCCAGACCGTCCTGGTGATTAAACTCTGGGCTGTAGGTTGCCATCAGGGCATCCAGATCCCGTTGGTTGGCGGCTTCGAGCTGATCCTCCAAGACCTCTTGTAGCGGAGCAGGGGGATCGGTAAACCGGCTGAGACCTCCCTCCAGCTCGACGGTGGGTGCGGTAGGAGAAAGGAGATCGAGGGGATCGGTTTCCTCTGCGGCCAAGACTGGGGCCTGAGCTCCGATGAAGAGGGCGGCCACTCCAGCAACCCCTAGGGAATTAATCCGTAGATGCCAGTTCTGTTGCACGGTAGACTCGGTTACGCAAAGACGTCTCGTCATTTATAGCGTCTGTGCCCGATCTAGAAAAGCCTCAAACCGTGGACTTCATCTCCAGGTAGATCACAAGCTTGATGAGCGATGAGGGGCGTTCTAGCCAGAACAGGTTGCTGGTCGGATTCCGATGGACGCTTCACTTGCTGCCGGATCTGGTTGACCTTCTCCATCAAACCCCTGCTGAGATCTGTTGTTAGATCCTCTCTTGGTAGAGAGCTGGTCTCCGCTGGGCTAACCCTTCCTTGTTGTAGCAACGCTTTCAGGATGCCATGATCTCTATTTCATTATGTTCACTCGGTCTATTATAGAAAGATAATCAAGCGGATGACTATGGCGTGTTTCCTGATTGATCTTGTAACTGAGCTTTAACCTCTGCCCAACTGGTGGCATAATAGGGAAGTCGAAGTCTTGTAGGTGAGCAAGATGGTAAATACAGTAAAAGCGATTTACGAGGAAGGAGTTTTGAAGCTAACTCAACCCCTTTCTCTTGCAGAAGGATCTCGCGTGGATATCATCGTGATCCCGGCTGGGAGCTCTGGAGATCAGACCCCTGCTGAGATCTTAGCTGAAATTGCTGCTTTGCCTGTGGAAGGAGCTCAAGACAACTTCAGTGGACGGGATCATGATCGGGTCCTCTATCCAACGTCGGATGTCAGCACCCCCGGCTGAAGCACGGGGGCTTCGTGCCCCCCTTCAGGTAGCTGAC
>CAYSEO010000204.1:0-8109 GCA_964429885.1 uncultured bacterium
CCGTTCACCCATGGATAGCACAGAGCAGATCGGCTGGGCGTGTGACATTAGGCACTGACGCGGCTCTCACAGTTGATCGCCCGCCACTGATCGGCATAGCCCTAAGCAAACCGCAGAGATCTGTCTGAATCGGTGCTCTAGATCTTGGTGCCACACTCCGAGCAGAACTTATGGGTCGAGGGGCTTTTGGCGCCACAATTGGGGCAATAGACCAGTTCCGCTGCCTTCTCCAACTGTCGATCTGGGATGCCGATCATCTGAGCATTGGACTTGCCAGGAGCCACCATCGGATAACAGTTCTCGTCCCGTTTCACCACGAAGTCCGCCAAGACTGGGGCATCGGTTTTGAGGATCTCTAAGATGGCATCGTCCAACTGATCCGGGTGATCGATCCGCATCCCCTTCACCCCAAACGACTCCGCCAGTTTGACGAAATCGGGCATCCCTGGATGCATATCGGAATGGGAATAGCGCTCCCCATAGAACGCCTGCTGCCATTGCCGCACCATCCCCTGCCAGCCGTTATTGATGATCGCCACCTTGGTATTGATCCCATACTGGGCCACCGTCCCCAGCTCCTGGAGATTCATCTGGAAGCTGGCATCACCACTGATACAGATCACCTCCTGATCGGGGAGCGCCACCTTAGCCCCCATCGCCGCCGGGAAACCAAAGCCCATGGTGCCCAAACCGGCGCTAGAGATCCATTGCCGGGGACCATTGCGGAGAAACTGAGCTGCCCACATCTGGTGTTGACCCACATCCGTCGTGTAGAAGGCTTCAGGCGCATGACGACGAAAACCATCGATCACCTGCTGAGGAGACAACATCCCCTCATAGGTGGGCACCTGTAGTGGGTAATCCTGTCGCCACCGCTCGATCCGATCCAGCCAGTCCCGCGTTAGATTCGGTTGCACCTCCAGTTTCTCCAACTGGGCCAACAGATCCACCAGCACTGTGCGCACATCCCCGACGATCGGCACCTCCGGCGCCCGATTCTTGCCTACCTCTGCCGGATCGATATCGATATGGATCACCTGAGCGTTGCGAGCGAACTCCGACAACTTGCCCGTCACCCGATCATCAAACCGTGCTCCCACTGCGATCAACAGATCGCACTCCGTCACCGCAAAGTTGGCATAGGCCGTCCCATGCATGCCCAACATGCCCACGGACAACGGACTGTTCTCATTAAAAGATCCCTTACCCATCAGGGTGGTGGTCACCGGGATCTGATAGCGCTCCGCCAGGGTCTGGATCTCCCCATGGGCTCCGGAGATGATCGCGCCGCCACCGATATAAAGCAAAGGCTGCCGGGCCTGCTGAATCAACTTGGCCGCCCCATGGATCTGACGGGGATTGCCCCGCAGGGTGGGTTTATAGCCGGGTAGATTGAAATCCGTGGTTGGCACATAGTCGAACTGTTCGACCCCCACATCCTTGGGCACATCGATCAACACTGGCCCCGGACGTCCCGTACTGGCGATATGAAAGGCCTCCGCCACGATCCTGGGGATCTCGCTGGCCTGACGGGCCACATAGGAATGCTTGACGATGGGCAGGGTGATGCCAAAGATATCCGTCTCTTGGAAGGCATCGGTGCCGATGAAGGGGCGGGCCACCTGACCTGTGATCACCACCATGGGTACGGAGTCCATCTGGGCTGTGGCGATCCCCGTCACCAAGTTGGTCGCGCCCGGTCCTGAGGTGCCGAAACAAACCCCCACCTGGCCCGTAGCTCTGGCATAGCCATCCGCCGCATGGGTGGCACCCTGTTCATGGCGGACCAGGAAGTGTTGCAGTCGCCCCTCCGCCTCCGCCTTGTAGACCTCATCATAGACCGGCAGGATCGCCCCACCGGGATAGCCAAACACATGCTTAACCCCTTGGCGAACCAAGCTGTCCACCAGCGCGAATCCTCCGGTTGCCACAGTGACCCCTTCCGTCATGCTAGGTTTCCCAGTGCGATCTCCCAGTCAGGTCAACTCGGCCTGATCAGGATCTGAGGGCACCCCAAATGTTACCAACAGCACCCTCCAAGTTAAGTCTCAAAATAGCATCTCCCATCCAGATCAGGGGGAGGGTTTAGGATTTTGTTGCGATCTGTTGAGATCCCTAGGGGATCCCTGTGGGGATAGAGTCTGAGCTAGCTCTCTGAGTACTTGCGGAACACCAGCGCGACGTTATGGCCTCCAAAGCCAAAGGAGTTCGAGAGGGCCACGTTCACCGAATGAGGTCGGCTCTGATTGGGCACATAGTCCAGATCACAGTCCGGGCTGGGCTCAGAGAGATTGATGGTCGGCGGCAACCGATCGTGCTGCACCGCCAAGATGGAGGCCACCGCCTCGATCCCTCCGGATCCGCCTAACAGATGCCCCGTCATGGACTTGGTGGAGCTCATGGGGATCTGGTAAGCCTGATCTCCCAACGCCGTCTTCACCGCCATGGTCTCGGTACTGTCGTTGGCCACCGTACTGGTGCCATGGGCATTGACGTAGTCCACCTGATCGGGCACTAGCCCCGCATCCTTGAGGGCAAAGCGGATCGCCCGAGCCGCCCCCTCTCCTCCCGGTGCCGGTGAGGTGATGTGATAGGCGTCGCAGGTGAGACCATAGCCCACGATCTCGGCGTAGATATGGGCGCCCCGAGCCCGTGCATGTTCCAGCTCCTCCAGGACCAGCACCCCACTGCCCTCACCCATCACGAACCCATCTCGATCCTTATCGAAGGGCCGACAGGCCAGATCCGGGGTGTCATTGCGGAGCGACAGCGTGCGAGAGGAGACAAATCCCGCTATGGAGAGAGGCGTGATCGCCGATTCCGTGCCCCCTGTGATCATGGCCTGGGCATCCCCCCGTTGGATCAGGCGGAAGGCGTCACCGATGGCATTGGAGCCCGCCGCACAGGCCGTCACCGTACAGGAGCTCGGTCCCTTGGCCCCGATCTGGATCGCCACCTGCCCCGTCGCCATATTGGCGATCATCATCGGCACCATAAACGGGCTACACCGATCCGGTCCCCGCTGTAACAACACCGTCTGCTGATCCTCTAGGACCTTGACCCCCCCGATCCCCGTACCCAGGATCACTCCCACCTGCTCGGCGTTGAGATCGGTGATACTGAACTGGGCATCCGCCAAAGCTTGTTTGGTGGCGGCAGCCGCGAATTGGACGAATCGATCGGCTCGCTTGGCCTCCTTCTTCTCCATATAGTTCAGAGGATCGAAGCCCTTGACTTCCCCCGCGATCCGACAACCATGGTTGGAGGCATCGAACAACGTGATCGGACCAATCCCAGATCGACCGGCCATCAACCCTTGCCAGAATTCCGTCGCGGTATTGCCGATCGGGGTAATGGCCCCCAATCCAGTGACCACAACACGCCGCCGTTCCAGGGAGGTAGGGGAAGAAGAAGAAGCCATAATCATGCCGCTCAGGAACAAGACAGATCTAACTAGGCTGGAGACCAAGATCCAGACCCGCAGATGCTCAACATCACACTCACTCTGACGCGGATCCCGAGGAGGAGATCGGCATCCACCTCGGGACCTTAGGCAGCGGTCTGCACCTTCTCGGTAATGTAGTCCACAGCGTCGCTCACCTTAGCGATCTTCTCCGCATCCTCGTCTGGGATCTCCAGATCGAACTCTTCCTCAAAGGCCATCACCAACTCCACCGTGTCCAGGCTATCGGCCCCCAGATCGTTCTGAAAGTTGGCATCTGGGGTGACCTTGGCATCTTCAACACCCAGCTGGTCGGACACGATCTTGCGGACGCGGTTGTAAATGTCGTCAGTGCTCATTAGGTTTCCTACAATGCTTCGGCCTGCTTAGCCACAGTCACGGGAACTGAGGGTATCTCCAATTCTATAAGAGATCGGCCCCTGATCTGACACCCAGATCGAGAGAGTTCTCGGATCCGGGTGGTTTTCGGTGATGGGGGTTTCTCAAGGGTGACGGGGATTGACCCGTTTCTTCCGACGGGGGGGGCCAGAGCCAGAACGACCCCGACGGGGGGAGCGAGATTTCTGAGGACTGAGCAGGGCCTGGAGCTGCTGTTGGCTGAGACCGATCCGATTCGGCCCCTGGACGCTGCGCCGATCCACCAACATGGAGATCAGCTTACAAGCGGTCTCCGTCAGATCCATCTCCTCTTGCAGGGTGGCCAGGATATCCACAGCCTCTTGCCGGATCGGTTGCTGACAGAGGGTCTGGACCAGGCGCTGATTCCGCTGCTGATGGACATCGGAGATGGATGGGATCTCGCCGTGGATGAAGGAGGCTTGGATGGCGCTCTGCAGTCGCCGCAGCTTGCGGAACTCATAGGGGGTGACCAGGGTGATCGCCTTACCCTTCTGACCCGCCCGTCCGGTGCGACCGATCCGGTGCAGGTAGCTCTCCTGATCGAAGGGCATATGATAGTTGAACACATGGGTGAGTCCGGAGACATCCAGACCCCGCGACGCCACATCGGTGGCCACCAGGATATCGATCTTGCCCTCCCGAAAGCTGTGGATGGCATCCTGCCGTTGCTGCTGATCCATATCCCCATGCAGCGGCTTGGCGGCACAGCCCCGTGACACCAGGGTGGTACAGAGCAGATCCGTCTCCCGCTTGGTGCGACAGAAGATGATCGCCTTATCCGGCTCCTCGCTGTCGATCAGGCGGACGATGGCATCGCAACGCTCCGACTCCTCCATGACGAAGTAGTGTTGCTCCACATCACTGTTGAAGGCCACCTCGGAGGCCAGGTTGATGGAGAAGGGATCCTTGAGGATCTGAGAGGCCAGCTGATGAATGGGGGCGGGAATCGTCGCGGAGAACATCATCGTCTGCCGCTCCTCAGGCAGGTAGGAGAAGATGGTGCGGATATCCTCCAGAAACCCCATATCCAACATCTCATCCGCCTCATCCAGGATGACGATGTGGGGCCGAAATTCCTGCTGCAAACGACCACTACTGAGGTGATCCAACAGTCGCCCCGGTGTGGCCACCACCACCTGCGGTCCCCGCGCGATCAGCTCCAGCTGCCGTCGGCTCGATTGCCCCCCATAGACTGCCACCGTGCGTACATTGGCGAACCGTCCCAGGCGATAGAGCTCATCACTCACCTGGGAGGCCAGCTCTCGGGTCGGGGTGATCACTAAGATCTCGACCCCACCCACATGTTTGAGTCGCTCCATGGCGGGTAGCCCAAAGGCCGCCGTCTTGCCTGTACCCGTTTGGGCTTGCGCGATCAGATCTCGTCCCGAGAGGATCACGGGGATGGCCTGTTCTTGGATCGGACTGGGTTGTCGGAAGCCTGCCTCCCGAATCCCCTTCATTAAGTCCTCACCAAAACCAAATGGCTCAAACCCCTGAGCCAAAGTGATGTTTTCTTGCAGATCCTGACTATCCATGCCGCATTTGACCTCGCCCATTAGAGGCCGGTTGAGTAAGATAACCCGTGCATGGATACTGCTTGACTCCCAGAGCTGGTGCTAACAGCAAGCGCCACCATGCCAAGTGCAGTTCCAACTTAACGTGACCTGGACCCGGATCGATAGGGGAAAACCGGGCGATCTTGATTTGAGGGTGAGGATACCGGATATGGCCAGCTCTACAAACCCTTCCCGTCGTTTTCCGGAAGGACGACCCCAGCACCGTCGCTCCCGAGCTCTGAGGCGTTCCCGCTGGATCTCAATTTGTCTGCTGGTGGGGTTGGGGTTTTTGGCCGGGATCTCCAGAGCTTTGCTGCCAGTCTCATCCCCAGATATCTCTACGGCTCAGATCGCCCTACAACCGGAATCCCTACCCGCTGTCCCTGCGGCCACAGTCACGGACCAGGGTTGGCCCCTGTTGGATCCCTTACCCGAACCGGAGGAGATCTGGGAGTGCGAGGTGATCGTGGTAGGCGGATCGCTGGGGGGGATCGCAGCGGCGGCTCAGGCCATGCAGGCAGGGGCACAAACCTGTTTGATCGAGCTCACCCCCTGGTTGGGGGGCCAGATCAGCTCCCAGGGGGTTTCGGCGGTGGATGAGTCCTTGCCCATGCGGGAGCAGAATAACTTCTCGGCCTCTTGGATCCAGTTCAAGCAGCTGATCGCCTCACAGCCGGTGCAGGTGCCAGGGTCAGATCGAACGGGGACGGTGGCGGAGTTTAATCAGTGCTGGGTGGGGGGCCTCTGTTTTATGCCCCAAGCTGGAGCAAGGGCTGCAGAGCAACATCTCCAACAGGCGCTCCCCTTTGCCCCTGGTAGTCGCTGGAGTACCCATACCGCCTTCAAGGGAGCCGAATTCGATCCCACCGGCACTCAGATCACCGCCATCTATGGAGTGCGGCGGCAGGCTGTGGATCCGGACTATTACCCCACCGGTCGTCTCTCCCGTGAGTTCACCCGTTGGTATGAGTGGGCTGATGATGCCAGCTTCGCCAAGATCCCGATCCGCCTGCAGGGCCTTGAGGGTCAAACCCCGATCGTGATCGATGCCACGGATACGGGTGAGCTGGTGGGTTGGGCTGGGATTCCCCATCGGTTGGGCTCGGAGGGCAAGGCCACTACGGGAGAACCCCATGCGGCCCAAGCGGATAACCCTGAGTGTACCCAAGCTTTCACCTTCCCGTTTGTGTTGGCCATCGCTGCGGATCAGGGTCGTTCCCTAGAAGATCTGGCTCAGATCCAGACCGGGCTCTCCAAGTCGGAACATCGGCGGGAATACGATCTGGAAGGGTTTCCCATGTTTCGGGGCAAGAGCGTCTTCCACTATCGGCGCATCCTCAGCCTCACAGGCAACGATCCCTTCTATGGCAATCCAGCCCTTGGGGATCTGACCCTGATGAACTGGAACCGAGGCAATGATTGGGGCCTGATGAACCCGCCCCTGCTGATGACCCAGGCTCAGATCCGGCAGAGTGGCCAACGACAGAATTGGCAGGGGGGCATGCACTTCAATGCCCTTAAGGACGGTGAGAACCATGCCCTATTATTCGCGGAGTGGCTGATCCAAACCCAATCCCAGCCTGATTATCCCCTCAGCTTGCTGGCGGGACCGGACTCTCCCCTGGGTACGGCATCGGGCCTGAGTTTCTATCCCTATATTCGGGAGGGTCGTCGCATTCTGGGGGGATCCGCCTATGGGGACACGGCCTTCATGATCCGGGAGCAGGATATCCGCAGAGGGCTGACAGGTCGCCGAGATCTGAGCCCCACCGCCGTGGCCGTCACCCACTACGCCATCGATATGCATGGCTGTCGCTATCGCAACTGGGAGCCCTCCCTCTCCGCCAACTCCGCCCCCATCAATGAGTTCGGCGTCCATCCCATCTATATTCCCCTCGAGGCCCTGATCCCGCAGCGGATCGATAATCTCCTGATCGGTGGCAAGGGGATCGCGGTCACCCACATCGTCAATGCGGCCACCCGCACCCACTACGGGGAATGGGGGATCGGCTCGGCGGCCGGAGCTGTAGCCGGGTGGATCCTCAATCAGCCCCAAGAGCAACTCCCCCCTCAGATCTCAGCAGAGCAATGGCCTGAGCTACGACAACAGCTGCGTCAGCAAGGGTTACGGCTGCAGTGGTGATCTGGATCATAGCCGCCTCAGCTCAGGGCTGTATTCTGAAAGTTATGCATCTAACATGACAGACCCTTTTTTGGGTTTCGGAATACACTTCCGGCAGGTTAACTGGAGTTAGATACAGAGCTAAGGATCACAGAGGTCGTCTTTCGAGGTAGGGCAATGGAGCAGTCTAAGCAGGCAGGAGTGAGCAATTCCCAGGATCTGCTGCAACGGTACAGTACCGGGGAGCGGGTGTTTACCGGAGCAGATCTCCTGGGGGCACTGTTACCAGGAGCCGAACTGGCCGGGATCTCACTGGGATCCGCGCAGATGCGAGGAGGAAAGTTGCGAGGGGCTCACCTCACGGAGGCCCAATGTGTTGCTGCCGATCTGAGTGGAGCCGATCTCTCTCAGGCGGACCTCTCCCGTAGCAACTTCCTGCAAGCTAACCTCAGCCGCTGTGATCTGAGCTATTGCACCCTAACCCAGACCACCCTGGCCTTAAGTAATCTCGCCCAGGCCAACTTGAGACAGGCGGATCTACGCCAATGTGATCTGAGAGAGGCGAAGCT
>CAYSEO010000205.1:0-2772 GCA_964429885.1 uncultured bacterium
GGACCTCCCATCCCGGCTGGTGGCAACGTGGTGGTGCTGTTCGACAGCGTCTTTATTCCTCCCACCGCTCCTTAAGTAGAGCATTCGATCGAAAGGGCTTGAGGGATCTGACCTCTCAGCTCTCTCCATCGATGGCCATACGTTTGTTGAAGCTTGAGCCCCTCTCCACAGGGGCTTTTTTATGTAGGTTGAGGAGCTAGAGAACGCCTCCCATCAGAAGCGAGCTTCGATCGAGAATTCCGCTGAATTGATCTCGGTGCCCTGGAGATCTCCCAGGATTCCCTGAGTGTCGCCGTCGAAGGTAGCGGCTCTCAAGACGATATCCCGATTCACACCCAGTTCCTGGCGGGCCTCAGCGGTCAGTCCTGTACCCTGGCTGGAATCTACAAACCGCAGCTGGGAGGTGAACTGGGGGCTCCAGGCTTGAGCCCAACTGAGGGCAGTAAGGGTGAGATCATTGATCAATCCAGGCCGATAGGTGAGACCCAGGGTGGTGGTTCCCAGACGAAGGCGGCTGCCGAACACGGCACTGCTGGCATCTTCCCGCGTATCCACCGATTGGGAACTGAAGATCGTCCAACCTGTGTTGTCTTGGTTGACCACGGGTAAGGCCAGGGTGGAGATGACACCGTCATAGCTAAACAGATCGTTCGTGTGATAGCGCCCGTTTAGGGTATAAGCCAGATCGCCGAACTGAGCCTGATAGGAGCCGCCGAAGGCCACCCCCAGCTCCCCCTCCTCGGGACTGTACTGCACTGAGGGACGGATGACCAAGCGGGAGCTTTCTCCCAGGCGGGTGTGACCGTAATTGAAGGCGAGGGCAGGCCGATTCTCGATCTCCTCCTCCGTGATGAAGGTATTAAAGCCCAAGGTTTGTAACACCTCGATCTGGACCGCCACCGCAGTATTGGGTTGGTCGCCCGAGAGAAAGAAATCCACCCCGAGCTCCGGGTTATTGACGGAGATCCCGGCCCCACCTCCGGCGACAGCCACCTCCACAAAGGTTTCCTCCTCGCTGGTGGCGGTGAAGAAAGACGAGAAATCCTGGCGACCCACCCGGGCAGTCTCTACGGTGCCAAACTCATAGCCAAAGCCGCGCACCGGAAATACGGTGAATTGATCGGCAGCGATATCGGCGTTATCCCCCAAGATCTGATAAGTGGACCAGGCGGAGCGAAACTCATCGTTGGGCCGTCCCCCCAATCCGGACAACACATCCCGCCCCTGCAACGTCGCCTCATTCAGCTCCAGTACTCCCTGAGTCGGTGTCCCTCCGATCTCCACCTCTGGATCCAGCTCCGGGAGGAGGGTCGCCCCCAGTAATCCCGCGAGGGTGGTGCCTAGATCAGCCCTGGGATCGATGAACCATTGTCTGAGAATGGAGGTGGAGCCCGTGCGGAGATCACCCACCCAATCCTGTTGTTCAAAGGTCCAATAGTGGGGAATGGCGGTGAAGGTGCTCTCTGTGGTGGAGCGACTGGAGAGCACGGAGCCGGTGTCCACGATCTCCACATTATCAATATCAAAGATCAGAGCATTGGGATTATTGATCAGCTCCTCGGGATTGGCCAGGATCTCCGCCACCACCTCATTGGACACCTGTCGGCAGACATCATCAACACTGGCCCCCCCCAGGCTGGGTTGGGTGGGGTTGAGCAGATCCCCCACGACGGGAGCAAAGATCTCCTCGCCGGTTTCTGGATCGATCAGGATGGAGTCGGGAGTGACCGCAGTCCAGGGACCTTCAGCTGGGTTGGTACAACCTGGGATCGGTCCTTGAAAGGCGCCGAAGCCCGCCAATTGATAGTCGAAGATCGTGGAGTCGAACAGGGTGGTGGTGGTCAGCAGTGTGCGATCGACTGTGGAAGCATCGATCCCCAAGCCCTCATCCTGATAGCGAAATTGGATCGGCACCAAATTCTCAGGCGTGATCTCAGCGATGTTGCTCTCCCCCTGCTGATCGGTGCGGCCAAACAGGATCCCCCCGATGGCTCCGTTCAAGGAGCGGAGTTGGGTGAAGAAACCATTGGCGGAGCTGATCCGAGGGAAGCCCCGATCGGTGGATAGGGAGCCCACGGCGTGGGAAGTGGGGATGTTGACAACAGTGGGACCCCCCTCAATGCCTGGGGAAGGAGGGCTGAGCTCCAGAGGGTCATCGGTGTCCGGGATCTGGGCCATGCGGGGTGGACGTTGTCTCGTCGCTTCGGAGGCAGAGGAGGCAGAGGTCGGGGAAGCGGAAGAGGACTCTGATTCAGGGTCGAGTCCGTAGAGATCAACAAGATCCTGGTCAGGGGTCGGTTCCGAGCCATAGAGCTCCACCAGATCGGGGGGAGAGGGTTGTTGTGCGTGACTCAGGGAAGGGGTGAGGATCACGAGTTCCTCGGTATTTGGCTCGGTGAATGGGGGTTGTTGCTCCTGGAGAAAGTTCCAACGGATCTGGCGCAGCTGATTCTCCAATTTAGAGAGCTCGCTGGTGAAGGCAGAGGTACGGGAGTCAATTCTGGACATAAAACCGGTCGCCACATCCCTGCTGGTTGAGGTCTGGGATTGGGCGATCAGGGGTCCTTTGGGCGTGGTGCTGAAGGAGACGTTGAGATCAGACAGTTTGGGATGCAGGGCCGAGGAGAGATCCGGGGGGGGATCCTGGGTAACAGATGGATCGAGCGCTAGAGGTTTGGCATCCTGTGCCATCAGATCATAGTTTGCGGGTAGGGAGTGATGAATGGGGGCTGAGTCCCTATGGGACTTAGGGATCGAAGCCGAGTTCCCATG
>CAYSEO010000205.1:2872-8061 GCA_964429885.1 uncultured bacterium
GGTTTAGCAGCCAGGGAAGGGAGCAGGGGAGCATTTTCTGGGACAGAGGCCTTGGCCATCGTTGATTCCAGGGTCTCACTCGGATGGGCCTCAACAGAATTAGGTCCTTGATCTAGGAGATCAGCTCCCTCCACTGAAGGATGGGCTGCTTGCACAGCGGTCTGACGGATCTGTTGGAGGAGCTCTTTTAGATGAGCCCGCTCTGCCGCGATGGCGGTGGCCAGGGTATCGCCTGGATCGTCGAAGGAGGGAAGGGCTTGGGCCCGGAGTCCCTGGGGATCCAGGGTGATCTGCATCTGGGTCTCGGAGGTGGCACCGGCAGGGGACACTGGGTGCAGTTGGATCGGCGCATTCAGGGAGGAACTGAGGGCAAAGTCGGTCCAGATCTCGATCTGACCTGTGGATCCCTGTTGGCTCCAGCGAACGTTACGGATGCCGAGCTCCGGAAAAGCCGTGGGGAACGCGTAGGTAGAGCAATCGATCTGCACTTGGGGAAACTGCAACACCAGCTGATGGTCTGAGAGAGCCCGGATCTGAGGTGGGGGAGGGGCCTCTCCTTGCCAAGTCAGGATCAGCTGTAACTGTTCCTGTCCTTCCTGCACTCCTAGGGCAGCCAGATCGGCATAGGCGAGGGCGAGTGGCGTCCAGAGGCAACCGATTCCTCCAGTTGATCCAATCAAAGTCAGCCCGGCTATCCAGGGTGTCCATCGAGAGTTCATAGCGTCCCATGACCAGCTTAGGGTGATCTGCTCACCCTAACTTTATCAAGCCATGTCGCGATTGACCTACCTGTAGTGTTTATTCATTGTGTCCTCACCACATGTGGAGTCTAGGAGAGATCCAGCTTGGAGGAGTGCTACAAATCGCAATAAATTTCATGTGCTGGTGGCATCCGAATCATATTTAAGTGATCCTTACCCGATCATTGCTTTACTTCATCTGCTATAACTCCATTTTGTCCGGTCTTCTTTAAGATAAAGAAGCAAGAATGTCGTTGGGATGTGTGATCCATCAGTTCTAGGCGTATCTGAATCGATCTGGCCAGACTGCAGGAGTAACCGGGGTCTACAATCGGTTTGGCCAATGAGATAGGAACGCTATGCCTGCTTCCCCAGCTCTTCAGGGCGCCCTCCCCTTGCTGCTCAGTTTAGGTCTTGGGCTCTCTCTGCCCGCTCTCGCTCAAACCCAAGGATCCACCCCCTCCGCCGGGATCACGCCCCCCGAGCAACTGCAGGACTGTGGCAGCGATGAGGCTTGTCTACTCCAGAACGCTGGTGTCTGTCGCCCCGCCCAAGCCGAGATCACCCGTAGCCTAGAGATGATGGGCATCGTCACCAACGCCCCCACTCAGATGCAGATCTGGGGACCTCAAAGGCAGGGCTGTGTACTGCATATTCAATCCTTATCTTCCCAGGAGGGGTTCTCCAGCATCATGACCGAGGAGATACAAGAGGCGGGTTTGAGCGATTCCATGATGGAGATCCTGCAGCGCAATCGCATGCTGACCACCTGTCTATTCACCTCCTCCGTCAGCCTCACCCAGTTTCTCCAGATCGTTACCGAACAACAACAGGGCTCTGTGGATCTGTTTAGCGCCGATCCCACCACCAGCACTACCCGCCTCCTGGTCAACGGCTCCCAGATCGCCACTTGTCAGGTGCAACGGGCTAGCTGAGCTCTCCAGGATCTAGCTATGCTGGATCTACCCTACTCCTGGCCTGCTCATGTCCCGATCCACGATCCAACCTGCTCGGATCGCCCAAGTCCTACCCGGCTCGATCGCCGAGGAGATCGGTTTGGAGCCTGGGGATCAATTGGTGTCCATCAACGGTGAAGCCCCTCGGGATCTGATCGATTATCGTTTTGCCATCGCCGATGAGTTCTTGACCTTAGAGATCTTGGATGTTGAAGGGGAACTCCATCAGGTGGATCTGGAGAAGGATGAGGATGAGGAGCTCGGCATCGAGTTTGAGACCGCTTTGTTCGATGGCTTGATCCAGTGTAATAATGCCTGTCCCTTTTGTTTCATCGATCAACAACCCCCCGAGATGCGGGCTACCCTGCATTTAAAGGATGATGACTATCGCCTCAGCTTCCTCTATGGCAGCTATCTCACCTTGACCAACTTGCCTGCGTCCGAGTGGGATCGGATCGCCCGTCTACGGCTCTCTCCTCTATATATCTCTGTCCATGCCACGGAGCCAGAGGTGAGAGCTGGATTATTGAAAAACCCCAGAGCTGCTCAGATTTTAGATCAACTGGCTTGGTTCCGAGCTCATCGATTGCAGCTCCATGCTCAGGTGGTGCTCTGTCCGGAGTGGAATGACGGTCCTCATCTGACCCAAACCTTACTAGATCTGGCCCAGTTTCGGGTCCCTACTCAAGAGGAAGGAATGGAGATCCCCACGGTGTTATCCGCTGCTGTGGTACCGGTGGGATTGACTCGATTTCGTCCGCCAGAGGATGAGATCCGACCTGTGGATGCCCAGATCGCGGCTGTAGTGATCGATCAGGTGGAGAGCTTACAAAAGCGCTTTCAGGACCAACTGGGATCCTCATTTGCTTGGTTGGCGGATGAATGGTATCTGATCGCTGGGCAGCCTTTACCTGCAGCGGATCACTATGAAGATTATCCTCAGATTGGCAATGGGGTAGGATCGTTGCGTCTTTTCCTGAGTGAGTTTGAGCGAGTGCAGCTGCCGGAGCGATTGGGATCTTCCTTACGGGCTACTTGGGTGGTGGGTAATGCGGTGGAACAGGCCTTTCAACCCATTGTGGATCGGATGAATCAGATCGAGAATCTGAAGCTGAACCTCTGTGCTCTGGCCAGCCAATTTTGGGGTCAGACGATGACGGTAACAGGACTGTTGACAGGACAAGATATCCTCAAGGCCCTGAGATCTCAACAAGATCTGGGGGATGTGATCCTGTTGCCTCAACTCACCCTCAAGGATGGGGAACGATTTTTGGATGATGTCACCTGGCATGATCTAGAGGATCAACTCCAGAGACCTGTGATTTTGGTAGATGGAGGAGCGGATGGTCTGATCCGAGCCATCGAGAGAGCTGCAGATCAAGATGTTATCGATCACAGACAAATGCCAACCTTAGTGCATCTTTAGTATGAGCGAGCCAGGATCCAAGACAAGACTCGCGGTGCTGGCTTCCGGCAGTGGCAGCAACTTTGAGGCCATTGCTCGGGCTATCCAGCAGGGACACCTGCCAGCTCAGATCTCGATCCTGATCACCAACAATCCCCAAGCCAAAGTGCTCCAAAGGGCAGAGCGTTTCGGGATCCCATCCCAGATTCTCAATCACCGCAAATTTCCCTCTCGGCAGGCGCTAGATCACCAGATCGTCGAGGTTCTCCAGCAGCATCAGGTGGAATGGGTGATCATGGCGGGATGGATGCGGATCGTGACGGAGGTGTTGATCGATGCCTTTCCCCGTCGGATCTTAAATATTCATCCCAGTTTGTTACCCAGTTTTCCCGGTCATAAGGCCATTCAGCAAGCGCTTGATCACGGCGTCAAGATCACGGGCTGCACCGTTCATTTCGTGATCCCAGAAGTGGATCAAGGCCCGATCGTGATGCAGGCAGCGGTCCCCGTTCTCCCCTACGATACCCTGGTCTCTCTGCAGACCCGGATCCATAGGCAGGAACATCGGATCTTAGTTCAATCTATCGCCCGATGCCTGCGATCACCTATTGTCAACCATTAGAGTATTGTCAATCAGGCGAGGATCAGGAATCAGAGGCCGTTAACGCTGGTAGCCGGTTCTGCAGAGTGTTGATCGGATCCGCGACCGCTGGCGGTAGGGCTTCCCAGGCAGTATCCACAGCCACTTGCCAGATCCGATCGGGGGTGATCTTGGGCTTGACCAGCTCCCAAAGCCGTCGCACGGGCTCCACCTGTAACTGATCGTCCTCCGTCAGGGCCAGCACGATCTGTTGCCGTAACCCCTTGGCCTCCTGGGAGAGCAGATAACGTAACCCCACCTGAGCGGTAGGCACCAGATCCAGATCCTCCCCGTCCACCTGGGCGATCCGGATCAGATTCTCCAAACGGTTCCAGCGGAACTTGCCATCCTTGAGCAACACCTGGAATAGCCGTTGCCGCAAGCTGGGGGACTCATCCGTCAGCAAGCGCCGCGCCACATAAGGATAGGCCACCGCCACGATCTTAAAAGGAGGATAGAGGCTGAGGGCCACGCCCTCCAAGGTCACCAAGGACCGGATCACCAGGGCAAAGTTAGGGGGCACCTGGAAAGGATATTGGTACATCAGATCCGAGAACTGATCCGTGGCGGTCTTGAAGTTAAAGTTAGTGACCTGCTGAGCCAGCACATTGTCCAGCACCGTCTCCAAGGCCGGAATGATCGCCTCGCCATCCGCCTCAGGGGTGAGAAAGTTGAGGTTACGGAAATCTGCCACCAGGTGCCGATAGTCCCGATCCACCAGATGCACCAGGGCATCCACCAGACACTCCTTAGTCCCCTGGGAGAGCTGATCCATCATACCGAAGTCGATGAAGGCCAACCGACCGTCCCGCAGGGCGAACAGATTACCGGGGTGAGGATCCGCATGGAAGAAGCCGAACTCCAACAGCTGCTTCAGGGAGGACACTACACCAATGCGCACCAGATCCTCCGTCTCCAGATTAGCCGCCTTCACCTGATCCGTATCCGTCAACTTGATGCCGTCGATCCATTCCAGGGTCAGCACCTGCCGACTGGAGTAAGCCCAATAGATGCGGGGCACATAGACTTGGGGATCGTCATGGAAGTAGGCAGCGAATCGCTCACAGTTGCGAGCCTCATTGATGTAATCGATCTCCTCAAACAGCTTGATGCCGAACTCATCCACCGTCTGCGTCAGGGAGCGACCCAGATTCAAGGGCAGATGGGTACCGATCCAGGTGGAGATCCAGCGGATCAAGAAGAGATCGAGGCTGAGTTGATGCCGTAGGTTGGGACGTTGCACCTTCACCGCCACCCATTCCCCAGAATGTAGCCGTGCCTTGTAAACCTGTCCTAAGCTGGCTGCCGCCACCGGCTCTGGTGTGATCTCCGCAAAGGTCTCCGAGATCGGTTGGCCCAACTCTCGCTCGATGCGGGCAAAGGCCTTGGGGGTGGGAAATCCAGGTAACTGATCTTGAAGCCGGGTTAACTCCTCTAAGAAATCTTTT
>CAYSEO010000206.1:0-8041 GCA_964429885.1 uncultured bacterium
AATCTTGAGCTATGCTGGATCTGGACGAAGTTAAAGTAGTATGTGAGATTACATTCCATGTCTGTCAATCCGTAGATCTCTTGGAAAAGACTTTGGAACCGTGGCTGGTAGCCATCAATCCCAGCTTGGTTATCTCCGTTTCGCCAAACCCTTCGAGAAACTTCCTCATTGATATCGATTCGAGAGGGAAGCGGAAAGATGACTAATTTGCGGAGATCGTTACCCTGCTCTCGGAACAGACTTGCCCTACGAGATATCTCCACTAAGCCATCTAAACTCTGCCTATTGGGGGTGAAAACTGTTACTAAGATTTCAGGCATAAACATGGTGGAGATATAGCTGATTTCATTAAAACCTCCTCGACTGTTGATTAGTGTAAGGCAATACTTTTCTGACAGAAAATTAGCAAAAGCCTGGAAAACACCTGGAGCTCTCCTGTACAGCTCTTCCCAGTCGAAATCTCTCACCTTTCTTGGGTACTCATCTGGATCTAAGCTACCTGCTTTCATAAGATGAAGAGGTCTAGTAGCGCCAGGTAGATCTATGGTTACGATGTAGCATTCTAAGTCTAGCTCATGTAACAGACTATCTTCCCGACCATCAGAAAGAATAGACTCAGTAGAATCAAGTCTCCCTTCGAGACGCTTTTCTATATCCTCAAAGAGCTCTATGAGTCCGGGCCTCATACCCTGATCAGGGATATACTTTTGGAAGTATCGATGTAATCCTGGCGAATCAAGATCCCAGTCGATCATTAGTATCGGGAGATTGTTTTTTAGATCAGACCACTGAGAGAGGAGACAAGCTACGTTGGCAACAGCCATTGTTCGTCCAGCACCACCTATATATGAATAAAAGGTAATAATCTCTCCATTGCTTGACTCATTAAGAGCTGTCGGCTTAAGCAATTCGTTTCTTTGTTTCTTCGACGATGTTAATTGCGTAGCCAAAGCCTGTTTTGTCAAGTTCTCCCTAACTTGCGCAGTCCCACGGAACAAGCCCGATTCTATTTCTTCCTGATCTTCTGTGAGAGGCACATCATATGAACCCGAGATATTAGCTTCATTGACTTCTTCTATGTTCCAAGGAACATCATTGTCAACTAATATATTCGCAAAATAACTATAGCTTCTTCCTATTGAGAACTCATCATCAAGGTCTGTGCTTAACACAGAAATATCTTCACCATAAGCGAAGGGTGGAGTATGCTGTATCTGGACAATGTCAAAATACTCTTTGAGACTATATCTATCAGGGAGTAGATAAACCTCCTCAAACAGCTTCTCAAAAGTGGGCTGGAAACCATTGATCTTCTTCTCAGGATCTCCTTGTCTCCAAAGTTCTCGAAGAGCACTCTCAGATGCATCTATGCGAGATGGTAGAGGAAAAACAGCAAGAGGTCTGATATCATCCGAGCTCTTTCGATAACTTATGATCTCTCGAATAAGCTTATCCAAGCCAATTAAGCTCTGTTTGTTAGGAGTAAATACTACCACGAGTTTCTCTGGCATTAACATAGTGCAGACATTGCTAACATCTGTATAGCCAGTTCGAGAATCAATCAATATATATCTATAGTCTTTGGCCAACTGATAGCCGAATGACGGATAGACTCCAATGCCATTGGAGTAGAATTTTTCCCAGTCAAAAAGATTGACCTTTTTCTTGTATTCTTGATCGAATCGACCTGACTTGATAAAGTGAAGTTTTGGAATACTCGTTTCTATAATATAGCTTTGCATATTAACAGATCCCATTATTCTGTCAACTTTTTCTTCCTCGTCTTCATCCTCTGTCGGCTCAGGGTCAAGACTGAATAAATGGTTGAGCTCATAGAACAGATCGATTAATCCAGGGTGCTGATCATACTCCTCCTCAGTTATGGGTCCTCCTTTGACCCTGTCCTCGCCAAAATATTTATGCAAACCTGGCGCATGCAGGTCCCAGTCGATCATGAGTACAGAATTCCCACTGATCTGCTCCTGCTTTTGAGCGAGCACACAGGCAACGTTAGCAAGAGCCATTGTCCTGCCTGTTCCTCCCTTGTAGGAGTAGAAAGTGATGATACTACCGAGTTCTGATTGATTCATCTCTGTCCTCTTGACCTACCGACCGGGAAAAGGTCGCTGTGTTGAGTTTGGATTGGGTCCTGCCCCTGGCATTATGAAGCCCTGACACCGACTAGTAACATCATGGCAATGCTGAGTCAAGATATTGTAGCACTCAACCATCTGTTGAGCAATTTCCTGGAGTACTTGATGCTCATCCACATACGCAATCTTAAAACCTGGATATCTCCCTATGTGACGGTACTGTAGGTGGGCTATTTGGTCTGGCAAAGGCTTTGGTATCTTACGATAATATACAGGCTTAATCAAGCTGTCCACCCTACTTCTTAGGTTAGAAGGGATATTCTGAATCCTTGCCCTCTCTAGTTCTTGCATCGCTTGTAACTCCTGTCGACAATAGGGTCGTTCAAAATATCCTGGGGTATGAAAAAGTAACATACAAGCACTGGAACAGAGCGACCTTGCGATTTCTTTGTTGTACTTCTCACCACATCTAAGCCCTTCTTTATCTAGAAAGATAATCTCATCGAGGAGTTGATCATCCTCAAGCTCAAAACTTATCTCCTCAACTAATATATTATATAGTTGCTTCACCAGCTTTTCGACCCCTGTGTTGTGTCTATAATTGCGGTAACTGATAAAGCATACGTGACGAAAAGACATTCCGCAGCACCTCTTGCCTGTATTGATTGATACTAGTCCGGTCGATCGATACTGAAAAGTTAATCAGCAATATAACACATCAAGAGTCATCTCTGTTCCCTGTTAATCGATCCACAGGCTATCTGGAGTACATCCTGACTGGAAGCGTTGAGAGCTTAAGGATTTGTTAACGTTCTATCTTAATAGGTTGAGGTATGATAATGGCCTGGTTAAAACTGATGGAGGTCTAGCCTTGCCAAAACCGCTTACAGAAGCCGAGCAGGCCATCTTTAAGTCGATCACTGCCCCCTTACGCATCTCTGGAATCCCTTGGAAGGATGGGGTAGCCCAGTGTCTTAGGCATCGCATCCAAATAGGGCTTTCTAAGCTTCTATGTACTCCGACAAGCAGGCCTCCTGCTATTGAGGACTCAGTTCTGGACTCTTTACTCTCAGAATCTGAGCACTTCGCTGAACAACTGCTGGAGTGTATCGAAAGCCACAGAACTGAATTGGAAGCTCAAGAAGGGGAAAGATCCTTTGCAGTACGTCAAGTTAGAGCTCAGCAAGGCAGGCAGCGTACGTTTATGCTTGACTCAGCGATCCTGAGAAGTTGTATCGAGAGCGTTTGTGCAACTGTCCAGTTTGCGATCTTGTGTTACTAGACTCGCCTCCTTGATCAAACATCGCTCACCTCTCCAGGTCTCGCTTGGGTTGGCTAGCTTATTGTTCAGGATGTCATCGAGATAACGATCGTCAAGCAAAAGCGGATGGGGTTCTTGGGGTGGATCGGTTAGCCTGCAGTCTGGCCCTCGACATTCGTACTCAGGGCTACATTCGTACTGCTGAGCTCGCTTGGATAAAACCTTTGGTATGTCATGGTGGTCGCGTGATCCTAACGGATCTAGCCGTCAATCTCCACCCTTTGGGATCCAGCCCCTCGACCCAGCAACACTAGGGGGATCTTAAGCCTCTAGTGGGGGGACAGATCTGTGATCAGGAGAGATCAGTAGGCTCTGGAGCCTCAACAGGCTGCCTCCTCCTTGATAGAGCAGATCGCCCTTGCCCAGCAAATAGGCGGCGGACCCTTCCTTACTACCAAGGATGATGGCGGAGTCCGACTCGCTGGCAGTCTTGAGGGCCACTCGTCCGGGTAAGTTGGAGCGGATCAGGGGGGTGACCACTTGAGCTTCGGGTCTTTGGGTGGCGATCACCAGATGGATCCCGGCAGCTCGTGCCATGGCTCCCAGTCGCTTGATGCTGAGCTCCAGAGCGCTACGCACCTCTTTCTCCGCCATAAAGTCCGCGTACTCATCGAAGATACAGACGATGCGAGGCAGGGGAGGGGCATCTGAGTTGGCCGGATCCTGCTTTTGCTGATAGCTAGGCAGATCGTGACAACGGTTGATCTCGAACAGACGGTAACGGGACTCCATCTCCTGGACTAGCTCCTCCATCAGGGAGATGGCCGCGTCAGTATCTTTGATCTCTGCAACACGTGGGAGAGGAGACTTGTAGACTTGATCGCAGATCGATGATCGTTCTGGAGCAACTAGCCAAGTGGGCAATAGCAGGGATCTGCAACTTCATCCAGGTCATCGATCAGAGCTTCAAGATCGAGATGCTGATCTACAGTGATAAATTACTCACCATGACCGCTCGCCAACGAGTGCGTCAGGCCCGCTGTACCGGGATCCCCCTCCCCGTTGCTGCCCTTTTTTTGGATACTAGTGATCTAGGGATGATTCTCCCTCTGGAACTATAGGAAGACTTCAGGATTCATAATGGAGAGAGCGGGATCAGGAGCGATTGAGGTCGGTGCCAATGGTGCAGGATAAGCGGATCCTATGGGGATTGGGTTTAGTGGCAGGATTGGGATTGGGCCTGTACGCCGTAACCCAGTTCTCGATCACCCAGGCTCAGGATGCCGAGTTGGCCTCTCCAGCGGCTCCGGATAGTCAGAGCTTGCCTACTCCTTCCCTACGACTGGATCGGGTGGGGGCCTTGGGACGACTGGAGCCGGAGGGCGAGGTGATCGAGATCGGGGCAACTACCGGGGAACGGTTGGGAGCGTTGTTGATCTCGAAGGGAGATTGGGTGACGGTGGGAACCGAGCTAGCCCGATTGGAGAGTTATGAGGAACGGCTGGCGGAACGGAACTTTGCAGCCAGTCAACTGGAGGAGGCTCGAATCCAGTTGCGGGCGGAGACCGAGTTGGCCCAAACCCAGATCGAGGAAGCCCAAACCCGTGTGGAGCAGGTGGATCAGCCCAGTCGGCGCCAGATCGAGGCTCAGGAGGCTCAGGTGCGCCAGTTTGAGGCGGAGCTGGAGGATGCGCGACAGGATCTGGAGCGGTTTCAGCAGTTGCGGGAGGAGGGAGCCATCTCTCAACAGGATCTCGATGATCTGATCTTGGTGGTCCGTCAGAAGGAAGAAGCCCTCAGCAGTGCTGAAGCGACCCTCAGACAACGTCAGGAGGCCCGCGAGCAGGACATGCGCAATGCTGAAGCTCAGGTGCAATCTGCCCAAGCCAACCTGACCCGAGCCCAGTCCACCATCCAGATCGACTCTTTGACCCGTAATCTGGAGTTAGCAGAAGCTCGCCTAGAGCGCACCCGGATCCGCGCCCCACGGGAGGGACAGATCTTGGAGATCTTAACCTATCCAGGGGAGGTGATCGGCTCTCAGGGACTCCTACGCATGGGCAATACCCGTCAGATGATGGTGGTGGCGGAGGTGTATGAGACCGATATCGGTCGGGTGGAGCTCGGTCAGAGTGCCATCGTTACCAGCGGTGCGTTCCCTGGTGAGTTACAGGGGGTGGTGGATCAGTTGGGATTGGAGATCAACAAAAAAGATGTCCTGGACACGGATCCTGCCGCCGATATCGATGCCCGTGTGGTGGAGGTTTGGATCCGTTTAGATCCCGATAGCAGTCAAAAGGTTGCCTCGCTCACCAATCTCCAGGTAACTGTGGCGATCTCGGACAATTAGCCTTTGCCTTTCCCGTTCTCTCTTCCTCACTCCCTATGCGCCTGTTTAATCCCAAGATCCCCCTAGCCTGGTTACAGCTGACCCGTGAGAAGATCCGCCTCTTAGTGGCTCTGGCCGGGATCAGTTTCGCCTGTATCCTTATGTTTATGCAGCTGGGCTTCCAGGATGCTTTATTTGAGAGCGCGGTGCTATTTCATAAGGGATTACAGGGGGATATCTTCCTGATCGCCCCTCAGTCCAACGCGCTGATCGCCATGGATCAGTTCTCCCAACGGCGTCTTTATCAAGCCCTCAATTTCGAGGAGGTGGAGTCTGTTAGCCCCATGTATCTGGGCTTTGCCTTCTGGAAGAATCCGGTGGATGGATCGACTCGCAGCATTTTCGTAGTCGGTCTGGATCCTGCAGATGATGTGGTGGAGCTGAATGAGCTGGAGCCTCAGGATCTGGAGCAGATCAAGATGCCGGATGTGGTTCTGTTTGATCGATCCTCGCGGGAGGAATTTGGCCCGATTGCGGAGTGGTATGAGCAGGGTCGTCTGGTGGAGACAGAGGCTGGCAGACGACGGGTCCAGGTGGGGGGATTGTTTCAGATGGGGGCCACCTTTGGGGCGGATGGCAATATCATCACCAGCGATCTCAACTTCCTGCGCATGTTCAATGAGCGGCAGCGAGGTCTGATCGAGGTGGGCATCATCAACCTGCGTCCAGAGGCGGATCTGGAGACCACACTGGCACGGATGCGGGCGATCTATCCGGAGGATGTGGTCGTTTTATCGAAGGAGGAGTTCGTCAGTTTCGAGCGGGACTATTGGGCCGATAGTACAGCCATTGGTTTCATCTTTGGATTGGGTGTGGTGATGGGCTTCATCGTCGGCATCGTCATCGTCTATCAGATCCTCTACACGGATGTTTCGGATCATCTGGCGGAATATGCCACCTTGAAGGCCATGGGATACACCGATCTATATTTGTTGGGGGTTGTCTTTCAGGAGGCGATGACCTTGGCAGTTCTAGGCTACATTCCAGGCTTTTCCCTCTCCGTACTCCTCTATGATCTGACTGAAGGAGCCACCCTGTTGCCCGTATGGATGACCGTGGAACGCAGCACACTGGTGTTAGCCTTGGCCATAACCATGTGTTTTATCTCGGGAGCCATCGCTGTGCGGAAGCTAAGGGCCGCTGATCCTGCGGATATCTTCTGAGTTTCGATCTGACTCACATCCTTGACTGTTCTGATTCATCTCCGGATCTATACCCATGAGCACTACCCTGCTATCCCATCTGGATCTACCTGAGCTACCCCGCGCCCCGCAACCGATTGTGGCCATCCATGAGGTGAACCATTATTTTGGCCAGGGAGCCCTCCGCAAACAGATCCTATTTGGCATTAACCTGACCATTCTGCCTGGAGAGATCCTGATCATGATGGGGCCTTCCGGCTCGGGTAAGACTACCTTATTGACCTTAATGGGAGCCCTGCGATCGGTACAGGAGGGCAGTCTGCAGGTTTTGGGTCAGGAGCTACATGGGGCTCGGATCGGGCAGTTGGTCAAGGTGCGTCGTCAGATCGGTTATATTTTTCAGGCCCATAATCTGCTGCGATTCCTGACCGCCAGACAGAATGTACAGATGGCCTTGGAGCTCCATGATCTGCCTGCGCGGGAGGCCAAGCAGCGGGCGGAGGCCATGTTGCGAGCGGTAGGACTGGGGGATCATCTCAACTACCATCCAGAGAAACTCTCGGGGGGACAGAAACAGCGGGTGGCGATCGCGCGAGCCCTAGCCAGTCATCCCAAACTGGTATTGGCGGATGAGCCTACGGCAGCCCTGGATGGCAAATCGGGTCGGGAGGTGGTGGAGATCATGCGGCGACTGGCTCGGGAGCAGGGATGTGCCATCCTGATGGTGACCCACGATAATCGCATCCTGGATGTGGCAGATCGGATCGTCTATATGGAGGATGGCTATCTGCAAACGGATACGGATTCCGTGCAGGGGGCGATCGCTTCTATTCAGCAAGGGCGGATGTAAGGGAGGGCCTCCCACGAGATCCTCCTTGGTCCAGTGAATCGTAGGAACTATCTTAAGTCCCTCTCTTCTTCCAATGAGAGCTGTTGCAGGTTTGGGATGGGGTGCAGAGAGAGCTGGTGTTGCACCAATGGGAATCCTGCTCTCGGGTCCTGCGCTCACTCCCTTCCTGGATCCCTTCTTCCTTGGCTAACCGTTCCATACTCGTGATCAGGGGCATCTTCCGTTCCTCCTCATAAGCTTCCAACTCCTCCCTGAATTGTCGCTCAAGCTCCGGGGGCAGTGTCATCATCCAATCCAACATCCTCA
>CAYSEO010000207.1:0-8039 GCA_964429885.1 uncultured bacterium
GGCGCAGCCGCTCAAGGGTCTGGTTGACCTCAGATCGAGACACGGTGGTGGTGGTGACCTGTAAAGGACGACCAGGGAGTTGATAGAGTGTGACCACCCGATCGGTGAGGATCATGGGGTAGATAAAGGCGGCTTTGGGATCGATGTCGGCGAGATTCTGATCGATCTCCTGATAGGGATCTAAGCCACAGCCAAAGAACTCCTCGAGCTCAGCCAACTGGAGGGCCTTGATCGTGTCAATCACCTCCTGCAGATCCGCAGGCGTGGGCTCATCATGAGCTCTCAACAACAGATCCACCCGTTGCCGATAAACAGGTTCTACATGCTTACGAAAGGAGAACTGGACGTCAGGATCGGTGGTCAACAGGTCCCGGCGCACCACCGCCAAGGTATCCACCGCCGCCGAGAGAGCATCCAAGGCCCCCTCACGATCCCCGTGTTGATCCAAGACTCGGGCCAGCTGCCATTCCCAGCGAAACTGTAGCTCCGGAGCCTGATAGCGCTCCAGCCGCAGCAAGGCCTGTTGGGTCAGATCTTGAGCGTTAGACGGTTCTCCCTGCAACTCATAGAGATGTCCCAGCTGACCAAGGCTATGGGATTCCGCCACTGAGTTGGAGAGAGCCTGGGCCTGATCCAAAGTGTTCAGCAACACCCCTTCGATCTGGGACCAGGGGGGGGGTACAACCCCACTCGTGGCCGGTGACTCGACCTTGCTGCACTCAAAGTTACCCAGATCCAGCCCCTGTTTGAGACAGATCAGGCTATGGGCATACTTAAGCTGGGCGTCGATCGCGCTCGCAGTCAGGGGTAGATCCGTCCAACTCCCCTCCAGTTCTGTGGCCAGGGCTGCCGCCTCAGACCAATCCCCGATCTCGATCCAGAGGCTCAGCTGATTCAGTTGGGGTCGGATCGAAGGCAAGGACAACGGATCTGCTAGATCAGTCGCCTGTTGGTAGGTGTTGAGCGCCGCCTGATAGTGGATTAGGGACTGTCCCTCTTCCCCAAGCTGGATCTGCCGGTTGGCCCTAGCCCATTCCGTATTGCCCCATTCCAGTAGAGCAGCATATCGCGCCGCCGGATCCTCCGCGATCCCCAAGCTTTGCTCCAAGATCTGATGGGAGTCCTGTAACCGACCCACCCGCCGCAACGTTGCCCCCAAGGTGGTGAGGGCCGTCGCCTTCAGATCCACATCCAGATCCTGGGCCAAGGAGAGACGCAGATCCTCTAAGATCTCCTCCGCCTCAGAGCTCAACCCTAAGGCCAGTAATGCCTGAGTTTGATTGATCCGAGTCCGGATCCAGCTGAGGGTCTGATGGGCTGCCTGATAATCTGCCGCTGCCCTCTGCCAATTCACCAGGGCTTGTCGATACTCCCCCTGAGCCCAGTGCCATTGTCCCCAAGCATTCCAGACCTTAGCTTGGATCTCCTGACGCACCTGCGGATCCCCTGGGGCCGCCTCCAATAGTTCTAAACTCTGCTGGATCTGATCCTCTGCGGGCTGCCACCGCCCCAGTTTCTGATAAGCCAAGGATAGATTGCTCCGTACCATCGCCTCCGAGAGCAGATCCCCCTGATCTCCCAGCGTCCTCGCTTCCTGCTCCCAGATCTGGGCCGCCTGTTGAAAACGTCCTATTTGATACTGCTCTAATCCCGCAGCCAGCGAGGAGGATAACGGATCCGCTCCCATCCTTTGGGCCTGAGCAAGGGGATCGAATGGGATCTCAGATCCCTGTGGAGCCCCCATAGATCCAATCCAGAGCCCCAGCAACAAGAGGACTAGGAAAAGACGAGACCTGTGACGTCTAGAGGAACGAAGTGACATCGAACACCAAAAGCAGGTCAATCAATCCTAGCGAGGATCGATCTTGACTTCAGTTCACTAGCAAACATGGAGCGTAAACTTTTGTTGATGCCGCCCCCCTATGTCTTATTGATTACTCTGAAGACCCCTCGTTAGAGAGGAGAAACTACTGAGATCCAGTGGAGAGAAGGGGTGTTGTAGGGAAACCACGGGAATGCCAAGGTGCACCACCTCATCTGTAGCAGACCGCTCCAGATCAAGCTGAATCTGGATCTGGCACAGGATCTCATCCAGAGCCACCAACTCATAGCCCCCAGACAACAGCGCCATCGCCAGTTGAGACAAACCTGTCAGCCCCCGTGACACCCGTTGGATCTCCTCAGTGCGACGAATCAGACCGCTGATCTGCAGAGCCATGAGATTGATCTCCAACACCGGATCCTGGCCAGACTTGATCAGTTTTTGCAGGGTTGCCGTTCTCAACAGCTGGGCCAGAGCCCGATACCGTTGGCTCTCCTGAGACCAGCGGCAGGGATGGAGCGGATCCACAGTCGAGGCCCGGTGATCACAGGCGGCGGCGATCCGGTCAAAACCCACGGCGCAATCTTGAATCTGACGACAGGTCAGGATCTGGGGTGAGACGATGCAGCTGGACATCTTGAAGGTCTCCGATGATATTGAGTTTGGTTAAATGAGACTGGCGGTATGAATTCCCTTAATGATTGCAATCCTCACCTGAGGTTCAAGCAAACTCAACCGAAGATAAGGGCTTTATCCTGAAGATAAGCGACACGAGATCCCTTCCCTCCCCCTTGTCACCCCCTCATGGGTCACCTCAGAGGCAGCTAAGGTGGGATCTATACCGACCGTAGCAGCCTCACCATGGATTCCTCCCCCCCTCGCGATCAGCAGTGGCATACCCTCAGTTCCCAAGCGGTCGCGCAACGGCTGCAAACCGACTCTGACCAAGGCCTCTCCCCAGAGCAGATCCGGCAACGGCAACGGCAGCAGGGTCCCAATGAGTTGTTGCAGCAGGGGGGACGCAGTCGCTGGCAGGTGCTATTAGATCAGTTCACCAATGCCATGTTGATGCTGTTGATCGGGGTGGCCCTGATCTCGGCTCTGGTGGATGTGATGGAGTCCCATTTCCCTCAGGATGCAGTGGCGATCCTGGCGATCGTCGGCCTGAATGCGTTGCTGGGCTATCTGCAAGAGAGTCGAGCCGAGGCGGCCCTAGCAGCCCTCAAACAACTCTCCCCCACCACCGTGCCTGTGCGCCGTCACGGACAGGTGATCGAGACCTCCGCTCGGGATCTGGTGCCGGGGGATTGGGTGCTGTTGGAGGCGGGATCTCAGGTGCCTGCGGATGGTCGGCTGTGGGAGAGTGCCAACCTGCAGGTGCGAGAGGCGGCTCTGACAGGGGAGGCGATGGCGGTCCTGAAGCAGGCGGAGGTGATCCATGATCCGGAGACCTCCCTCGGGGATCGAACCAATATGGCCTTTATGGGCACTGAGGTGTTGCAGGGACGAGGGGAGATGGTGGTCACCGATATTGGCATGGACACCCAGTTGGGTCGGGTGGCCCGTCTGTTGGAGTCCGTGCAGACCGAGCCCACTCCCCTGCAGCGGCGCATGGATCAGCTGAGTCAGGTGTTGGTGGTGGGAGCCCTGTTACTAGTGGCCCTGGTGGTGATCGGGGGGGTGATCTATGCCGGTGGCTTTGGGACCTTTGGGGATCTGGTGCAGGTGTCCTTGAGTATGGCGGTGGCGGTGGTGCCGGAGGGATTACCCGCTGTGGTGACGGTGACCTTAGCCATTGGCACACAGCGCATGGTGCAGCGACAGGCCCTGATCCGCCATCTGCCAGCGGTGGAGACTTTAGGATCGGTGACCACGATCTGTTCCGATAAGACAGGGACCTTGACCGAGAACAAGATGGTGGTGATCGCCACTGAGACCTATCGCGATCATATTCAGATCACTGGCACCGGCTATGTCCCAGAAGGGGAGTTCTTCCGTCAGGGCAACCGGATTGACCCGCACCAACTGCCGGATCTGCAGGCTCTACTTCAGGCGGTTGTCTGCTGCAACGATGCCTCCTTATCCCAAACGGAAGTCGAGCCGAAGGAGAAAGCCTCTGCCCGATCCCAGGAGGCTCCTAAGGATAAAGTCTGGACTGTGATCGGGGATCCCACAGAAGGAGCCCTGCTGACCCTGGGGGGTAAGGCGGGCCTATTCAAGGAGGAGATCGAGAAACGACTGCGGCGCAAGACGGAGATCCCCTTCTCCTCAGAACGCAAACGGATGAGCGTGATCGTGGCCGGGAGCGTTTCTGGAGCTGAGCCCACCTCAAGTCAGATCCTCACCAAAGGATCCCCAGAACAGGTGTTATCCCTCTGTGATCGCGTTTTGATTGGAGGTCAGCCTCAGGAGTTGACAGTGACATCCCGTCAGCAGATCCGGGAGACCAACAATGCTTTGGCCGCTCAGGGCATGCGGGTGTTGGGGGTGGCCTACGGAGAGTTAGATCAGATCCCCAGCCCTACGGAGCTAGAGGCCATGGAGACGGATCTGATCTGGTTGGGTTTGGTGGGGATGCGAGATGCTCCTCGACGGGAGGCCAAGCAAGCGGTTGCCCTCTGTCTGCAGGCGGGGATCCGTCCGATCATGATCACGGGGGATCATCAACTCACCGCCACTGCCATCGCCAAGGAGTTGGGCATCGCAGCGGAGACGGATCAAGCGGTGGAGGGACAGGCCCTGACGGAGATGGCAGCCGAGCAATTGGTGGAGGTGGTGCGATCCACATCGGTCTACGCCCGAGTTGCCCCCGAGCACAAGTTACGGATCGTGCAGGCTCTGCAATCGGATCATCAATTTGTGGCCATGACGGGAGATGGAGTCAACGATGCCCCGGCCCTCAAACAGGCGGATATCGGCATCGCCATGGGCCAGACCGGCACGGATGTCAGCAAAGAGGCCAGCGATATGATCCTGCTGGATGACAACTTCGCCACCCTGGTGTCGGCAGTGGAACAGGGTCGGATCGTTTACAGCAATGTGCGTCGCTTCATCAAATACATTCTGGGCAGCAATATCGGCGAGGTCTTGACCATTGGAGCTGCCCCTCTACTGGCTTTACCCGGCTTCCCCCTCACCCCCCTACAGATCCTATGGATGCACCTGGTCACCGCCGGTTTACCAGCCTTGGCCCTCGCGATCGAGCCCGCCGAGGATGGCTGTATGCAACGGCCTCCGGTGGATCCCCAAGAGAGCATCTTCGCTCGGGGGTTGGGCTCCTACATGATCCGGATCGGAGTGATCTTCGCGTTGACCACCATCGTGATGATGATGATCATGGCCCCTGTAACTGCCGCCTGGAAGACCATGGTTTTCACCACCCTCTGCATCGCTCAGATGGGCCACGCCTTAGGGGCACGCTCCGATCGCAAACTGATCGCGGAGATGAACCCTGGCACCAATCCCTATCTCTATGTGGCTGTGATCCTGACTATTGCTCTACAGCTGGCTCTGGTTTACATCCCCTGGTTCAATGCCTTCTTTGGGACAACCCCTTTATCTGTGACGGAGCTATTGATCTGTCTGGGGTTCAGCTCGTTGATCATGATCTGGGTAGAACTAGAGAAGTTGGCGATCCGGTGGTTTCTACCACAGCAGCAGAGGTGATCAACTCCGAGATTTGGAAACTCCATGATCATCTGTTCAAGAGTGTTCTTTGGATTGCTCCAGATGCTCAACTATTGCAGTCGCCCCATTCCCATAACTTATCCTCAATTACAATCCCAACTCATCGATCACAGGGGCAGCAATGTCAGGTTAGGTGAGCCGATCCAGGGTATGCGGCTTTCTGCCTGTGTCCTCTGGAGGTGGCACTATACAATAGGAGAAAGTCTTAGTCTCTGATCGGATCAGCCTGACAGTCTTATGAATTATCCCGCCCCTCGGTCCATGGATCCCTCGAACCCCTACTCCGTCCCCCAACGATCGGTAGGCATCGCTTATCTGCTCTGGTTGTCCTGTGCCTTTGGCTTCTGTGGCATTCATCGCATCTACTCGGGCAAGATCGGCACCGGTTTGTTATGGTTCTTTACATTTGGCCTCCTGGGGATAGGACAGTTTATCGATCTGTTTCTGATCCCAGGGATGGTGGAGGACTATAACTTTAAGCAGAAGGTCCTGGCGGGGGCGGGCTCCAACTCAGCAGCTTTGCCCCCACCTGCTCCACCCCAGCTAACTGGGCAGCCCTTGATGCGAGAGATCATTAAGTTGGCCCAACGACGCCAGGGAGTTCTGACGGTGCCTGAGGCGATCGCCGAGATCGATGCGGACATTGATGAGATCGAGAATGCCTTTCAGGAGCTGCTTAAGCGCAACTATGCCCATCTGGAAAATAATGTGGTGACGGGGGCGATCGAGTACCGGTTCTCCCACTTTGAGGGTCGGCAGTTGGAGCGTTGATCTATTACTCTCCTCAAACCACAATGGATTTGAAGTGACACAGATCGTCTATCCTTTGGAGCACATCATGGTGAAGATCGCTGCCTTACTGACTCCCCTGCTGGCCGGTCTGATTCTCTCAGGTCAGGGACTGGCCGTCGATGCGGAGACTCTGAATCAGGAGGGTATTGAGCTGGGCCAACAGGGGGATGTCTCAGGAGCCATCTCGAAGTTTCAAGCCGCGATCGAAGCGGATCCCTCCTCTGCAAATGCCCACGCGAATTTGGGATTGGCCTTCTTCCTTCAGAGAAACTTTGAGCAAGCCATCCCTCCTCTGGAGAAAGCTGTGGAGCTGGATGAGAGCAATTGCACAGCCCACTACAATCTCGGATTGGCTCGGGAGAATCGGGGCAATCTCGTGGGAGCCATTGAGGATTATTCTCGGGCCATCGAATGTGATCCCGATCACGCTCTAGCTTATCAGGGTCGGGGGTATATCCGGGGGTTGAGGCTGGGTATCTCCTCCGAGCAGGGTGGAATTAATGATCTGGTGGAGGCTGAACAGCTATTTCAGGAGCAAGGGGATGCCGATCAGGCAGCTGAGTCGAGACGGATGATTCAGGACATCTGCAGCCAGACCCAGTACACCCGGGAGGGGTGTTGACAGATCGACGGGTGATCCATCGAGACGAAGTGCAACAGCTCTCCTGACGTAAAGTTTTCATACGAAACATGTCGGATCTTCGTTGGGCGAAACAACAGTTTACTAGAATTTATCACTCCAATTAAAAAGATTAATTTCTGCTTATGTCCGATCGAAGATACCATTGAGTACGAGGAGATACAGAGAAAAATGCCTCCTGTCCCTTTCCAGCGATCCTCAAGTTTGAGTGATAAGCTGAGAGACTGATCTGGGTCACAATCGCCGCTCAGAAGGGGAAGGATTCTCTGATTCGGGCGGGCTTTATGCTGGCTGGGATCAGCTCTGGAACTGGTGTCCAGCCTGATCCTCAAGTGATCTTAGATAATGAGCATTTAACCCTAAAGGGTTGGAATCAAGCAAGGGGAGATCCGGGGAGATCCCTATTGGGCTCATCATCAAGATCCGGCACAGTTTGCCATCCTCCGTTGACTCAGGCGACAGCGGAGCAGCTTGGCCCCATTGGTTCACTCGCCTGAATGATCACCGCTTCTATTGGGAGAAGACTCATGCCTATCGCAGTTGGAATGATCGAGACCAAGGGGTTCCCCGCCGTGGTGGAGGCCGCTGATGCCATGGTCAAGGCGGCTCGGGTTACGCTGGTGGGTTACGAGAAGATCGGTAGCGGTCGGGTCACGGTGATCGTGCGGGGGGATGTCTCCGAGGTGCAGGCCTCCGTAGCCGCTGGCATCGAGTCCGCGAAGCGGGTCAACGGTGGCGAGGTGCTCTCCACCCACATCATCGCTCGTCCCCACGAGAACCTGGAGTTTGTGCTGCCGATCCGCTACACCGAGGCCGTGGAACAGTTCCGCACCTAATCGGTCGTCGGGGGTTGGAGGGAGAGTCGGGATCCTCAAGATCCCGTTCAGATCGAGGGATGACAGATAACATCGCGAGGAGAGTGCGCTATGGCCATTGCAGTTGGAATGATCGAGACCCTGGGCTTCCCCGCTGTGGTGGAGGCGGCGGACGCTATGGTGAAGGCGGCCCGTGTCACCTTGGTGGGTTACGAGAAGATCAGTAGCGGTCGGGTGACGGTGATCGTGCGGGGGGATGTGGCGGAGGTGCAGGCGTCCGAGG
>CAYSEO010000208.1:0-8036 GCA_964429885.1 uncultured bacterium
GGGCAGCAGGGGTTTGGTGCACAGGGGAGGCTGGGGCCGCAACGGGGGCAAATGTTGATGAGCTCTTGGGCTTACTGACCTTGGTTGCAGACATCGGACATCTCTCTAGACAATATGGGCCACCATATAATAGTACACTATAGGGGCTAGAGGAGGAAGCAGCGGTCTTGAGGGTTACCTGGATCACTGGAGACAGCTTCACTTCGGAGCGGAATCTGGGGTTGCCGCTGAGAGATGGGGGTAATGGAGACGACAGGCCAGGGGTGAGATGGTGATCAGATCCTCGATATTACGCAGCATAGTGTTACAGATATCATCCAGGGGCAGATCGTTAGGATCACACCCGAAGGGGTTCTCGATCTCTAGACCGATCTCTTCTATGCCCAGTAAAGTGAAGCTGAAGACTCCCACCACTGGACCTGTCAACCATCCCAGGGCATCCACCAGTTGGAAGGGCAGGGAGAGACAGTAAAGCAACAACAGCTGTTTAAGGTGAATGGCATAGGCTAAGGGGATTGGGGTCTTGAGGATCCGTTCCGAGGCTCCCAAAGCATTGACCATATTATCGAGCAGGGCCAGAGTAGCACTCAGCTGATAGGAGTTTAGCTTGCCCTGTGAATATTGATACTGAAGATAATCCCCGATCCAGAGGGCGATCTCCAGGGGTGGATTATTCATGCCCTTGAGGCTGGCGAACTGAGCTGGGGTCAGTAACCGTTCTAACTCCGCATTGGGGGTTTGGAAACGGAGATGTAGCTTCATGGCAACGGCAAAGGCCACCAATAACCGCAGGGTACGTTCCTTCTGCTGCCGATCAGTGGCATCCTCCTCACCCACAGCCACCCAGATCTGACGGGCCAGGTTACGTACATCATTGATCAAGCTGCCCCACCACTTACGCCCTTCCCAGAACCGATCGTAGGCTGTGTTGGTCCGGAAGACGAGTAGCAGACCCAGCACAATATTGGGGACAAAGGCCACCAGCACCGGGATCGCCACTGGCCAGCCCAGCTGATGCAACCCCGAGATCAGGACACCAAACAGAGCCACGAGTAAAGTCCTGGGCAAAATGGCTTGCAGCACTGAGCCTCTGAGTTGCAAGGCGCGGCTGAACCAACGCAGGGTTTCTCCACTCATGGTGACGGCTCTACTCCTTGTCGTGATCTGACCCATGCTTATCTTCACTTATCAAGGAGCTTGCCCCGGAGTGGCTCCCGGATCCTTGCTGGATACACCTACAGGGGACCTGAGTTAACCTGGGAGCAAATATCAGCTTGGACAAGGGATGACTGTTTTTCCGATCCGCACTGTCGGTGACCCGATCCTGACCCAACCGGCTCGTCCTGTCGAGGACGTTCATGATCCTCAGATCCAACAGCTGATCAAGGATCTGACAGCCACCCTGATGGAGGCGAATGGTGTGGGGATCGCAGCTCCCCAGGTGGGCGTAGGTCTTCAGATCCTGATCCTGGCCTCTCGTCCCAACCCTCGCTATCCCTTTGCACCCCAAATGGATCCGATGGCGGTGATCAATCCCCAGGTTCTAGAGCGTTCCGAGGCACAGGTACAGGGGTGGGAGGGATGTCTAAGTGTGCCGGATCAACGGGGGCTGATCGCGCGGGCCAAACGAATCACAGTGCAGTACACCACCCAACAGGGGTGCCTGGAGACGGTGGAGTGGAAGGAATTTATTGCCCGCATCTTTCAGCACGAGCTCGATCATCTGCAGGGTAAGGTCTTTCTGGATCGTAACCCTCACTCCCTGCTGACGGAAGAACAGTATATTAGCCAGATCGTTCCTTCTCTCCTCTCGAAAGCATGACTTACACAGTGATCTACGACGGTGAATGTAATCTCTGTTCCAATCTGGTGCAGGTTCTAGAACGGTTGGATCAGGGCCGACAATTTCATTATGTGCCCATGCAGGATCAGCAAACTCTCGATCAATGGAGCATCACCTCGGAGGATTGTGAGCAGGGCATGATCTTGATCTCAGAGGCAGATCCGCAACAGCGTTGGCAGGGCAGTGATGCGGCGGAGGAGATCGCTCGATTATTGCCCGCTGGTGATCTCTTCATCAAAGCCTATCGAGCCCTACCTGGGCTGAAGTCGTTGGGGGATCGAGGCTATGAACAGATTCGGGATCATCGATATGACTGGTTTGGTCGCCGGTCGGAGATCTATCGAGCTGGTTGCTCCAGTGGATCCTGTGAAGTCGGTCAGTAGTGAGCAACTGCAGAAACCCACTCTCCCCAGACCAACTCGACCTAGCCGAGTGTTGTGGAGGTGGGTCCCTATAGATCAGCAACAATATTTATGCTGATCCTCTGGCACGGATTGAGGTAATTTAACAAGACCTCAGATTCCTTAGAGGTCACACCCCCCGGATGCAGCGAACTGATTGGCTGGGACGAGCGGATCGAAACTAGGCTCATGGACGATCACGCAGTCGGCATTGGTCACCCCTTCGATGTCCAGTTGATCAAACTCAACCAAAGTGAAGGAGGAGTTGAGGCCAGCAGCGTAGCTGGTGAAGCCGGGGAACAGCTCGATCGAGGTGCGCTCGAAGACTGCATCGGGCTCCTCAGGATCCGTGGCCGGGATCGTGAATTGAGGTGTGATCAGCTGGTCAGGAGGGATCTGGACGGAGATCTGCAATCGACCAGCGGATTGGGAGGGAACCGTGCGATCCAGCTGAATGGTGTCCCCAGGGGGCGGAGCATCCAGGATCGCTACCGCGATCACGAAGGAATCCGTCAGTTGGAGGCCAGAAACCTGCACCACATCCCCCACAGACACATCCTCGTCCATGAGATCGGTCTGGCCATTGACGCGAACCGTGCGACCCTCAACGGTCCATAATCCAGTCAACCGTCCCAGGCGATTGGCGAGGGGCAGTCGCTCCACTGTTCCCGTAAAAGTGATGGGACCGATGGCCTCCGGCTCACTCACCTCTGGAGAGGGCGTGGGCTCAGAGATCACCGCAGACACCGAACGGGTCTCCATCACCTTTGTGCTGGTGGGCATCGATTGCTGACAGGCCACTGTGAGCAGGCTCAACAGGCTCACCGATGCGGCCTCTATTCCCCGACGACAGATCATCCCCACCTCTTTCTTTAACGTGCTGAATCTGGCCATTCTTACCATTCAGGATCAAGGCCCATCCGTCAAGGCTCGGTTCATAAAGGGAACTTAAAGAGGATGTTAACGCCCGATTCGATCACTCGTCCCTTCCTGCTTAGCCAACCGTTCCGTACTGGTGTTGAGTGAGGGGTGATTAATGAGCTTCAGGCGCTTCAGACTTCTCAGGCGTAAGCTGTAGATAGAGTCCGGGGACCACGAGTAAGGCGATCGCCGTCGAGGGTGGCGTCCATCAGTTTGAGCGGGGATTATTCGAGGTGCTCCAACCCAACGACGAATTCGAGCTCTTCGACGAGAGGGATTTTCGCCTCCGGGTACTCACAGGCGGGTTCTCGCCGGATGGCGTTTTAGGGTTGTGTCCGAATATGTACGAAGACTTTTTCATCGTCCACGCCAATGGTGAAGACGGTGAGACGGTGCTTCTCAGAAACATGGGTGAGGAGTATGAGGTTGCCGGAGGAACGTTGCGCGTCGTTCGCCTATCAGACCTGGGACAACGCGAGAATCCTGACGAGGATATCTACGACGACTGCTATGTAGAAGATCGCGACAACTACATCGACATCATCCTGGTGGGTGACGAGGAAGCGGCACGCAACGTCACGTTTGTTGAGATCCCTGCATTGGAAAGCGGGTATCGCGCGTTCTACAACCCTGGTGGTCCGAGTCCTGAGCCATTTGAGGGCGTCTGCTACACAGTGCCTGGTCCGCTGGACTTGGAGCCTGTGAGGAGAAACGTTAAGCTACGGCACTATGACTGATCAAGAGTGGGTTCTATTCCTCTTGCTCTGGAAATAGCAAACTTGTCCCTTGGTATTGTTAATATCAGAGAAACATAGTAAGATCGTATGGACTATTGGTGTGAGGTGTTCCATGGGATTTACTTTGCAGAAGTTGAGCTTTGTTGGCTTGTCTTGCCTTGTTCCCCTTTCCTGGACTTTCCAAGTTTGTGCACAGATTAACTCCTCTGGTGATGCATTTGCTAAAGAGCCTCAGATAGGCTCTCCTGAGTCGATACCCGCATCACGGATTGCTCAACAAACTGCCCCATCAAATCGTTCAGACACAGGATCTGGCAGCATAAACTATGTTGGTATCGGCGGCACGATCGGATTGAGTGATGAAGGAGAAACTTCTCAAGGAGAGGGTGGCTTTTCTGTTTTGGGCCGAATCTCCCTAACTGAGAATATCTCTATCCACACAGCGTCGGTGCTTGGGGACGAAGGCACTCTATCTGTGGCTTTAACAGGAGGAGCTCCTATTCGGGATCAATCAACAGGAAGGACGTTGGCTTTCCCATTTCTTGGGGGTGGGATCGCAGTTGAAACTGAGGATTTTGATACTGTTGATCCCTTGGCGACAGGAGGGGTGGATGTGCCCTTAGGATCTGCAGTGACAGGAACTGCCAGGGCCAGTGCTACTTTCACAGACGATGGTACAGATGTCGGCCTAACTTTTGGAGTTGGTATTGATCTTTTTGATCTCATCTTTTAGGGTGCCAAGCATGATCGAGCTAGAGCGGCCATGATCTCACTTAAACCCCATCCTTATGCTCTTCGATTCTGGAATCAAACTCTGCAAATTTTTTTAGCACAACAGCATAGATAGCCCCCCCGACAGCTCCCACCAAGACAAATGCGATGACTAATGGCAGAAGCTCTTGCATCCTTTCAGAAGGAACATTAAGCTGAAGCAGTAACAATGCTAAACCAACATTTCTGGCAATTGTGCCGATCGCTAGAGTAGCACGTTGTTCCAGCGTAGGTCCCCCTAAAACATGGCCTAAAATCAGCCACACAGCAATGACAGGCGTGCTCAGCAGAAATGGCATGATTCCTACGCTAGGAAGAAGACGGAAGGCATTGACCAGGATCATCAGGATTAAGGTGACAAAAAGAATATTCGCGATTTTTGTGATTGCAGGCTCGACTTGATTAGCAAAAGCAGACCAATAGTGTTGAATGAGGATCCCTATCCCAATCGGTAGTAACTGAACCAGGATAATAGATTTAGCAATAGCAACAAAATCAATGGTCACACTGGCTGGAAAGATAGTATTGTAGACAACTGCCCAGAAGGGAACTGTGATGATTGCCATGATGGAAACCATGACTTGCAAACTGCCCCCATAGGATAAATTCCCACCTGACATCACAACTCGCTTCGTGGTTAGGGGAGCACCAGGGGCTGCAGCCATCGCTAAGATGACTAATCTAAGTGCAGATCCTACAGGTAGGAACAATGCCGCTAGAATCCCTATAAGGGGGACTAGAATAACGACCGAGAGAATAGATTTGACGAATAGCCTTGTTGGTTTCCATAGGGATATGATTTGAGCAAAGGTCAGGCTGAAGCCCAAGGACAACATCAGCGATAGGAGTGTTGGGGCGATCAGAAAGTTGAAGAGTTGAAATTCCATAGATTAGCCAATTCGTGCCACAACTCAGCAAAGCCTGTTACGCAGTAATGGCCTCCTGTAAAAGTGGGCGAGTGTACCAACTCCATAAACCAGTAGTGACTGGTTGAATGTTGAGTTCGTTACGCCACTCATCTAAGGACCGATCCAGCCCTTCTTCCCACTTAATGGGGAACAAAGGCTTTGCTTGCCTAGCCATCTGAATTCCAGCAGAAAGAATGTCAAAGTTGTATTCAAGCTGATTATCAACCCCTGGATTTTTCGTATCAGTGATAAAACTCAATAAAGATCCTAGCAGAGACATGAGAATGAAAGGTGAATAGCCAATTTGATAGGAGGTGACAGAAATAACGCCCAGTTCACCGTAATCATCAAAGCTAAAACCTGTCAGAATGTGGTGCAGATCGTGAGTCTTACGAACTCGATTAGTCACATAGTCAACATCTGACTTGATTTCGCGTAAACGATAGAAATTGGGATCGTACCCCAATGCGGCAAGCACCTTAGCGTAAGTCCAACCCAAGGAATGAGGAGGCATTTCGAGCATTTTCTCTAGGTCATAGTCTTCACCCATATAACGCTCTTCCAGCGCTCTAGTAGAGGCAGGATCATTGTGGATTTTTGTCAAGCACCTCTGCATAAGTGGTCCATCACGCAGTGCATCTTCAATGTCGAAAACGTTTGACACCGACAGCTTGACTCCAGCAGCCATGTCAGTGATTTTCAGGAGTTTCTCTAAATTCTCAGGGGTCGCTAGAGCGTCAATGTACCTGAATCCCATGTCAATCCTCTCCTGTCTCAAACAGTTTCAATAGCTGGACATTGATCCCGTACACTACAGATGAACCTAATGTCCAACTTAAGTAGTGCACCAAGGACTTCTCAGTGCCTACGGAGACCACGACCGAAGCGTCCGCATGAAAGTCTTGCATAAGTCTTTCGCTAGGAGCAAACGTCAGTAATTAATTATTTGCACATTGCCGACCTGCATGAAAGCGCGCGCGCGGCCAAAAAGTATTCATTTCTGACCAAAATTTCCGCGCTCTCTCTGGCCCTCACGAAACTCCCTAGGTGTGGCACCGATCCAGCGTTTGAAACTGCGCGCGAAATTAGAGGATGTGTCAAAACCAAGTTCGTGGGCAATGGCCTCTACCGTCTTGGACGTATTGGCGAGCATCCATCGCGCACGGGTTTCGCGAACTTGGTCCACCAATTTCCGAAAAGACACACCGCATCTCTCCAATTGACGGCGCAGAGCACGTTCTGAGTACCCAAGGGATGCGGCCACCTCCGGCATAGAGATGCCGAGATTGGGCCGTGCTTTCAAAAAAGTGACGACCTGAATGTCTACCGTCGTTTCGAATGATGCTTCAGCGGCAAATTGCTCACAAAGTCCGACGAGCCATTTGTGATTGATCGGATCTGCACCGGGCAGTGGTTGGGGCAAAAGAGCAGCCGGGAAAAATAGCCGATGTTCAAGAGAATCGAAGCGGACAGGAAAATTGAGGATCGACGCGGCATTTACCCAGCCCTCAGGCTCACTTATCGTTAATTCAGCACGGGACGCCGCCCGTGGCGCACGTAAAGTCTGCCTGCAAATACCGTCACAAACAACCAAACCGCTGCAGAAGACGAAATAAGTAATATCGCCGAATTCAAGCTTTGGGCGCAAGCGGATCGCAACTTCACCGGTTTGTGGATCCACTTCTTCGTCGGGGAAAGTGAATTCTATGGCCGGGAAAGTTAGAAATAAGTAACGGTTCAAGACCTCTAACGCATCACTTAAACATGCTGCATTCATCGCCGCATAGGCCGGCAATCCAATGTAGTTGGTTTCAAATTGTTGCGCCAACTTTGGTCCAAGATGGGGATCGTTGGTCAGTGCGATCGCGTTTTTGTAGAAACGGCGATGAGACCAGAAGTCACAACGAAAATTCGGATCTTCAAGTTGTTCGGCAGTCAAGCCAGTTCCTGACAAAAGTGTCGCGATCTCGTATCCATCCTTGCCAAGTGTACGGAAAACAAAACCAAGGTAGTTCATGGGCATTGCAGGATCGTCTGCAGCGAATTGCTTCCGCGTCATCTCGAAACACTCCCGATCAATTCTTTTCGTTTCGTAGCCAACAATAGCGATTGCAGACCCAGCTTAGCAATCTGACACTTGGGGGCTCGCCAATCGGTAGTGATTTTAATGTGTGTCCCTCTAAGATCCGCTGCCGTCTCTGCCACAAACTCCTAACTGGTCCGGGTGGGTGCGGGTGGCATCGTGACCGCCTGGGCATCGGGACCCTGCAGATCGAAGGTTAGTCCAGCCCCCTGGCTCTCCCAACCCCGCACACCGGGCTTGCCATCTGGTTGCTGCTCGGGGGTGACGTACGCCTGATTTTGAGTAAGTAGATCGGCAAAATTGCTTTGACATGCACCATATAGCCTGTATAAACGTTTTTGATGATCTACTTAAATGCCGATTTCCACGGGA
>CAYSEO010000209.1:0-8028 GCA_964429885.1 uncultured bacterium
AACATTTATACAGTCTATATAGTGCGTGTCAAAGCAATTTTGCCGATCTACTTACAACTATATTCCTATCACAGATCGAGTTGACTTTTCCTGGGTGGAAGGTAAACGGCTTGCCGTTTATATAGGGCTTAACCTGGAGCATTTTGACTTGGGTGGAAGGGAGTACTCCTCCGTTCATCCTCTGTCATCAGTCCCGTCCTTGTTGGGCGTCTTCAGTTGCCTGCCGGATCGTCTTTGAAGATCCAGGCCAGATCCAGAAACTCCTTGAACACTTCTTTCCTAGACAAGAAACTTAACTGGACAACCCAGATTGGAGGTGATATCGTGCAGCAATGCTATGGGTTCTGGCGGGGAGCAGCCGTCAGAGGAAACGGGGAAAGTCTGGTGCGAATCCGGCGCTGTCCCGCAGCTGTAATGAGATCTCCATCTCTGAGTCAGAATGCCCGCCCATCAGATGCTACGCAAACCCTACATCTGCGAGGTACAGATGCAAGCTAGTTTTTTTGTCAAGGATCCGCCTGCACGGAGACAGGTTCGAGCACATCTGTCGACTGGGCTGAACCCAACTCCCCACTTATCCACTAGGACACTGGTGTTTGACCGATAGCGGTGGGTCACGACTGCTTCTCGGGTCCCAACGGACAAAACAGATCTTTCTGCTCTACTTTGCAATGACTTTGCTGTCTTGAGATTTGAGACAGAAGCCGGTTGAGAATACACACAACACTACGGAGAATAGTCATGAGCAAGATCCCTGTCACAGTGATCACAGGTTTTTTGGGTGCTGGTAAAACGACCCTGGTCCGGCATCTGTTACAGGAGAACCAAGGTCGTCGCATTGCCGTGCTGGTGAATGAATTTGGCGAGGTGGGTATCGACGGGGATCTGATCCGCTCCTGCCAGGTGTGTGAAGACGATGAGTCCCTCAGCAGCTCGATTGTGGAACTCACCAATGGCTGCCTCTGTTGCACTGTCCAGGAGGAGTTTTTGCCCACCATGCAGGAACTGTTGAAACGTCGAGATCAGATCGACTGCATGGTGATCGAGACGTCTGGCTTAGCCCTCCCCAAGCCACTGGTGCAGGCGTTTCGCTGGCCTGAGATCCGCACAGGAGCCACAGTGGATGGGGTCTTGACGGTAGTGGATTGCGAAGCTCTGGCCCGGGGGGCTCTGGTGGGAGATCTGGAGGCTCTGGAAGCCCAACGGCGAGAGGATGAGAGTTTAGAGCATGAAACCCCCATCGAGGAATTGTTTGAAGATCAGCTCAACTGTGCCGATATGGTGTTGCTGAGCAAAGCGGATCTGGTGGATCCAGACACACGGGAGCGGGTGGAGCGTTGGCTGCGAACGCAACTCCGTCCGGGGGTTCAGATCCTGCCCTGCCACCAGGGACAGCTCCATCCCACTCTGCTGTTAGGCTTTAATGCGGCTGTCGAAGACCATCTGGAAACTCGTCCCAGTCATCACGATACGGAGGAGGAGCACGATCATGATGACCAGTTGGTGTCCCTGTGTCTCACCTCAGAGTTGGAGCTCAGTCCAGAGGATTGGGTGGAACGGCTGCAGCAGTTGGTCCAGCACCATGAGATCTACCGGATTAAGGGGTTTGCGGCCATCCCGAACAAGCAAATGCGACTGGTGATCCAGGGTGTGGGTCCCCGCTTCGACACCTACTATGAACGCCCCTGGAGGACCGATGAGCCTCGCCAGACCTGTTTGGTGGTGATCGGTCGTGCCCTGAATCAGACTCAGGTGGAGCAGGTATTAAGTAGATCGGCAAAATTGCTTTGACACACACTATATAGACTGTATAAACGTTTTTGCTGATCTACTTACAGGTACACTGTCCAGAAAGGGCGACCGCAATCCGGGCTTAACAGAACTCACAGAGGACTGGAACATGACGGCAACAGAACAAACAGACTGGCAACAGGCCTTCGTCGCCACCAACCTGCTAACGCTTGGGTACAACGCCTGGTGTGGGTTTCTGGCTGCTGGTCGAGGGGCAGTGGTCTGTAGTCTCAACACTCCCCAGCTAGGGATCACGGGAGAAACCCTAGCGACCCATTATGTGCCCCGCTCTCGCATGGCTGCGTTCCTCAATGCCTGGCTTTCCCAACCAGACACAGTCATCCTGAACCACCATCACATCAATGGTCATATCCTTCAGGCTCTGGATGGTTATGACCCTCAATCCGACGTCATTCTGCTGTTAGAATCTGGTGATCAAGCCTCCTTACTCAACTTGCGTCGTCTACCAATTCCTCCCCCAAGAGGATACGAGATCGTCTGCAAAGGGTGGGAGGAATTTTACCTGGCTGAGGCCGCTCCCTCGGAATCTCCAACTGTTTGTCGTCGATCTGACTCATGCGTGGAGGACTGAAATTTAACCCAAGCGACCTTACTAATTTGTGGCTTGTACCGTTGGGTTTGCCATAATTAGGTTCCTCAACAGGATGCCTGCGTTCTCCGTAACTGATCCAGCAGATCCCGCAAGCTCCGATCGACGGACTCATGGGTGTACTCATCCTCTGGATCCGCCAACTGTCCAGGGCGTTGAAAATGGGGCCGTTCGTCATTCATCTGTCCCCATTTGACATCCACCTGACGCACCAGCTCATAGAGCAGCTCTCGATTCGCCAAGATCATCTCCAAGATCTCCTCCAGGGCTACCAGAGGCTTATCCAGGTGGTGACTGATCCGATCGTCATAGGATTCGATCCATTGCTGTAACACCCCATAAAGGGAGCCGGAGGGATCGGATAGGGTATGACAGACGAAATTATCGATCTCGGCGATCGCTTGAACCAATTTGGGCACGGGGGATTCCCCTTTCAGAAAGGAGCCTCCCTCCCGACCGATCACATCCGCCAATGTAAATTTGCGACCCCTGAGGATCTCCTGTTGCAGGCTTTGCTCTGAGTCATCTGGTTGAACATGGCGATCGGTAGCCATCGGCATCCTCCTCAATAACACCTGCCTTACTCCCTAGCTTAGATCTGTTTTCTGGATCTGCGGTGCTGAGATCAGATCTCGCCCTGAGGGTCTGGACCGCACGCTCGATGGAGCTCTCGGAGAGATCCGGTAACCCCAAGGTTTGGATGATCCGATCGAAGGAGCGTTGTAGGGCATGGCGATAGGTGGGATCGTAATGTTGTTCCAAGATGTCGGTGACGAACTGTTCCCACTGTTCCCCATCGATCCAGGCAAACCACTCTTGTATCTTCTGCTGTCCATGGCGTTGTTTGAGCTGAGACAGCTTCTCCTTGAGAACCTCGGGATGCTCGATCAGATGAGGATAGGTCTCGATCAGATAGTGAACCCGGCGGGTCATCGGTATCTGGATCTCGACACACTCCGCTGCCTGCATCTGATGCCAGAGAACGGTGGGGATATAGAGCTCCCCGATCTTAGAACTCTCCGACTCCACCCAAATGGGCTCCGACTCCTGAAACTGACTCAATTGCTGTCGGATCCGGGTCTCGAACCCCTTCTGACTGGGCTGGGGACTGTTCCACTCAAGGCCAAGCAGAGATCCACGATGGTTGGCCAATCCCTCCAGATCTAAGACCTGTGCGCCTTGTGCCTGTAGGCGTCTTAGGACTAAGGTCTTGCCTGTGCCCGTGCGCCCCGCCAAGATCCGGTAGTGAAATTGGGGAGGGAGATGTTGCAACTGTTCCCGAACCCAGGCCCGATAGGTTTTGTAGCCTCCCTGCAGTAGGGTCACCGTCCAGCCGATCTGAGATAAGACCAGGGCCAAGCTGTTGGATCGCTGTCCCCCACGCCAACAGTAGATCAGGGGGTGATAGTCCTTGTCTTTGTGGATGAAGTGGTTGTCGATGTGGCGGGAGATGTTTTGGGCCACCCGTGAGGCCCCAAGCTTGCGAGCGGTGAACGGATCCACCTGTTTGTAGAGGGTGCCCACTTTGGCCCTCTCCTGATCGTCCAGCACCGGCAGATTGATCGCTCCTGGCCAATGGTCCTCAACATACTCACTGGGGGAACGGACATCGATGATCTCACTATAGGTCTCGGACCAGGGCTGAGCGGTGGTCAGGGGGGGACGGGTCACGATCCTCTCTCCAGAATGTCTTTTTCCATGCTGCCATCTGGCTAGCTTAGGATCTTAAGATGGATGACATCGAGCCTCAGGGGATGATCATGGAACGGAAGTCACTGCAGAACAGCGACGGTAAGTCTGACAAGTTCTGGACCATTACTCTAACAGGATCTCAATATACAGTTCAGTACGGTCGAGTAGGAACCACAGGGCAGAGCCAGACCAAGACATTTATGACGATCCACCAGGGCCATGGTTTGGTTAGCATTCAAAGCCGAGGCATTGCGCAGCAGACTAAGTTTGCCCTCCTCCTCAGCCCAGGGAGCGATGATCCCTTCCCGAAACTCGGGGGTGAGTTGATTGGGGTTAGATAGACCTGCAGCTAGACTTTCCTCCAAAGCAGCAATCAGATCTGAAATGGGTCGAGGTTTCCAGCGGAGTGGATGCCCAAAATCTAGCATGTCATCGTCAAATCGGTCATAGCAGACCGAGTTAGTGATCACCAGACGATTCACTAAGCCAGAGTGTGACCTTACATCGGTTAGACATGCTAGATCTACAGAGAATCTACAGAAGATCTGAGCCGATAAAACCGTTCGTAAGGGTCTGCTGATCTGAGGATCGAGGCTGCTATAGTTATACCTCTGCTGTCCTTCTCTCCATAGGATCAATCCCCATGGCCACTCCCTTTCCCCCTGCCCTAGATCCTGTTGTTGTTGAGGAGATCCAAGGATCGGGCTATCCCGAACCCTTTCGCTCTCGCATGGGGGATCGCGTCAAACAACGGCTAGGCGATGCCTGTGGCTTAACTCAGATCGGCATCCATCGGATCACCCTGGGACTAGGGGGCCAGTCCGGTCTCCGCCACTGGCACACCCTGAAGGATGAGTTCATCTATATCCTGTCTGTGGGGTTTTATCCGGATGATGATCTGAGGTGGATCGAGACGGAACAGAGCACGATTGCAGCCCATAAGGATGGACGGTTTTATCCTGAATCCTGAGGTTAACGGATCTGAAGGGGATCCAAACCGTTTATGCTCAAGGTATGAACCCTGCTAATCTATGAAACCTAACTCACTATTCTCTCCCCTGCCAGCGATTGATCGAGAAGAGCTCAACACCCGCATCCAGAAGTTCTACGATGCTTCCTCCGATCTGTGGGAACAGGTGTGGGGGGAGCATATGCACCATGGCTATTATGAGACCCCTGATGCTCAGATCGATCGACGGCAGGCTCAGATCTTGTTGATCGAACGCCTGTTGAGTTGGGGGGAGATCGAGAGCTTGCACCCCCAGCAGATCCTGGATGTGGGCTGTGGGATTGGGGGCAGCAGTCTGGAGTTAGCCTCTCGCTATCAGGCCCAGGCCACTGGGATCACCCTCAGCCCCTGGCAAGCCCAGCGGGGTCAGGAACGGGCTCAGGAGCAGGGACTGGCGGATCGGGTGCAGATCTTAGTGGCGGATGCTTTGGCCATGCCCTTTGCCGATGACTCCTTCGATCTGGTGTGGAGCTTGGAAAGTGGGGAACATATGGCGGATAAGTCCCTGCTTCTACGGGAGTGTCATCGGGTATTGAAGCCGGGGGGACAGTTGTTGATGGCAACCTGGTGTCACCGCCCCGATCCTCTCTCCCAGGCGGATCGGCGACATCTCCAACAGATCTATACCGTGTACTGTCTGCCTTACATCATCAGCCTGCCGGAGTATGAGGCGATCGCCCAATCCATCGGTTTTGAGTCGATCCGGACTGCCGACTGGTCCCCTCAGGTGGCGCCGTTCTGGTCCCTGGTGATCGAGTCCGCTCAGGATCTGAAGGTGGCCTTGCGGTTGCTGACCCGAGGTTGGACCACGATCCGGGCGGCTCTGTCTTTACGGTTGATGTCACGAGGGTATGCGTCAGGACTGGTGCGCTATGGCCTGTTGACGGCTCGGAAATCTCAGGGGTAAAGAGTATAGTTGTGCTGAGGTTTAGGTTTGATCGTGATCATATGCGTTTTCCCCTGATCGATTTTCTCACTGCCCTGTGGCGATTCAGCCGTCCTCACACGATCTATGGCACCACGGCTAGCGTGCTGGGGCTATCGATCTTGGCCATGGCCAACTGGAGCGTCTGGATCGATCATCTACCCGATCTGGGGATCGCACTCCTAGCCTGTCTCTGCACCAATGTTTATATTGTTGGGTTAAATCAACTGACCGATGTTGAGATCGATCGGATCAATAAACCTGATCTCCCCTTAGCTTCCGGCGCCCTCAGGTATAACCAAGGGTTGGGGATCGTGATCGGGATGGGAGTGGCTGGACTCTCACTGTCCCTGTTGCAGATCCCTTATCTCTTGTTAACAGTCCTCCTGAGTGGGCTCATCGGCACGGTCTATTCTCTACCCCCGATCCGACTAAAACGATATCCGATCACAGCTGCTCTCTGTATCTATGGGGTGCGGGGTTTGGTGGTTAACCTGGGCTTATATGCTGGCTTCCGATCTTTGATACAGGCTCCCGTACTCTACACACCGCCCTTGATTGCACTGGTTCTATTTATCTTAGTGTTTGGCTTCGTGATCGCCATCTTCAAGGACATTCCCGATATCGAAGGAGATCGTCAGTTTCGGATCGTCACCTACTCCATTCAATGGGGTCAACAGCGGGTACTGGATCTGTCGATCTGGGTACTGAGTCTTTGTTATCTAGCCATGATCGGGTTGGGATATCTGTTTCTCTCTCAGGCGAATCCCTGGTTATTAGCAGGGGTTCATTTGGTGGGGTTAGGGATCTTGTGGGGAGGTCGGGTGCGAACTCAAGTAGAGGATCAGCAGGCTCTAACAGGTCTCTACCAACTGATCTGGAAGCTCTTTTATCTAGAATATCTGCTCTATCCCTTTATCTTCATAACCCGTGGGATCTAAATAAATTCACCCGATCCTTAGAACTCTGTTGCCGGTAGCCTCCTCCATGCCCTACGACAGCACCTGTAAATTCCTCGCCGAAACCTTCTCCACCGACATCGCCACCTGGATCTTGGGTGCCCCCATACCCCACACCACCCTAGATCCCCAAGAACTCTCCCTTGAACCCATCCGCGCCGACACTCTGATCCTGTTGGAATCCGACACTGAGGTTCTCCATCTGGAATTCCAGACCGAGCCCGAACTCGAGATCCCTTTCCGAGTCACTGACTACCGACTCCGGATCTATCGCCGTCATCCCCATAAATCCGTCATCCAGGTGGTGATCTATCTCCGCGAGACCCGCTCTCCCCTGGTTTATCAGAACACCTTCGAGATCCCAGGCACCCGCCACGAGTTCCAGATCATTCGCCTGTGGGAGCAACCCGCCCAACTTTTCCTCAGATCACCGGGTCTGCTCCCCTTTGCCGCCCTCGGTCAAACCCAAAACCGGGAACAGGTGCTCCAGCAAGTCGCCCAACAGATCGAGCGGTTACCGAATCGACGCCAGCGTAGCAACCTGATGGCCTCAACTGCGCTCCTGGCTGGATTAGTATTGGGGAAAAGGACGATCAATCAGATCCTGAGGGAGGACATCGTGAAAGAATCCGTAATTTACCAAGACTGGATCGCCAAAGGCATTGCTCAGGGCGAAGCTCAGGGCGAAGCTCGGGGTGAAGCTCGGGGTGAAGCTCGGGGTGAAGCTCGGGGTAAAGCTGAGGGGATCACGTTCGTAGCCAACAACCTGATCAAGCAGGGTCTGGAGCTGGATCAGATCGCTGAGGCCACAGGTCTATCCCTGGAGCAACTCCAGCACATGCGTCAGGAGATGGAGTGATCTTCCGAACCTATGGTGTCTGGCTCCAGAGGTGTGCTGCCTGCTGAGCGATCTATAAAATAAGCTCCACCTGCGAAAATTCGGTAGAGCTTGCTTTACGTGGAGTTGTTGGCAACGATCAAGGATCTGACAGATCCACTGCGATCAAGGGTTAAGCCAAACCGCCTTGAGAGAACCGCCGAT
>CAYSEO010000210.1:0-7981 GCA_964429885.1 uncultured bacterium
AGATAATAGAGGCTCTAACTCCCTCACATCCTGGTTCTCATGAGCTATAAATTTCTTGCGTTTACCCTGGGGGATCGACGACGATCAGCTTGACTTTTCTCCTGTTCTTGCGATGATATTTCTCCAGACGATTGAACAGGATCGGATGACATTCCGCCGTATTGGTGCCGATCAAAAACGCACAATCGGTGTGTTCCAGATCCTCGTAACAACAGGGGGGGCCATCGGATCCAAAGCTCTGCACATAGCCTGCCACCGCTGAAGCCATACAGAGGCGAGAGTTGGCATCAAAGTTATTGGTACCCAGACAGCCCTTGATCAATTTCTGAGCCGTGTAGTAGTCCTCCGTTTGAAACTGACCCGATCCGTACATACAGATCCCATCTGGACCTTGGTCCCTGAGGGTCTGTTGGATCCGCTGGGTGATCCGCTCCAGGGCCTCATCCCAACTCACCTGTTGGAAGGGATGATCAAGGGAGTCCCGCATCATCGGCCATTGCAGCCGATCCTTGTGGAGGGATTCTGTCACCGTTGCCCCTTTGACACAGACCATGCCCAGGCTAGAGGGATGAGCCTTATCCCCCCGCACCCGCCAGATCGGGGTGCCCGCCCCGTCACGATGGGTGGCTTTATTGGGCTGAGCTGGGGCCTGTACCTCCAAGCCACAACCCACACCGCAATAGGGACATAGGGTACGAACCGGATCCATAGCTCACCATAGAATAGGGTGATCATGAAGACGCTAAAGCAGGAACAAGGGATCTATCTGTTTGGTGTGAACTTGAGGGGCTCAACCCATGGTGCTCAGGACCAGTCTGGAACTCGATCCCCTGCTGCCTGCAGTTGAACGGATCGGCTGAGATACGGCAGGTGGATATAGAGTTCAATCCCTCTCCCGTATCCCTGCAGATCGGCTCTCTAGACCAACTCCTGAGTCCTGGACAGATCCGCCGGGAGGGAGGGAGCGTTCTCTCCCTCATGGAACTCCGCAAAGGATCCTTTAGGTTCTTGCAAGCAGAAGGCACACAGCACAGTGACCACCAGAGAAGCCCCTCCCAACAGGAAGAAGAAGGTTTGGAACGAGCTGGCTAAGGCTTCCCCTTTCGGCAGCAAAGTCCAAGTGGTGAGGTAAACAACAGCCCCCACATTGCCATAGGCACCCACATTACCAGCCACCTGACCTGTAACGCGGCGCTTGATCAGAGGCACGATCGCAAAGGTGGATCCCTCACCGGCTTGTACGAAGAAAGAACAGACCATCGTCACGAGCACGGCTAGGAACAGGAAGTTCCCTCCCGTCAAAGTTCCCATCACGAGGTAGCCCACCCCCATCCCTGCCGTGAGGATCGCCATCGTCCACTTGCGACTGCCCACGGAGTCAGAGATCAGTCCACCCCCCGGACGAGACATCAAGTTCATGAAGGCATAGCTGGAGGCGATGGCCCCGGCCCAAGCTGGGGAGAGATTGAAGATCTGTTGAAAGAACAACGGCAGGACAGTAACTACCGACAGCTCAGATCCAAAGTTGACAATGTAGGTCAGCTCTAGAATGGCCACCTGACTGAAGTGGTAACGATCCTCATTGGGGTAATGCTTCAAGCCGATCATCAGCTCGCGGTTGGCCTGCCAGGCATTGTAGGACTGAAACAAGTACAGTGCGCCCAGTGCAGACCAGATCACGTACATCACGGTTTCGCCGTAGAGATTCGCCCGCATCAAGCGCCAAGCCAGCAGACACAGCACACCGGTGAGGGGCAGGTTCATCAGGAGCAGAAAGTAGAAGTCGCGCCGGGAGGTCACTTCCATGCCGCCATGGCGCTGGGGTCGCTGATAGACCTTACCCGTGGGGGTATCCTGAACGTTGAAGTAGTAGAAGACTCCGTATAGGGCAGCAACGATCCCTGTAAAGGCGATAGCCGCCCGCCAGTTCAGAACAGCACCGTTGGCCAAGATAGGGCTACCGGGCAAGACACTGAAGAAGCCTGCGATCACCACCATGCTGAAGGCAGAAGCCGCAGAACCGAAATTACCCCAGCCTCCATAGATCCCCTCCGCCAAGCCAATCTCCTTGGGAGGGAACCATTCTGCCACCATGCGGATCCCGATCACGAACCCGGCCCCCACGATCCCCAGCAGCAAGCGGCTGGCCACCAGCATCTCAAAATTCTGGGCACTGGCAAACAAGAGACAGGGGATAGCGGCAAAGATCAGCAACACCGAATAGGTCAAGCGAGGGCCATACTTATCCAGCAACATGCCGATAATAATGCGGGCCGGGACGGTCAAAGCGACGTTACACAGACCTACGATCCCCCGTTGCGCGTCGGTCAAACCCAGATCCTCCTGGATCGTTGTCGCTAGCGGTGCATAGTTGAACCACACGACAAAAGTGAGGAAGAACGCAAACCAGGTCATATGCAGGATCCGGTAACGTCCCTGCAGAGACCAGAGCTCTCTCAGCATGGTAAACTCTCCTTGGTATGAAGACAATTCATCTCTATGGCGCGATCGATCTTGTCAGGGATGTCGCGCTCTTTTGTTGTTCAGTTGTCAGGCCACAGACTGTAGCCTGGAGACCGGGAGCCTTGTGTGAGATGATCCTGGGATCTGTAGGCATCCTAGAGATCGCCCATAGATCGGGGTTGATCACAAACAAGCCGGATAGGGTGGCCCACGGAGCTCAATACTCAGCATCGCTTCTCCTCTATACATCAGTTTGCAGAACCATCATCGACCTGGCAGGTAAGGTCAAGGCTTCCAGAATCTTAGGAAAGAGATCCAGATCCGTTGATCAGAATCGCTCGCAAAAGTGCAGAGATCAACACGAGATTAGAACCTAGACCGCAGAGGCCACTGGGGTCTTAGGTTTGGCCCCAAAGTGTTCCATCAGCAATTCCCGTAACACTGGCTTCAGATCCTCACAGGGAATGCCCTTCATGACACAGGATCCCAACTTGGCATCCTTGCCCACTTCACCCCCCATCAAGATATCCACCGCCTCCACAGGTTTCCCGTCCTTGCGTACCGTCGTGCCCATCAAGCCGATCTCCGCCACCTGGGGTTGACCACAGGAGTTGGGACAGCCGGTCCAGTGGATCCGCACCCGCTGAGGCACATCCAGCTCCTCCTCCAACTCCTCCACCAAAGCCACAGCTCGATTCTTGGTCTCGATCAGGGCGAAACTACAGAACTGATTACCTGTGCAGGACACCACCCCCCGCCGTAGCGGTCCTGGATCGGTCTTGAACTTCTGGAGCAATGGCTCCGCCAGCAAGGCTTCTAGCCGAGACTCAGGCACATAGGGCAGGATCAGATTCTGCTCCACCGTCAACCGGATCTCACCATTGCCATAGCAGTCCGCCAGCCGGGCCAGATCGAACATATCCTGGGGGCGCATCCGTCCAGCGGGCACCAATAGCCCCACTGCCTTCAACCCAAACTGTTTCTGATCCAGGATCCCGACTAGATCCCGTTTCTCTTCAGTGATCTCAGTTGTCGGTGCGGCCTCAGCCAGAGTACAGCCCATCCCTTTCTCCAGCTCTGCCCGAAAGGCATCAACACCCCATTCATCCAACAACCACATCAGCCGGGCCTTCTGGCGATTCAGGCGGAGACCCTGATCCCGATAGACATTCAGAACCGATCTACAGAGATCCACCACCTGATCAGGCCTGATCCAGGCATTGAGGGGGACCGTCTCAGCACAACGCTTGGCGGAGAAGAAGCCCCCCACCAGGACATTGAACCCCAACCGACCCTGACGATAAGCTGGAACAAAGGCCAGATCATTGATCTCAGCATGAACGGAGTTATCTCGTCCCCCTTCGATGGCGATGTTGAACTTGCGGGGCAGATTGGTGAAGGCAAAGTTCCCCTGACCACAGTGGGTGATCATATCCTGGACCTGGCGTGTCAGGCCGCGAGTATCCAACACCTCATCAGGATCGAACCCTGCCATGGGGGAGCCAGTGATGTTACGGACATTATCCATCCCCGACTGTACACTGGTCAGCCCGACTCGCTCCAGACCCCTGCAGATCTCAGGCATATCCGCCAAGGGGATGCCCCGCAGTTGTAGATTCTGACGGGTGGTAATGTCGGCAACTCCATCCTCTCCATAGGGAAAGATCACACTGGCCAAGAACAACATCTGGTTACTATTTAGCAGACCATTGGGGATCCGCAACCGCAACATGAACTTACCGGGAGTGCTCTTGCGATAGAAGATGCCGAGCCACTTGAGGCGGTGCTCCAGATCATCCTTATCCAGGGTCTCCCAACCGCTGTGGGCAAACTGCTCCAGCTCAGACTTGACCGCTAACCCATCCTTCTCACTTTTGATCTTTTCAAACTTGTTGGCCATGATCGTCTACCCTCCCTCTGGGTCAGGTTGCTGCCTTCACTGAGCAAACACTCTACAGAAGATCCTCTGGCCTGTCCCGTAACGCCTGTTACAAAAATTAAGCCGAAATACATTGACAGGATACACAAGATGCAAATCTCGCATTCTAGTGGATCAGGAGAGGTTCCAGTTCGCCCCTAGGATCGGCCAGACTCCCCAGGGAAAGACTGATCCAAGGCACTCTATCAGCCTCATCGTCTGCTTTACTCCTATCGTTTGACATCGGCTTCCTGATCGCTGTGTTAGCTAGCGTCCAGAAAATTGAGTAGTTTTGAGATCTGCCGTACCTCTTGAGTGAGCAACTGTCTATATTCGTAGACTTCATACTCCTCCAGAACTGGAAGTAGCTCTGTGATGCCCTGAACTTTATTCAGAGCTTGCCGGAACTCTTGAATGATCATCTTTCGTCTTTGCCTCTCCTCAACGCCTTCCTCGTACCTTGAAGTAGAGGAGAGGGATCCTGAACAGAATGGTGTTGACCCAGGCAGCTGCATAACAGGGACAGTGTCCATCTCACTCATCATTCGATCATCTCATAGATATCTTGCCTCTTCTTTAGGATAACAATGCTCTCATTCCGTTACTCCCCGCAATTCGCGGATCTCAGTACGCATAAACCCGTACAGGCTAGGTATCGCTTTCTCTCTACACTCCTGCAAACCTGCGGAGATAGGGGGTGGCCGCAGCGATCAGCCATAGAGCTGACTCTTGTCCGATAAAGTTCTCGACCTTATGATATGCCGCTCTATTTCATTCAGCTTTATTCAGACAAATGGCCTATAGCCTGACACTATTTGACTTGTTACCTTGGATTTGTAGGCAAGATTGTTTCGTCTTTCGGGGTGTTCCCACTCAACTGTGATGATTCCAGAAACTTGCCCTATTGTTGACCTGTTTTACTCAACTGAGAGCTATCATGCGAAATTCAATCCCTCTGATCTCCACCGCTGTATTTGCGGTAGGAGCCTGCCTGCTGCCTGCTACTGCCCAGGCTGAAACGCTGTTCTGGGATGGGACCAATGAAGCGACTTGTGTCATCGAGGTTACTCGTCAAGGGACACTAGCGGCCAACTCTGATCTGACTGTTCTGTCCTCATCCGAGGGGGGTGGGGTTCCTGTCGAGTTCACTGTTTCCACGAATGGTGATGCTTCTGTGCTCGATGATACGGGAGGCTACACGGTGGCGACGGCTCCATCGGCGTTTAATGTGGCCAATGCGAATATTCTGGGCGGCCTGAACCTGAGCGGTGCAACCACTGGCAGCAGTGTTCAACTGGCGGCAACGACCCTCACCATTGGACAGACCAGTGGGGTGTATGACCTGAGCCTGAGTGCTACCGATGGCTCTCAGCTGCCTGCGGGAGCCTATCGGGTTCAGAAAGAGATCACATGCTCCCCTGGCGTTCAAACCGACGAACGTCCTAGAGATCGGTAGCTCTAAAGCTCTAAGGGTTGGATGAGTAAGTCGGCAAAGTTGCGTTGAATACATTCATAGCCTGTACGGCATTTTTGTCGATCCACTTATTCGTCCTTATGGGCTTGATTGTCCTAGATTAGACAAGAGTTCCTGCAAAACCCAGCCCTCTCTAGATCACCATGGCAAATCTGATCTATCTTGAACTCTTGTCTGTCCTGTCTTGATCTAGCTGTACTGACCTTCGCTGAGCTGGGAAACGGATGATCAGCACAGCTTTCATCCCACTCAATTTCTAGGGAAAACCATGAGAAGGAATCTGCTGATTGGACTAACCACATTGGGTCTAATGTCATCGCTACAACTGCCTGGTTCTGCTCAAGGATTGTCTCCTATGGAGGTAGCCGCGAGCCCTACTCAGAGAACCCATCGCTTTGCGCTGACCGTATTGAATCCCGATGCTGACCGCACAGCCTTTGAGATGGAGGCTTGGCGTATCGATCAGCAAACGGGAGAGCGGACTGAGTTGATAGAAGGCAGCCGCTATACCCCCCGCGAGTTCTGGGTTGGAGGCAATGGTGGGGCCAAGCGCGTGTTTGTGAGTGTTCCAAATCCTGGAGAATCCTACAAGCTATGTACCTTCCGCAAGCAACGTACCGAATTCTTACGCTTGGGTGTCTGTGCCTTGGTGTCTCTACCCTAGGGGTAAATGCGCCTGGTGTGGCTATCCCCCCTGGAAACGATGCACTCTCAGGTTATGAGTTCTCTATCGAAACCTCCAATGGTGCGATCTGTCGTTACAGTCAGAATGAGCAACCAGTTGTGGGGGTGACAACGGGAACGGGTAGATCTGATCGGACGTACATCGAGATCTCAGTGGCCATTCCATTGCTAACTGGGGGACAGGAGGAGAATCGTTGCCAGGAGTTGGCGAAGCAGGAAGAGGAGAGGGGGTTATTGGACAAGGTTGCGGCCTTTAATGATATGGGTCTGTTATCAGAGGCGGAGCTGAATTATTGGAAGGATCAGCTCCTCAGTCTCCCCGAGGATGTCACCTTAGAGGAAGATTTTACCTTCGAGGCAGATTTTGATGGGATCGCAGATCCTGTTGCTTGCATCGGCGAGTGCCCTTGATAGTCTAGGGGGTCGAACCCCCTCGGATTGGGAAACTGGATGTGATGAGTAACGTCTATTCATTCTTGAGGCTCAACACAGCCATAAAGGCTTCCTGAGGAACATCCACGGTGCCCACCGCCTTCATTCGCTTCTTACCTTCCTTCTGCTTCTCCAGCAGCTTCCGCTTCCGAGAGATATCGCCGCCATAGCACTTGGCCAATACATTCTTCCGCAGGGCCGGGATCGTCTCCCGAGCCACCACCTTCGAGCCCACCGCGGCCTGGATCGGCACCTCAAACTGATGGCGAGGGATCAACTCCTTCAATTTAGACACCAGGGATCGACCGACATAGAATGCTTTATCAGCGTGAACAATGGTGGAGAGAGCATCCACAGGCTCGCCATTGATCAAGACATCCAGTCGCTTCAATGTGTCTGCCTGATAGCCGATCACCTGGTAATCCATGCTGGCGTAGCCTCGGGTGCGGGATTTCATCTGATCGAAAAAGTCCGTTACCACTTCAGCCAGAGGCAGCTCATAGATCAATGTTGTTCGCCCCTGGTTCAGGTAACGCATGTCCTTGAAGTTGCCCCGCTTGGTCTCACACAACTCCATCATGGTGCCCACATAGGTCTCCGGCAGGATCGCCTCCATCCGCACGATCGGCTCCTCAATCTGGGTGCGCTCATTGGGGGAGGGCAACATGCTGGGGTTATCCACATCCACTACCGATCCATCATTGAGGGTGACCTTGTAGACCACCGATGGGGCTGTCGTGATCAGATCGAGATCGTACTCCCGCTCCAGACGCTCCTGCACCACCTCCATATGCAACAGACCCAAGAAGCCGCAGCGGAAGCCATGGCCCATGGCGGCAGACACCTCAGGCTCATACTGAAGGGCGGCATCGTTCAACTTCAATCGCTCCAACGCCTCCCGCAGCTCTGGGTACTGATCGGCATCCGTGGGAAACAGACCACAGAACACCATCGGTTTGGCCTCCGTGTATCCGTGTAGAGGCTGCGGTGTAGGGGCATTGGCCAGGGTG
>CAYSEO010000211.1:0-7957 GCA_964429885.1 uncultured bacterium
CCCGTCGGGTTGCCCACCTCAGATCCAGCGATCGTAGAAAACGATCCGCCCCCAGCAGGCACCCGCAGCAACCGCCCCGTATCAGGGCTGGGACCAAAATCCGACACCACGAAGCTGCCGTCCACATCCTCCACAATGTCCACCGGCTGCCCGATCCCAGTGACAAAATCACTCACCGTCGGCCCCGGCAACGTCACCTGGATCAGTCGGTCCCCAATGAAGTCAGCGATCAGATAATCGCCAGCTCCCAACAGTAGGATCCCATAGGGAGCACCTAACCCTGTGGCCAACTCCGTCACCGATCCGCCGGTCTCGGGAACACTCAGCAACCGACCATCGAAGTCCACCACGATGTACTCATTGCCATCTCTGACCAGATCCGTCGGACGACCTAGGTTTGTGGCCAGGACTGTAGTGGATCCATTATCGAGATCAATACTTAACAGCTGACTATTCGTACCAGGTGGGTTACCCAAGTCCGTAACAATAGTGTTGTCCCCATCCTGGATCTGTCCGTAGGGACGCCCTGGAATACTGGCGCTGGAGAGCGACACTGAGCGGGACCCCACAGAGGTGGAAGAGTTGAAGGCAAATTGTTCTGTGATCTCCACCCCTGAGGCGAATGACTCCGCAGGTTGTGTTAGTAAGGTAGCGGTAGGACCCGAGTGACCGCAGGCGGTCAAGAGGATCCCGATGGAGGCCGCGAGGTGGGAAGTGAGTGCCGTACGAGACATGACCCAGGTACATCAACTACATAGATAGACTACCTCAGATCACAGGGCTTGACGGACACTGATCAACGGCAACACCCCGCTGATCTTGTAGATCTTTGTGAAGGAGTTAACGTGTACAGTGTTCCTGGCCATCGATTTCAATGATCCCAATAGGGCTCCCGACATCTGTTATCCTGAGCGGTTGGGGAGTCCAGTTCACCCTTGGGCAACTGATCGAACAGGAGTACGGGAATCATGACATCGTCGGCCATCGACACGACCATGAGCTCCGAGATCCCAGACCGGATCCAGAGGCAACGAGCTTATTTCCGGGCAGGTCACACCCTATCTGTGGATTTCCGTTTGCGACAACTCCAGCGACTCAAACAAGCGGTGCTCAGCCATGAGGCCCAGATCGTGGCGGCAGCGAAGGCGGATCTAGGTCGATCGGATTATGAGGCCTACTTCGAGATCTCTGGCATTGCTGAGTTGGATCTGGTGATCAAGCAGCTGCGCTCCTGGGCGAAGCCCAAACGGGTGCCCGCCTCCTTGGGGCTGCTGCCTGCCTCTGCCTGGATCCAACCGGAACCTCTGGGGGGGGTGCTGATCATCGGTCCCTGGAACTATCCCTTTCAGCTGATCATCTCTCCCCTGATCGGTGCGATCGCGGCGGGAAACTGTGCCATCCTCAAGCCCTCCGAGCTCGCTCCTCAGACCTCCCAGGTGGTGGCGGAGTTGATCCGAGATACCTTTGATCCGGAATACGTTGCGGTTATGGAGGGTGGGGTCGAGATCAGTCAAAGCCTATTGGCAGAGAAATTCGATCACATCTTCTTTACTGGGGGAACCCGCGTTGGCAAGATCGTGATGCAGGCGGCAGCCCAACAGCTCACCTCGGTCACCCTGGAGTTGGGGGGCAAGAATCCTTGTATCGTAGACACGGATGTCCCTATTGATCTGGCAGCCAAACGGATCGCCTGGGGGAAGTTTCTCAATGCAGGCCAGATCTGTATTGCTCCCGACTATGTGTTGGTGGATCGGCAGATCAAGGGGGAGTTGCTGACGGCTCTTCAGCAAACGATCACGGAATTCTTTGGTGAGGATCCAGCTCAAAGCCCTGACTTTTCTCGGATCATTAATGATCGTCAGTTTGTGAGATTACAACAGCTCCTCGACAACGGTGAGATTGTGGTGGGAGGACAGACGGATCGAGAACAGCGCTATGTCGCCCCGACGATCCTAGACCAGATCCGGTGGGAGGATCCGATCATGGAGGAGGAGATCTTTGGCCCGATCCTGCCTGTGTTGGCATACGACGATCTGGATGAGGTGATCGCTCGCATTAACGATCGGCCCAAGCCCCTTAGTTTGTATTTGTTCTCTCGGGATCAGCAGAAACAGCACAAAGTGCTTCAACACACCTCCTCCGGTGGAGTCTGTCTCAACGACACAGTGCTGCAGGTGGCGGCCTGGCATCTGCCCTTTGGCGGTGTAGGAGATAGTGGGATCGGAGCCTATCACGGTAAAGCCAGCTTCGAGGTTTTCTCTCATCAAAAGAGTGTTCTCAAGAAGCCCTTTTGGTTGGATGCCTCCTGGCGCTATGCCCCCTATGCCAAGAAGTTAGGTCTGTTGAAACGGATCATTCATGTGTAGACCGGCTCCATTGCTCTAGTTGAGGGTCAGGCGGTAGACCGTGCCACGCAACTGGGATTCTCCCTCCAGGGTGGATCGGAAACCTTCCCGTCCGCAGGGACTGGGGCTCTGGGGTTGGCTCGGGATCCGTGGTTCAGGAGTAGGGGAATAAACGGGTTGACCCTCTAGCTGTTGCTCCAGCTGACGTCACTCATCAGGAGGTGACGATACCAAGCAAGTAGAGCGATTGCCAGAATTTCGATCTTTGATGTCTAGGGATCTTGGTTGTCACACTAAAGTTATCAGTATTATTCTCTCTCAAGCCTAGCAGCCTCTGCAGCAACATGACCAGCCAAGGCAATCACAAACGTTCCTAACCCTGTCATCTCTGACATTCCTGTAAACTCACCATTCTCCACCGCGCTTCGTGAGGATGTGATGAGCGCAGCACTAGTATAAAGTCGCTCCTTCACCAACCTCTGACAGAGTAGATCATATCGTTTGAGGTATGATGCCTTCTCAAACTCCTTGAAAATAGGAAAATGCGGAGATTTATCAGTGACTGGATTTCTAGATCCAGGTGCATCCTCAACCATTATTAACCAACCCAAAAATGGCGGTCGTACCTGACGACCTAATGCTCCTTCACGATAGGCCGTCCAAAAGTCATGAGCGGTACCGATAGCTTCTTCAGCACGGTTGTTAAAATTCTTCCCGAAACCCTTCCCCTGGGATCCAACCTGGCTTTTTAGTTCAATTGCTGCGATTAGTTCTTCTTTGTAAGTAATGAGCAAGTCCCACAACTTCGTTGGCCGGAAGTAACCTGGTAGCGTCAACATTGCACGCTTCTGGTGAACCTCAGTATGGGTTAGTCCGTTAGCCTGAATAAGTTCAATCATCAACGCTAGAAAACCATCCATATTCTTTCCTGCTGTAACACCAGCGCGTTCCCCTTGATCAGCCTTGCCCGCCTCAATCTGTTTTCGTCTCGCTGCTTCTCTGTTTCCCCAGAAAGCCTTGATCGCTTCATGTGCTTTCTGTTCATAATCAACAAGATCAAGAACCATTTATTCTCCACCGTCTCCCAAAGCAGATCGTTCTTCATGACTCAGTCCATAAAGCTTAAATACAGCACTATTGCACGAACTCAGATCTTTCGTGACAGCTGCAACTACTAACTCTTCCTGCAAAGTTTTGGGTACAACAGCCCAAGGTGGAATGCGAATGCGCCGTAAGTACTGAGCCTGAAATCGAAGGAATCCGCCTCTCATTTTTGTCGAGTAGGTCGCCACAAAAAGTCGGGTTAGGACAGAGAGCATAACAGCTTGCAATGCCCTCAGATCCCATAAATCAGATGTTATATAGTAAAGATTATGATGGGGATAGAAATTCCCTTCCTCAAAAACAATATGCACTTTTCCCTTGATGTCAGGGATTAGCAGCTTTGGTTTGGATGTCAAGCTAGGAATAATACGATCAATTGTTCGGTACCAGTTGGCAGGATTCTTTCTAGCACAGTGACGACCTGCGATCACCTCACGTCTAGCATTTAAGTAACGACTCAGACGTGGATAGTCTCTCAAATTAATAAGATTGCCACTCTCTAAAAATGGATTAATAACTCCCTGCCCATGCCACTTTACATCTCCAGAACCTATATCCTTCGTCATCACCAATGGGAGCTTTCGATCGGACTCTACATCGAGAGTTTCGTAGTCGCCAATGTAGACCTTATCTGCGCCAGTTGCTACTCCAATACCAACTTTGCATCCAACCTCCTCCAGCTTTGGAAACTGCTGCTCAAGACGACGAATTAGAGCCATTCGATCCGAAGAATCCAACAGCCAAGGTTCCGCCCCATTCATGACTTGATCCAATTCTCGTACGTTCTCTGATGCTTTAGATAAACTTTGTGCATTCATTGCCTGGGCTAATGTTGTAAGAGTAGCCGTACTGATATCAGGACAGTAAGCAACACGGGTGGAACTGGGTGATTCTCGACTGATGATGATGATGGCAGGATATGCACTTACCTCAGAGTGGAAGGCCGAAAGACCCGCCATGTCTACATAGATTTTTAGGTGAAATTGCTCAGCAACAAAGTTGCGTAAGGGACCTCCGTAGCGGTTCTTCATCCAACGATCTGCACAGATAAAGCCTAAATGACCCACAGGGGCCAAATGAAATAGAGATCGCTCTATGAACGGTATGTATAAATCAGCTCGGTCATATATTGTCTGGTAACGGTTCCGATATTCAGCAAGCAGCGGATCTGGGATCATTTCCTGCCGAACATATGGAGGATTGCCGATCACAAAGTCAAATTCTCCTTCCAAGGGTGCTAATAAGAAATCCCCCTGAAACAGCCAACGATTCACTACCTCGGTAGCTATCTGAGTAGAAAAACCTTCTTCTTTTAGGATGGCCACTACTGATCTGTGTGCTTTTTGAAATGTTTCATAATGTAGTTCTACAGCATAGATAGCATTACTCAGATCATCTAGTGTCCCTTGTGAATCTCGCCATGAAGACAGTAATCGTCTTATAATTGGCAGTAAGAAATCACCAGCTCCAAAGGAGGGTTCTAGCAACCGCTTTTTGTGAATTGGCTTTTCCTTGGTATAACCAGCTAGATCGAGGATGAAGTCAACTACTTCCGGACGTGTGAAAACCGCTCCACGTGACTTGGTTTCAGTGGATTCAGATAGCTTTTTGACTGCGGCGGCAATCTGAGGTGAAAAAATCCCATCAAAATCTTCGGAAAAATTAAGGCCGAGTTGTTTAAATACCAAACCCGTTTTCCCCTATGCTGGAGCAACATCAGCTCATATACTACCAAATATTAATTAGAGATCACTAGGATCCTTACAGATCTCGAAATCATCTCGGGTACACCAGAAAGTCCATTGACGCTGAATACTATCGTACTGTTTGTGCAATCCTGGGGAGGATAGCCGTTAGTACACCCAAGGTAGGCTGACGCTCACGGTTGTGCCCACCTCAGGAGCGGATTGGATATCGAAGCTACCCCCATGGGCGATCACGATCTGTTTGACGATGGCCAACCCCAGACCTGTCCCTGAGGATTTGGTGGTGAAGAATACTTCCGTGACTCGGGTCAGAATGTGAGGCGGGATCGGCTCCCCCCCATTGTGGATCTTGACCTGGACCTGGCGGTGATCCTGATCGAGCTCCACCCACCACTGGATCGGTTGGCTCGGATCAACAGCTTCACTGGCATTGCGGATCAGATTCAGAAACACCTGCCTGAGTCGATCCCGATCCCCGTGTATCTTGATGGGGTGGGAGGCCGGACAGAAATGGATGCGGTGCAGGTTGACCTCGGGATCCTCCTCTTGTAAGCAACGGTAGATCTGTTCCAACTCCTCATTGAGCTCCAGGAGTTCCAGATCATCCGACTGCATCACCTGTAATTTGGAATAGATCAGTAGCTCATTCAGCAATCGTTCCAGTCGCTCCACCTCATCTTGGGCTAGGGTGAGACGCTCCTGAGCCAGATCCGAGAGCTCCCCTGACAGACGAGCAAAGGCATTGAGGGTGAGACTGATAGTGGACAGGGGATTACGGATCTCATGGGCGATCTTGGCGCAAAACTCCCCCACTGCCGCCAATCGCTCCCGCTTGATTAGACGGGTCTTGGCCTCCTCCAGGGCCTGCTCCAGAGCCTCATTGAACTCCCGTTGTTGTTGATAGAGCTGATAGTTATCGATGGCTGTAGCGGCCCGCTCAGCAAACAGCTCCACGATCTGGAGATCCTCAGGGGTAAACCGCCGGGTCCGCCGGTGAAAGCTACAGATGGTGCCGATCACCTGCCCCTGCGCCGTTCGGAGCGGGACCCCTAGATAGGCTTGATAGCCCTCGGGAGGCTGCCCATAGTCTCGACAGGATGTAGCATCCTCAACTGCCAGAGATCGACCTGTGCGGATCACCGTATCGGTGAGGCTACCATGCAGGGAATACCGAGGATCTTCCACCCCCAACGGTACACTGCTGGCCAAGATCTCTTCCTCACCATCCTGGCAAAGGGTTACCACCGACCAGTCCAACCGGATCAGCTGGCTCACCCCCACCGCCACCTCCTGGAGATAGGCTCGCAGATCCCCTGAGCGAGAACTCAGCGAGGAGAGTGCCTCCAATATGTGACGTTCCCGGCCCCATCGGTTGATCCGGAGCATCATCTCCGCCTCCTATAGTTTCAAGAAGTCTTTATCCTGCCCTCAGGTGTCTCTCAGGACAAACCGCTAAAGCTTCAGACTACACTATACTAGTGATCTGACTTGACCTGACGCCAGTCTAGAGCTTGAGAACAAATGGTAACGAGGCCAACAATCCTGACTCGTCCTATCCTCGAACTTGAGATCCCTGGTGTCGCCTTATCCTCCATGCTGGAGTCGATGTCCCCATGAGTGCTGCCGTTGCCCATGTCCTATTAATCGAAGACGAGGCCAACCTGGCCCGCTCCTTGGAGCTGGAGCTCGCCTGTGAGCAGTATCAGGTAACTGTCAGCCACAGTGGTATGGAGGGTCTGACCTTGGCCCGAGAGAGCAACCCCGATCTGATCATCCTGGATGTGGGACTACCGGATATCTCCGGGCTGGAGGTGTGTCGGCGGCTGCGGAAGACGGGGAGCAAGACCCCCATGGTGTTGTTGACGGCGAAAGGGGAGCTGGATGATCGGGTGGCGGGACTGGATGCTGGGGCCGATGATTATGTGGTCAAGCCCTTCAGCATCGAGGAGCTGCTGGCTCGGATCCGGGCTCACCTGCGTCGCAATCAGGATACCTATACCGATGCCTTGGCGTTTGAGGATCTGCAGCTCAACCGTCTCACCCGTGAGGTATACCGGGGCCAACGCCCCATCGATCTTACCCCTAAGGAATTTGATCTGTTGGAATACTTCCTGGCCAACCCCCGCCAGGTGCTGAGCCGGGAGAAGATCCTGGAGAAGGTATGGGGCTATGACTTTATGGGGGATTCCAACATCATCGAGGCCTATATCCGCTACCTGCGCATCAAGCTGGAGAAGGAGGGGGAGCAGCGACTGATCCAGACCGTGCGGGGCATTGGCTATGTGCTACGGGATCCGTAAGTCAGAGTGCTCCCAATCGATCTATGTATATCAATCAATAGAGAAGGGGCTCCCACTAGGACAGCCCCAAAAGATAAGGTTGGTCTTGAAGTGCCGATGTGGACCATCAGCACCGATCCCAGTGGGATCAGCGGTCGGAGTTGGCACCCCGCATCAGGGTGCGATTGCGCAGCTCGCTGATCATCTCATCCATACTCATGGCTTCATCAAACATCATCTGGGCCAGTTCCCGCACCTCTTCGTCCTCGGAGGCCATGCCGAAGGCGGACAGAGCCTGGATCTCATCGTTGAGACGACGCAGCTCCTGCAGGATCATGGCGTCGAACATGGGATCATCAGGGGAAACATCCATCATCGCGGGATCCATCGCGATCAGGACGGGAGCTTCCGTAGTGGACAGAACGGTGGCTTCATTCGCTTGAGCTGCCGTGGTCAGAGACAGACCCATCACAGCAGCCAAGATACCGCCTTTGAGCAGTGACTTCATTCGACTCGTCTCCTT
>CAYSEO010000212.1:0-7792 GCA_964429885.1 uncultured bacterium
CCCGTTTCCCCGCCTATTCCCCCCCATCAGATCTCCAGATCCTCTACCAACCCAGTGCCGCCGTCCTCCCCGCCACCCGAGCCGTCAACACCCTGCAACGCACCGCCGCCAAATTCGGAGCCATCCTCCAGGATCGCGAGCCCGTCACCCAGATCCGCTACCCCGCCGGTCACGTGGAGGTGCAGACCAGTAAAGCTGAGTATCGAGCCGAGCAGCTAGTGATCACGGCTGGTCCTTGGCTATCGCAGCTGATCACCGATCTGCAGATCCCGACTCAGGTTTGGCAACAACAGGTGCTCTACCTAAGGGTTAATCCCAATCAGCATCAGGCCGCTTCCTACTCTACCGGCGAGATGCCTCTATTCATCAACCGCGAGAACCGCATCTACGGGCTGCCCGTATTCGAGGTACCCACCGCCATCAAGGTCTCCGCCCACTATCAAGCCACCCCCATCGCTCTCGCCGATCGCAACTTCGAGCTCAACAAAGAGATCGCCACCCCCACCATCAAACACACCCGTGAGCTGATGCCTGGAGTCACTGGAGATCTGGTCACCTATGAGACCTGCCTTTACACCATGACCCCAGACGAACACTTCATCCTCGATCGCCATCCCCTCCACGATCAAGTAGTGCTAGCCGGGGGCTTCTCTGGCCACGGCTTCAAGTTCGGCGGCATTCTAGGTCGATTGATCGCCGATCTCTGCCTGGAGGGTCGATCTGAGTTCGATCTGAGTCTGTTTAAGGCGGATCGGTTACAACTGAAGCAAGCCGCTTGAGCCGCTTTGGGCAATAGGACCCACCACAACAGGCTAGACTCTTTATGCGGATCTAAGACTCACAACAGGTACACCGAAGGGGGAAACTATGAACGAGGAAGAGAGAGACCGACTCAGGCAGACCCTAGAACAGCTGGATCGATTGGGGCTCTTCAAGCAGAAGGGAGATACTGCCATTGAGATGGCCAACAACCTGATCAAAGAACTCAGGGACGCTGAAGCAGAGGTGCATCCAGAGGATCCTACACTTGACCTGGATCTTCATGCTCGGATTGAGGCTCTGAAATCTGAGGTGAGAGAGATAGATGAGGGGATCGAGGAGATCGATCAGAAGCTTTCATCACAATTTCGCCAAAGCAGGTGATAAAAGAGGAGTGACGGTTCGTGTCTAACGGTAACAATTTGAATCCTGAAGAGATCGAAGCTCTCATCCAAGCTAGAGAGGAGCTCTTAGCTCGACGTGAGGCCAGACAAAGTGTAGTACAGAATCTCGAAACACTGGTCGCACTGCAGGAGAATGCATCAGTGGCTGACCAAGTATCGGATCGAGATAACTTCAAAGCTCAGTTCTGTGACCGGTATAAGCAGATCAGGCAGAAGCTTTTGCAACGATCTGACTTAGCCGAGCTTATCTTTGAGGTTCTAAAACTAACGGCTCCTTCAGGAGTTGACATTGTTCTGGCTGCTGGGCAGCTCACAGGGAAGTTCCTAAACAAAAAGTTAGATCAATTCTGTGAGGGTTACTGATTCGGTTACCAGTTGCAGCAATTTGCTTGCTCGATCAAATCTTCGGATCACTTGCGCTGAAACGTTTCGGGGTGGACCTGAGATCGCCAAGCCTCCGCATAGCGTCTGTCCAACTGCAGCAACTCTTCATGGCTACCGGACTCGACGATCTGACCCTCCTGCATGACGTAGATCACATCCGCCAACATGGCCAGGGTGAAATGGTGAGTGATGATCAACACCGTCCGCCCCTGAGCTAGGGATCGAAACCGTCGTAGCCAATCCGCCTCCGACCAGGCATCCATATAGGTGGTGGGCTCATCCAGGATCATAATCGGGGCACGCCGTAGAAAGGCTCGGGCTAAGGCGATCCGCTGCCGCTCCCCACCGCTCAGCTGCACCCCATCCACCAGCTGCTTACCCAGAGGCGTGTTATATCCCCTCGGCAACCCAGCGATGATCTCATGGGCACCCGCCTCTCTGGCAGCCCGCTCCACCTCCTCAGAGCTCACCGGGGCACGGACATCCCCCAAGGCGATCTCTCCTCCGACCGTTGTTTGATAGGGCACCGGATGTTGAAATAGAACCGTGATCATGCGTCGTAGATCCCGCACCTTAAATTGACGCAGATCCTGACCATCCAGCTCGATCTGTCCCGCTTCCGGATCGTAAAGCCGACACAGCAACTTCACGAGCGTACTTTTTCCAGCCCCGTTATCTCCGACGATGGCCACGATCTGGTTAGCAGGCAACGTCAGATCAAACCCTTGCAAAACGGGCCGCTCACTACCGGGGTAGCGAAAGGTTACGTCTGAGAACTGGATCCCTTGGTGCAACCGTTCCGGTACAGGATCGGGCTGAGTCGGATCGATGATCTGAGGATCCAAGGCGAGAAACTCAAATAGATCCCCGACAAATAGGCTATTGGAGTAAGCCTGCCCCATGCTCCGTAACACCGTCCGCATTAAAGTTTGACCGCGATGAAAGGCTTGATAGAACAATGCTAGATCACCCAAACTCCCCTGCCCTTGCAAGATCCTCCAGGCCATCCAGGCTAGGGTCGCTCCCGCCGCCGTCAAAGCAAATCCCGCTGCCCCAATCTGAGATAAGCTCTGACGTTTGGTCAACTCCAGTCGCTCCCGCATCAGCGTGTCCTGGATCTGATCATGTTTATCCCGCAGAAAAGGACCCAGATCGAAGGCCCGCACCTCCGCCGCCCCCCAAAACTGGGTCAGGACCATCTCGTAGTAACTCATCATCCGCCGCTTTGGCGTTGACTTGCCCCACCAAGCATGAAAGGCTCGATTGGCCCGCACCGCCACCACTAAAGCCGGAAAGGTACTGATCACCAACACCAACGGCACCCACCAACCATAGGGCAACAGCACCGCTCCCATGGCCACCAACGTGATCCCGCTCTGGATCAGACTGCCCAGATTCTCCAACAACGACAGGGAGCGACTGGCGGCATCAGAACAGGCCCGCGACAGCCGATCGTAATAATTCGGGGACTCATAGAAGGCATAATCCACCCGCAACGCTTGTTCATGGATCAACCCCCGGATATGACACTGCACCCGCTCCGATTGCCCCGCCCGGATCCAGGTGCTGAGGGCCTGCAGACTCTCCGTCAAGATCAGCGCCACCGCCATACCGATGCCGGAGAAAACTAACGATCCCGACATCCAGGAGGATCCCCCCTCCACCACGGCCACCAACTCATTCACCAGGGTACGGGTCAGGTAGACGATGGCCACTGGTAGCAAACCCTGCAGCACTAAGACAACTGACCAAGCGATCGTCCATCGATGGGCCGCCTCATCGATCAAACGCCAGGTGCGGGGTAAATAGGCCAGCTGCGTTCCCAACTGACTGACTTGATCCCGCCAACGCGGATAGATCCGCTGCATACCTGCCTCAGAGAGCGTTAACTCTTGATCTTAGTTTTGATTCTGTTGTACGAGATCTTTAGTTGCCTCGGATCTGAACTGGCATCACCAAATAGCGCAGCTGCATGGCCCCCACCGGCTGCCAGACCACCGGCTGTGTCGCCCCATTCAAATGCAATTGTACATCCTGGGTATTGATCACCTTGAGGGCATCCAGCAGGTACTTGACGTTGAAAGCGATCTCCAGATCCCCGCCAGACAGCTGCGCCGACAACGACTCCTCACCACTCCCTACATCCGGAGCCTCCACACTGATCCCTAAGGTCTGATCCTCTTCCGATAACCGGAACTTGATGATGTCATTCTTCTGAGCTGCCAACACCGCGATCCGTTCCAGGGACTCGATCAGCTGCTTACGATCCACCGTCATCAATCGCTCAAACTGGGCTGGGATCAGGCGGTTGTAATCAGGATACTGGCCATCCAACAGACGGCTGGTGATCAGGTGTCGCTCCAGACCGAATTGCACCTGACTGCTATCGAACTGAACGGCAACGGTGGTGGCGGACTGGTTGGATAGGATCCGTTCCAGCTCCTTCAAGGTCCGTACCGGGATCGTGAACTGTAGCTGACTGGTGGGCTTCTCAATCGAGGGTGCTCCCTCCTCGTCATCGCTGGGGATCAGGGGCAGCTTCACCGTGGCCAGACGATGACCATCCGTGGCCGCGAACTCCAGTAAGGGCTCATCCTCCACCAAGAGCTGCACATGCACCCCCGTCAGTACCTGCTTGGTCTCATCATGGGAGGCCGCAAAGATCGTTTGTTCAATCCCCTTCAACAGCGTGTCCACCTGCATCTCCACCCGATCAGAACCCCGGATCTCCGGCAGGGCAGGAAACTCCTCCGCCGATAACCCCCGCACCTGGTACTGGTTCGCTCCCCAGGCCAAGGTCATAGGACCCGTGGGATCCGGTTGCTCCAGGGTCAGCTCGCATGACGGTAACTTGCTGACGATGTCGTTGAGCAGCTTAGCGGGCAAGGTGGTGGCCCCCCCTGTGATCACAATCGCTTCAAACTCGCTACGGATGCCCAGGTTGAGATCGAAGGCCGTTAGGGCAACTCGCCCGGTCTCAATATCCGCCTCCAAGAGCACATTAGCCAGCACCGGCAAGGAGGGACGACTGGCCACCGCTCGCCCCACCGACGCCAGATGGGTGCTCAGATCTGACTGACCGCAGACCAGCTTGATCGGGGCCTCAGCTCCAGCATTGGAGGCAACTGACTCGCTCAGGGCAGAATTAGCAACCATGGCAACACCCGGCAGAACTCGTTGGCAAGCGGCAACCCCTGGGGGCGACAAGCAACATCCTACACCCCCCTGGGCTGGATCGAGGCTGTCCAATCTTCCCGTCCTGGCAAAAAATTTTTTCATCCCCCTAGATCTGATCTACGATCTTCTCCTCCCGATCAAATTTAAAAGGATAGTAGTAGTAGGGCCTGTGGAAACTGTGGATAAAGTCGCTAGATCCCTCACCCCATCTTGATCAGACCCCGATCCGAGCCTGTGGAAAAACTGTGGAAAACTAGGGGGGTTTTCCACAGGGTAAAAATGCTTGTGGAAAACTAGGGGGATCTTTCCACAGGTTTTCCACAGATTTTGGTAGTTTTCCACAGGTTTTCCACAACCCCTCTGTCAGGGATCGTTGACCAATTTACAAAAGTTAACACACTAGCAGTGTCGGTCATCAGTTTTCCCAGACTTATCCACTAGATGTGGAAAAGCATTAGAAGCCTCCCCAGATCCCTGCTGGCTGGATCTAGGAGGTTTTCCACAGAAATCTTGATTTTGGTATGGACTTATACGAAAGCTTAAGATCCGGTCCCTGGATCCCACGGCGGAGTATGGGCAGCCTCAGGGATCGTTGGACACCAACCGGATCTGCTCCTCCAGCTGCTGGATCAGTTTGGACATCTGCAGACTGTCCTTCACCTGCTGAGCGATCTTCTCGATACTGTACAGGACTGTGGTGTGATCCTTGCCCCCCAGAGCATCACCGATCTTGGGCAGGCTGAGGTTGGTGAGCTGGCGCATCAGATACATGGTGATCTGGCGGGCCTGACTGATGTCCCGTTTGCGGGAGCTGCCTAGTAGATCTTCTGGGTTAACCTCCAGGCTCTCGCTGACCACCTGGATCACTGTGGTTGGAGTGATCTCTTTGGGCTCCCGGGGGGGACTGAGGATCGGCTGGATGTTCTCCACGGTCATGGCGAGGCCGGAGATGGAGACGAAGGCCACGGCTCGGATCAGGGCACCTTCCAGCTCCCGGATGTTGCTGGTGTACATGGTGGCGATGTACTCGATCACCCGAGCGGGCAGGTTCATGCCCTCATACTCGGACTTCTTCTGCAGGATCGCCATACGGGTCTCGATGTCCGGGGATTGGATCTCGGCGATCAGGCCCATGGAGAAGCGGGAGCAGAGCCGATCCTGGAGGCGTGGGATCAGATGAGGGGAGCGATCTGCGGCGAGAACGATCTGTTTGCCGGTCTCATGCAGAGTGTTGAAGGTATGGAAGAACTCCTCCTGGGTGTACTCCTTGCCCTCGATGAACTGGATATCATCCACCAGCAGCACATCCACATCCCGGTAATGTTCCCGGAAGGCCTGCATACTGTCCCGGCGGATGGCATCGATCAGATCGTTGGTGAACCGTTCGGTGGAGACATAGGAGATCTTGGCGTTGGCGTCACTTTCGGAGCGGTAATGACCGATCGCCTGCATCAGGTGGGTTTTGCCCAATCCGACGCCGCCACAGAGAAACAAAGGATTGTAAGCGCGACCCGGCATCTCGGCCACCGCCAGGGCTGCGGCATGGGCCATGCGATTGTTCGATCCCACCACGAACCGGGAGAAGGTGTACTTGGGGTTGAGTTCCACAGCCCGCACCGGTAAAGCACTGGACACCTCAAGGGCGGGGGCCGCCATAGGGGGCAGACTGGGCATGACGATCTCATCCACTGGCTCATCGGAAACTGTGAACTCTACCTCTAAGGGCAGGCCGATCACCGACTGGATCACCTCAGAGATGATCGGGGCATAGTGTTTCTGCAGCCAACGGCGGGCGAAATCGTTGGGGGTGCAGATGGTGAGGGCCTCTACGGTGAGGGACTCCGGCTTGGCCGTCTTGATCCAGGTCTCGTAGGTGGGACGGCTCAATTGGAGCTGCAGGTGGGTGAGCACCTGTTCCCAGAGTTCCTCGAGTGTGATGTCCACAGAAGCTTGGCTCACAGCAAAGAAGACGGTGGCGTTAACTGGCATTGTTGCTCAGGCCTCAGGTCTCGACTGTAGGATCGAGTTTCCAGGCAACATGGGCTGCTCAGGGCAGCAGCACCGGCTGAGCATCCGCTAGGGTCTCTCACTTTAACTGGAGATCTGAGCAAAGCCAATCTAGTCATGATCAGCGTTGTTCGCTATAATCACAAGTCTGTGCTTGCTGGCCGGGTGTCTCTACAGGGGATTGATCCAGGGTGGGAGCACACCTGAGCTGTACCCATAGATCACGCACCATTCCAAGATCATGACCAAACGAACCTTAGAGGGAACCAACCGTAAACGACTGCGGGTATCCGGGTTTCGCGCCCGCATGAGAACTCCAGGGGGACGCCGGGTGATCCGCCGCCGTCGGTCCAGGGGGAGACAGCGATTGGCGGGCTAAGGGGAGATCCATTCAGGTGATCCCCCGTCGCTTTCGGCTCCAGACCCATCAAGCCTTCCCCCAGATCTACAGCTGGGGCAAACGCCGTTCTGGATCCCTAATGGGATTAACCTATCTGCCTCGCTCCAGTGCAGGGGCTCAGGATTCCCCCTCCCAGATCGCGGTGGTAGTCAGCAAGAAGGTGAGTCGTAAGGCCGTCCAGCGCAACCGAGTCAAGCGCCGGATCCGAGCGGCTCTCTATCCTTGGCTCTCTCAGATCCGACCCGGCTATTGGATCGTGTTCTCGGCTCGCCCACCGATCCTCAAGGCTGCCTGGGAGGAGATCCGACAGGAAGTGACCCGGCTACTGGAGAAGGGACGGCTGTTGGGGGATCCGGGACAGATTCCTGAGAGAAATGTTGAGGAAACGTTAAGATAGATCCCAGGCGAATCGAGAGGGATAGGCGATGGCGATCAAGGAAGAGGTCTTCTATGAGGGCGGCCCCCATGGTGGAGATCTGGTGTTCAACTCCATCGTCGGGGCGACACTGATCGGGTTGCCGTTGTTTGTCGGGGCTTTGGTTCGCAAGATCTGGGTCAAATATCGGATCACCAATCGGCGGGTGACGGTGATCGGGGGCTGGGGCGGTCGGGATCGCTCCGATATTATCTATAGCGAGATCGCTCGGGTGGTGACGGTCCC
>CAYSEO010000213.1:0-7786 GCA_964429885.1 uncultured bacterium
CCAGATAAACCCCATCAGGTGGTGGGGGAGGGCAGATATTCAGGTCAAGTCTATCTGCGGCATCAAAGTTTCTCTGTTCCCGCCAGCCCTGAGATGATCAAGGTGTTGAGGACTCGGGATGAGTCCCACTGGGAACCGATCCCTTTGGACAAAGTTGAGCAGGCCCTGGTGGACTATTTATTAGAACAGAATCAGATCACATTAAAGCAATACTGCCGCTGGGGCAATCTGTCTGAGCGTCGGGGCAACCGCATCTTGATAAAATTACTACAAGCTGGTGTGCTGAATCTGTTTCAACAGGAGCGAGAGGACTACTATGGTCTCAACCCCCTTTGGAGGCAACGCTCCGGTCTCCAGTCAATGTCTCCCTGTCGATGCTAATGCAAAGGTTACTACACATATCTCTCAAGTCTAGGCAGGCGAGAATGGAAATGTTTACTCAGCCGTCTATGCTATGAATCTCAAGCTCAGCCTAAGCTTGCCCCTCATGCTCCTTAGCCTCTCCCTACCCGTACGGGCAGAGGTGATCTATCAAGCCTTCGATGACCCTTACCTGGAGCTTGAGACACAACTCCCCCAACTTCGTTCCCTGGGGTACACCATCATTCAGATCTCTCCCCCCCAGAAAAGCCATCCCGCCGATGTCTGGTGGGCCAACTATCAACCGATCGATCTGACCCGCCTAGAGAACCGCCTCGGGAATGAGCAGGAACTCAGATCCTTGATCGAGCGAGCCCATGAGCTAGATCTCAAGATCCTGGTGGACACGGTGCTCAACCACATGGCCAACATCAGCCCCTACATCGACACCCTGGAGTATCCTCAGTTCTCCCCCATCCATTTTCACCCCAAGCAATGCGTCGACTACAGCAACCGAGCTCAGGTCCTGGTGGGCTGGGTCGGCTGTGATCTGCCCGATCTGCGCACCCGTTCCCCCTATGTGCGTCAGCAAGCCAAGACCTTCCTCCAGAAGCTATTGGATCTCGGCGCAGATGGCTTCCGCTTCGACTCCGCCAAACATATCGAGCCCGGATTCTTCGAGGAGATCCAATCGGTGATCCCAGCAGATCGGTTCACCTACGGCGAGATCATTGGCGAGACCTTAGAGGAGAGTCAGGAATACACCGACCTCTTCCCCGTCACCGACTATCACCTGTACGGCACGATGGTGGATGCCCTCAAACCCGAGGGAGATCTACGCACCTTGATCGATCCCCATCTCGGGCGACGGGCCTTGGCTCCCGCCGTCTCCCTCCGCTTCGCCAACAACCATGACATTGTCAGTAACGAGGACTTCTATACCTTTACCGATCCCGATCACGTTCCTCTCGCCAACGCCTATCTCCTGTCCACCGGCGAGGGCTACCCCTTCATCTTCAAAGCGGACGCCACCGATCCCATCACTCAGGCTGGAGTCCAGTTTTACCGACAGATGCAAGACGAGTCCCTCAGCTATCCCTCTCTGGTTCCCGATGGTGATCCTCAAGATCTCCTGTTGGTTCAACGGGGTGATCGGGGTCTGATGATCCTTTATAAAGGACAGGTTCCCCTGACGCTCTCGGATCTGGGTACGCTATCCCTGGCTCCAGGGGAGTATCGGGAGTTGCAATCCGGGCAGCGGATCCGGTGGGGGGAGGAGGACCCAGCCCCTCTGAGCCTGGATCCTGAGTCCGTATTATTCTTCGTGAAGCAAGATGAACGGACTTCCTAGATCATGACAGAACTCTGAGAATTGGGCGCTCTAGCCATAAACGCCTAAGATCGGGACAGAAGCCCACGGGAGTCTAGCCGAATGCGTTGTCCAGTGAAGCCCACCCCCTCTGCTGTCATGCCAAGTCCAGGAGTTACCCCAGCCAAGCCCACCCTCGATTTACGGGAGGTGAATCGGACCCTGATGGGATCCACTGCCGCTGAGACCATTCACTGGGCCTGTGATCAGTTCCAGGGAGGGTTGGTGATGAGCACCAGCTTCGGCATCCAATCCGCCGTCATGCTCCATTTGGCCACTCAGATCGAGCCGACGATCCCGGTGATCTGGGTGGATACGGGCTATCTACCTACTGAGACCTACCAGTTTGCTGAGCAATTGACCCAAAGACTGCAGCTGAATCTCAAGGTGTATCAGTCCCCTATAAGTCCGGCCCGGATGGAGGCCCTCCACGGCAAGCTCTGGGAACAGGAGGATGTGGACTCCCTCAACCTCTACGATCGGATCCGTAAGGTGGAGCCCATGCAACGGGCTCTCAAAGATCTCAATGCTAAGGCCTGGTTAGCAGGTCTGCGGCGCGATCAGACCCAACATCGCCAACACCTCCAACGGCTGAATCTGCAGAATGGTCTCTATAAGATCCTGCCGATCTTGGAGTGGAGCGCCAAGGATGTCTATTACTACCTGAAAGAGTACGATCTGCCCTATCACCCCTATTTCGATCTGGGCTATGTCTCCGTGGGGGATTGGCACTCCAGTCGGCCTATGACCAGCTCTGATAGCCACGAGCGGGATACCCGGTTCCATGGCTTGAAGCAGGAGTGCGGCTTACACCTACCCCTGACCCCTGATCAGGAGCAAAGTCTCGGCTCCAGCTCTCTATGACTGAAGTTTTCCTGAATGGGTTGCGATCTGGATCAACAGATCCCAGACCTAGGCAGGTTGCAGCTGTAAGGGCTCCATCGCGACATAGTGTTGTACAGCCCGGATCACCCGCTCCACATCCACAGCGGTGACATCTAAATGAGTCACCAACCGGATCCGATGTCCCTTGCCAATCAAGATACCCTGCTGTTTGAGAAAGGTCCGTAAGGGCTCCGCCTGATCGGGCTGCACCGTCATGAACACCATATTGGTCTGGACTAGACTGAGATCCACCTGAATCGACTCGATCGAGGCCAACCCCTGAGCCAGGGCCAGAGCATGGGCATGATCCTGGGCCAACCGCTCCACATGGTTCTCTAAGGCGTAGATCCCGGCAGCCGCCAAGATCCCCACCTGTCGCATACCTCCCCCCAACACCTTGCGCCAGCGACGCGCCCGTTGGATCAACACCTCAGAACCACACAGCACCGATCCGGCTGGAGCTCCCAGGCCCTTGGACAAACAAAAGGATACTGAGTCAAAGTAGCGGGTGATCTCAACCACAGGCACCCCCAGCTGCACCGCTGCATTAAATACCCGTGCCCCATCCAAATGCAGACCCAGACCATAACGCCGGGCCAGATCCGCCGCTTGTTCCAGATAGGATAGAGGCAACACCCGCCCCCTATGGGTATTCTCCAAGCAGATCAATCGGGTGCGGGCAAAGTGAAAATCCTCAGGCTTAATCACCTGTTCCACCTCCGCTAGATCCAGACAACCATCAGGCTGCATCGTCAGAGGCTGGGGCTGAACACTGCCCAACACTGCTGCGCGGGGGCGTGGGGGGGGGGGGGGTTGGGGGGGGGGGGGGGGGGTGGTGGGGGGGGGCCATCTGACCGACAATATACTCGTCCCCCCGCTCGCAATGGCTGATGATCCCCAGCAGATTCCCCTGGGTGCCCGTGGCCACAAACAGACCCGCTGCCATTCCCACGCGCTCCGCCGCCATCGCCTCCAAGCGATTCACCGTCGGATCCTCTCCGTAGACATCATCCCCAACCTCTGCTGTCGCCATCACCTGTCGCATGGCGGGCGTGGGCCGAGTCACGGTATCACTGCGCAGATCGATGATCGTCATGGAGGTATCCTGCTCAAGGGCAATCGATCCCCTAGGATAGCCTACCGACACAGAAGGAGAAGCAACGGATCGGGCTTAGCCATGATCAGCTGCCGGTGCTGTCACATCCGGTGACGGGGGAACGGTCCTCAACCTGCGATCCGGTGGGAGGTCACCCTCTCTGTTCTAGGAGCAGATCGAGGTATCGATCGCAGTGGTGGACGGGCAGAGGGAGACCGGATCTGATTTTGAGCGAAGATCTGTTGCACCTTACGTCCCTCTCGTAGAGCCATCAGATCCACAGCCGGGAGCAACGGGACATTTGCAACAGCAGCCGAGGGCTGATCTCGGGTCACGGACTCCGGCACCTGTCGAACTCGAACCGCCCCGACCCACCAACCCAGATCCTCAGCCTGCTCAGCCAGGGAAGTCGAGTGAGGAGGGGAGGAACGCCACTGCCGCGACTCCAAGCCCAACACATGACGAGCCCATAGAGCCCGCACTCGGCCTAGCCAGCCCCACCGACCCACCGACCCACGTCGGACCTGCAGCGGGATGCCATGGATCACCACCTGAAGCGTCATCTCTGAATCTCCTTGATCAACTCAGCCTTTTCATCCACCTAGCCCCGGATTGACACCTTAGTTTTTGGAGCTTTGTTTTCAAGAGAGTTTAAACCCCTCTGATCCAGATATAGTGCCCGAGACGGAGATATAGCCGACTTGCACACTACCTGCGGGAATGCCCCTTGAATCCGATGGGGGATCGCCCCAGGGATCTCGATCTCACTCTTGGGAAATTCACTATATTCCGTGAGTGATAGTTTAAAGCTATCTGGATATAGTGAGGTTGTCAACAGCGATATAGTGGATTTAGGCTACTGATAGCGACGGATCAAGGAGTTCCCCTCACTATGACAACGCGTTCCGCCCCCGGCAGGCTACCGCCCACGGGTCAACATCCCCCTCGTTCCCATCTGGCTTCGGTTGTAGAGGCTCAGTCCTCCTCGCGAGCTGTAACCCACACCTTCGCAGCCCGTTTGAAACAGGTGATCGGCCAAGAACCCATCCATGGATTTTCCAAGCGCTCTGGGGTCAGTGACACCAGTCTGCGCAGCTACCTGAAGGGATCGATCCCCGGCATCGATAAGGTGGTAATGATCGCCAAGACCGCTGGGGTGAATGTGGAGTGGTTGGTGACTGGAGAAGGTCCCCAGACTTGGGAGAGCGATCCCACCGGGGATTTCGCCTACGTGCCGGTGTTGGATGTGGCCGCCTCGGCGGGAACGGGACTGTTGGTTTCGGAGGAAACGGTTCAAGAGATGATCGCCTTCGATTCCCATTGGCTGCGCTCTCAGTTGAATACCAGCCCCAAGGAGCTCAGCATCATCACCGTGCAAGGGGATAGTATGGCTCCTACCTTGCTGGATGGAGACCTCATCTTTGTGGATCACCAAGTCACGGATTGGCGGGATGGCATCTATGTGTTTCAGATGGATGAGGATCTGTTGATTAAACGACTGCAACGGTTGCCAGGAGGCACAGTCAGTGTGATCAGTGACAATCCCAAGTTCCCCCCCTTCACTGTGGATCTGAATAGTCCCGCCTGTGATCTCAAGGTGATCGGTCGCTACCGGGGCCGGATCTCCTTCGATTAACCTCGAAGAGCTTGAGCGGATTAAGAGGAATAGCTGAGGACAGCAGGGGGCGGATCTGCTGATAATTAATATAGCCTTCGTCTGTTTCCCCTCCCCTCACCATGACCCGTCAGAGCTTCGTCTCCGTGACCCCCCCCGATCCTCTGATCACCCACCACATCCTAGTTGTGGATGACCCGAGCGGTCGTCGTGCTTTTCGCCTGGAGACCTCCGCCTACTCCATCGGCAGAGATCCCACCTGTTCCATCGTGGTGCAATCCCCCTCGGTCTCGCGACAACATGCTCTATTGGTGAGGATGGGGGGAACCAACTCAGCCATCGGCTACCGGATCTATGACGGTAACAGCCAGGGCAAGGCCAGCCGCAATGGTCTGGTGATCCGAGGCAGCCGCTGTTCCTCCTGTGACCTGCTGGATGGGGATGTGGTTGAGTTCGGCCATGAGGTGAGAGCCTGCTACTACGTGCGCACCATGACGCAGACCGCCTTCGATCGCTACACTCAGACCGCCCCATTTCGACGCATCAAAGCAGCTCCTCTGGATCGGGTGGGCACGGTCGCGGATGCGGAACATCACCAACTCAGCCCGGAGTCCACCACTGGAACTTAGGCCCAGACTAAGGGAGATCGGTGCACGGATCCTGAAGCTGACTGCTATCCTAGAAAAGCTGATTTTTCCCCTACCCCACCATGGCTCAGCCCAAGAAGAAAACCTCCAAGATGAAGAGTCGGAGTCGTTACGCCAACTGGGTGCGTAAGGCGGAGCTCCAGGCCCAAAGAGCTCTATCCCTAGGCCGATCGATTCAGAGCGAACGTAACACTGGGTTCTACTATCCTCGTGCTGTGGTCGCCACGGAAGAAGACGAAGAGTAAGGCTCACGGGGTATACCCCCTCTTCCTACGGGTACCTGAGTTGCATTCTCGATCTGGACATGTCGTCATCTGCTTCCCCGCACTCCCAGACCCACTACCAGAAGTTAGGGGTTGCCCCTCAGGCCCCAGCAGATGCGATCCGGCAGGCTTACCGCTCTCTGAGTAAGCAGTACCACCCCGACACCTCTCCCCTCCCCCCAGAGTTGGCCATCCGCCGCTTTCAGGAGCTCCAGGACGCCTACGAGGTGCTCAGCGATCCTGTACAACGGGCCGTTTATGATGCCAGCCTCCAGATCTGGCAACGTTATCCCTATCCACCTAGCTCCCAGCCTCCCCGCTCCCCCTTGGAGATCGATATGGAGACCCGGCCCCTCTCCAGTAGCGAGGTGTTCGCTTTAGCCCTCATGGCAGTGACCTTCCTGCTTTGCTTGGCCTTGGTGGGGACTCTAGCCTGGATCCGTCAGAGCCAGGGGATTGGATTAGGATGAGGAGCATATTCCATCGCCCCGGCTGTAACCATGACGATCCCCTCGGAGAGCACGCCCCTGTACAACCATCCCCTGCCCATCCTCGAGGATTGGCTGCAACAGCAAGGCTGCGTTCGAGATCCGGAACAGATTGAGCATTGGTCCTGTCAGACCGATCAGTGGCAGGCGGAGCTGAAGTTAGAGGAGACCCACATCTGGGTGCGGTATCAGTATGAGGAGGGCAATACCAAAACTCTGACCTTTCCCTATTCCCTCAGCCGGGCCGATGTGGAACAGGCCATCTTTGAAGAATGACAATGACCTCGGGAGCAACCCTATGGATGTGATCCGGATCCCAGCTCTATCCGATAACTACATCTTCCTCCTGCACGATCCCCAAACTCAAGGGGCGGCAGTGGTGGATCCGGCGGAGGCTGGACCCGTACTACGACAGCTCCAACAGCTGGGAGCCGAACTGGTAGCCATCTTCAACACTCACCATCACGCCGATCATGTGGGGGGCAATCGTCAACTCCTGCAGCACTACCCCAATGCAGTGGTGTATGGAGGTGCCACGGATCGAGGCCGGATCCCAGGCCAACAGGTGGAACTCTCCGCAGGGCATACCGTCTGTTTCGCAGGGCAAACCGCCCAGATCCTATTTGTGCCAGGTCACACTCGGGGCCATATCGCCTACTATTTCTCAGAGTCCGGTCACCTCTTCTGTGGAGACACCCTATTCGCTGGGGGCTGTGGCCGGTTGTTTGAGGGTACCCCCACCCAGATGGTCAACTCCCTGGCGCAGTTGCGGGATCTGCCGGAACCCACCCAGATCTGGTGTGCCCATGAGTACACCCTCAAGAACCTGGAGTTCGCCATCACTGTGGATCCACAAAATCCCGACCTCCAGGAGCGCCTACAGCAGGTCCGCGCCGCCCGATCTCGGGGACAGGCCACCATACCCAGTCAGATCGGCGTCGAGCAACGCACTAACCCCTTCCTCCGTTGGGATCAGCCAGCCCTACAGGAAACGGCTCGAAGTCAAGATCCGGTCCAGGTATTCGCTCAGATTCGTGGACTGAAGGACCGATTCTAGCTTGGG
>CAYSEO010000214.1:0-7745 GCA_964429885.1 uncultured bacterium
CAGAATCAGGAGCAGATCCAGTACCTACGCTCGGCCCTGCAACGACTACAGCAGGAGAAGGATGATCTGGAGACGAAGTTGACTCAAGTCCAACAGGATCTGCACAGCTCTCAACAGCAACTGCAGCGGCGACCGGCCCCCGCCAGTCCCAGCCGTTCCTTCCCCACCGTGGTGATCCAGCGACCCATCGCCCCCAACACCTCCCCCACCGATCAGGATGTACCTCCCTACCTGCTGGACTAGCCTGGAGGCCTGAATTGCGCTGCCTGTCGATTGGGGTTAGAGTTGCCAACAGAGCATGATCCCTCGCCAGGGTCCCCAGAGACCCGTTAATGTTTTGCTCGTGAAGTCCATCCGTTGGGGATGGTGTGATGAGAGTAAGTGTCTCCTGTATCGAGGCAGGGCTAGATGTCCGATCCTTCTCAGCCTGTTCTCAACCATGTGTTGATCGTTAAGGATAAGAACGGTCCTAAAGCCTACTGGCTGACGGGGGAGATGTATTCCATTGGCCGCGATCCCAGTAACAGCATCCAGATCGAGTCCAAGTTTGTCTCCCGTAACCACGCTATCCTGTTCAAGAGCCCGTCTATCCTCAATCCCAATGAGTTTGTCTACCAGATCCTGGATGGGGATGTGGAGGGCAACCCCAGCACCAACGGTCTGTTCGTCAATGGTCAACGGCTGGATTTTCGGGATCTCCAGGATGGGGATGAGATCCAGTTCGGCAGCGATGCCACGGCCACCTATACCCAGCAGAAGAAGACCCTGGATGCCATTCTCTCCACCTTTGAGCATACTCAGATCTCGTTCATCAACCCTTAAGGAACCCAGGTCCCACGTTGGGTGATGGGGGAGGACATGGTAGGATCAGCCCGCTATACCTGGCTCTCAGGGGGGTCTCGAGTTGTTCTCTAAAGCGGGATCTGGATCTGTGACAACAGCGCCGATCACCAAGATCTTGATCGCCAATCGCGGCGAGATCGCCCTCAGGATCATTCGGGCCTGTCAGGAGTTGGGGATCGCGACGGTGGCGGTTTATTCCACGGCGGATCGGAATGCGTTACATGTGCAGCTGGCGGATGAGGCGGTCTGTGTGGGGGAGCCACCCAGCAATCGCAGCTATCTGAATGTGCCCAATATCATCTCGGCAGCTTTGACCCGAGGGGCGATGGCGATCCATCCGGGCTATGGGTTTCTGGCGGAGAATGCCAAGTTTGCGGAGATGTGTAGCGATCATAATCTGATCTTTATCGGCCCTACCCCGGAGGCGATGCGGCGCATGGGGGATAAGGCCAGTGCACGGGAGGCAATGCGGCAGGTGAATGTGCCTTTGGTGGAGGGCAGTCAGGGGGTGGTGGAGTCCCAGGAGGAGGCTCTACAGGTGGCGGATCAGATCTCCTATCCCGTGATCATCAAGGCGACAGCAGGTGGAGGTGGACGGGGCATGCGGGTGGCTTACAACGGCACCGATCTGATCCGGCTGATGCGCACGGCCCAAGGGGAGGCGGAGGCGGCCTTTGGCAACGGGGGGGTTTATATTGAGAAGTTTATTGAACGGCCCCGACATATCGAGTTCCAGATCATGGGGGACAGCCAGGGCAATGTGGTGCATCTGTATGAGCGGGATTGTTCGATCCAGCGACGCCATCAGAAGTTACTGGAGGAATCTCCCAGCCCAGCTCTTTCCACCAAGCTCCGTAACAAGATGGGACAGGCGGCGGTGCGGGCGGCTAAGTCGATCCGGTATGTGGGGGCGGGCACGATCGAGTTTTTGTTGGACAAATCAGGTCAGTTCTACTTCATCGAGATGAATACTCGCATTCAGGTGGAGCATCCGGTGACGGAGATGGTGACAGGTTTAGATCTGATCGCGGAACAGATCCGGGTGGCCCAGGGGGAGCCGCTGTCATTCAAACAATCGGATATTAATCTACGGGGTCATGCCATCGAGTGTCGGATCAACGCTGAGGATCCGAGTCAACAGTTTCGACCTCATCCCGGCAAGATCCAGGCTTATCTGCCTCCAGGGGGTCCGGGGGTACGTATGGATTCCCATGTCTATCCAGACTACACGATCCCACCTTTCTATGACTCCTTGATCGGTAAGCTGATCGTTTGGGGACCGGATCGGATGGCGGCGATCAAGCGGATGCGACGGGCCTTAGGGGAATGTGCGATCACCGGGGTCTGCACCACGATCCCGTTTCATCAACAGATCCTGCAACATGAGGCTTTCATGCGAGGCGAGATCTATACTGACTTCATTCAGCAACATATGGATCTGTAACTGCGCAGATCTCTGTGTTTGAGGGCAGGTCTCATTGCCACTACACCCACCTGCTCAATAAAAAAGCACTGTATGATGTATTCCAGCTCAGCGATTTGATTCGAGATCGATCCATGGTCGTTTGTCTTGAGGAAGAGTATTAGGCAGAGCTAGAGAAGATCTAGATGGAGGAAGAACAGGACCTCAGATAGAGAGCCATGGGTCTTACAACAGAGAAGATCCTTTACCCAATCCATTCACCACAACTAACTAAAGATGAGCATAAGTTTTGAGGAAGTTTGGGGACGCAAAGATGATCAGGAGCTGAAAAAGGCTGCTAGTGAACTGCTTGACTATAGAGCAGAGGTTCGCGAGATTATTTTGGCTGAGTTGGCAAGGCGAAATATGCTTGATGGTCGTGATATAAGCGTTCAGAAAGCACCTGTGATTCCCCAGCCAGATCGATCAGATTTGTTAGCAGCGTTGGATCTGAAGGAAGAAGAGATTGTCATCAACAAGCAAGGCAACTTATCGAAAGGCCAGGAAAATAAGCTCAGGCGTCTGATGAAAAATGGATTTATCTTCTCTACAAGCTTTGCGATCGTAATAGCAACTGTAATGTATGGGGTCTTCTTCATGATCTAGACTCATGGGACGCCAGAGGCTTCTTATATTCCTGTGAGCTTCGATATCCAAAGCTATGTGCGTGATTCTTTGCCTCAGTTCCAGAGACATCTAGCGGAGGCAATCTGTCGAGCTGGCGGTGTAGCTGCCCCGGAGAATACAGACTGGGATCATAATCTCACTCACTTTCAGGATCTGTGGTTGCCACAGCTGTTTGATCAGTTGGGTGAACTAGGAGATCCCAGCTACGGGTGAGGGTGGATCCGGCCATAGAGAACAGGCAGGGTTCACCCATGATGCTACTCTTGGGGATCAACACTCGGATTCAGGAGGACCTATGAGCCAGCGCCCGATCATTTTGGGGATTGTGGGGGATAGTGCGGCTGGGAAGACCACTCTAACCCGTGGGGTCGCTCAGATCCTGGGCTTAGAGAATGTCACTGTGATCTGTACGGATGACTATCACCGCTATGATCGCAAGCAACGGGCGGAGCTCGGTATCTCAGCTCTGCATCCGGACTGCAACTACCTCGACATCATCCAGCAACATCTGGGCCTGCTACGCACCGGACAGCCGATCCTGAAGCCGATCTATAACCACACTACGGGCTCCTTCGATCCTCCTGAATACATCAAGCCCGCCAAGTATGTGATCGTGGAGGGGTTGTTGGGTTATTCCAGCCGAGGCATGCGGGATAGCTACGATGTCAAGGTGTACCTGGCCCCCCCGGAGAGCCTGCGTCGCACTTGGAAGGTGAGGCGAGATACCCATAAACGGGGCTACACCGAGACCCAGGTTCTGGCTCAGTTAGATCAGAGAGAGTCGGACTCACATGCCTTCATTCGTCCCCAACGACAGTGGGCGGATGTGGTGATCAGTTTCTACCCCAGTAACGATCCGCAGCAGGATGATCTGCTCTTGAATGTGCGTTTGGTGTTACGTCCCACCATCCCTCACCCCGATCTGACAGATCTGTTTCTGGACTCCCAAAACCACCATCATCTGCGCTCAGCGGTGCGGTTGGAGCTGGATCGGGATATGGGTAAACCCGTGGATGTGTTAGAGATCGATGGCCATGCTAATGCCGATCAGGTGCGGCTCTTAGAGCAGCAGCTATGTAACGATGTTCCTTCGCTAGGCCAGTTCTGTAGCCTGGACGGCAACCCTGACATCGGCAAGGTGATCGGGACAACGGGGGAGACCCTGCAAAGCTTTCCCCTCGCCATCACCCAGCTGCTGATCACCTACCACATGGTCAAGGCCGCACGGGTGTTCCAATGAGTCCTTGAGCGCAATGTATGGCCCAAGCTTGGGGATCCCAGTTCGGATCCACTTAAACCCTGGCGATGAGCATGGACTGATTGCAGTTAAACAGATCTCAACAGCTCAGCGGATTGACGCACGGTATCGAAGAAGTGGTGGACATTGGCCTCTGGAGTGGTGCGATGGATCCCATGACCCAGGTTCATAATGTGTCCGGTGGGTCCTGCCTTCCGGATCACCTCCAGGGTCCGCTGTTGGATCAGCTCGGGGGTACCCAACAACACCATCGGCTCCAGGTTGCCCTGCACGGGTAGAGATCCCAAACGGTTACGAGCGTCCGCCATATCCACCATCCAGTCCAGACTCATCAGATCAATTCCCGTCTGCTTGACCCGCTCCAATAGGCCACTGCTGCCGTTGATGTAGAGGATCAGGGGGGTATCGGGATAGATCTGTTTCACCTGTTGAACAATGGAGCGCTCGTAGGGCAGAGCCCAGGTTTCGTAGTCGATAGGACTCAGCTGTCCTGCCCAGGTATCGAACAGTTGCACCACCTGTGCCCCACACTCGATCTGGTAACAGACATAGCGGGCAATGTTATCTGCCAGTTTGGACAGCATCTGATGCAATAGCTCTGGCTCTCGGTAAGCCATCTCCTTGATCAGGGCGTAATCCTTGGAGCTCTTCCCCTCCACCGCATAGCTGGCCAGGGTCCAGGGAGATCCGACAAATCCCAACACCGTCGCCTTATCCTGCGCCTCCTGACGCAGAGACTTCAGGATCTGACGGATGAAGGGCAGGCTCTCAGCCGGTTCTAGAGGATGAATCGCCTCGATCTGGGCTTGGGAACGGATGGGTGGATCGATCACAGGTCCCACATGCTCCACTAACTCGAAGGGGATGCCCATACCTTCCAGAGGGGTAAGGATATCGGAGAACATGATCACCCCATCGGGGGCGAAGGCACGAAAGGGTTGTAGGGAGATCTCGATGGCCAGATCGGGTTGCTCACAGCGCTCCTTGAAGGAGTACTTTTGTTGCAGCTGACGGTACACCTCCATATAGCGTCCTGCCTGCCGCATCATCCAGACCGGGGGACGCTCTAAGGTCTCGCCACGGGCGGCCCGTAGCAGCAGGGGCAGGGAGGAGGAGGTGGAGTCAGTCATCTTCGATCCAGAGCAAGGGGCGCATTAGATCTTGCCACCTCGGGAGCTCAGCCGACAAGCGATCGTCACCAAGCTTGATCCTTCTACTGCGTCTGAGTCGTTTACTCCAGAGCTCGGTACCATAGGGATGTACAGCGATCCGGATTGTTCCCTTTGTTTTCTCACAAGTGCTGTATCAATTAACCGGTATTGAGGAGGATCCTGTGAATAAGCCTATCGGATGGGTGATCGTGCTGGGGCTAATGGGCTGTGGCGGCGGCACAGAGGTAACTTTGCCCTCTCCCATTGCGGTCCCTCCAGCGGATGAACTGGATCTGAATGTGTCTGAGGTGATCTTTAACGGATCCAGTGACAGTGAGTTGGGATCGGTCCAAGTTAGAGGTCAGGACGGACGGCCTCTGATCAATGCACCTGTGGAGTGGTCGCTGTTGCTCGCTTCTGAAGGGATGCCAGCAGGGACGATCCTCTTTCCCTCGGCAGTGACAGATGACCAGGGGATCGCTGTGACCAAGGTGTCGAACTCGGTCGAGTTTTCAGAGCCCTTGACTGCGGATCCGGTTGAGACAGGGACTCGGTTGTTGGCTATGACGGGAGGAACAACCGGAGGGGCGGCGATCCTCAGTTCAGCCACGGCGGGAGATGGGGCTGACTATGCCGATGCTCAGGCTAGCTGCAGTGTAGGGGAACAGGTGATCTTAACTACGCCTTTGATCGCGGTGAATGGGGCTTTACTCTCAGCGAATCCGCCCACCACAGCCCCCGCCATTGATCCTCGCGTCGCACTCGCTGTGGACTTGAGAGTGATCTCGGAGTTCCCAGGAGCCCAATTACAAGTGACGCTTGCCTGTCTGAGTCCAGGGATCACAACGATCTTGCTTCCAGGCACCAATGCTGTGGGGGAGCTGCGGGTGGAGGTAGGGTCTAGCGAACTTTAGAGTCGTTCCATAAGCTGGTGATCGTTACTCTCTCTTGCAGAGAAACACAGGTTGAGGATCTAAAGGATCCAGGAATACCGGATCGCTGCCCCAGATCTCCTCATTCCTCCTGAATTTGAGTCAACACCGTTCCAGATAGCTTATCCAACCAGCCCTCTAGATACACCTGATTAGCCCGTTGTTGATCCGGATCTTGGGTATCAAAGGGATAGGGCGCCAGTCCCCGCAGAGCCGCTGTGGTGACGCAGAACATCGATCGCTGAAAACTCTCACAGATCTGCACCCTTAGATCATCCTCACCTCGCAAACTGTGGTGATAGAGATCTTGTAGATAATCAGGTAGATAGTGACGCATGTCCTGCATCAGTAGCGTGGGGGGAATGCCAGCACTGCCGGTGGGCAAGGGATCCGCAAACAGAGCACCGTAGCTAAACCGATCCAGTTCATGAGGGATCTGTTGTGCTTGGGCGTTGTAGGAGGTGGTACCCATAAAAGGTAAGGATCGGAAGAACACAGCCTCCACATAGGGAACCGCTGTGTCCATCAGAAAGGTTAAATCTGCGGATTCCGGGATCAGTTCCATCCTCTGACCTCGAACTACAGGAGCGAAGGTGATCGGTTGATTGGCCGCTGCTACTAAGCCATCCTGGATATGTTGAACCACACCTGGGATCGACCTGATCTCCCTTTGATCGTAGCGATCGGCAAGGGTGAGAAAGAGGGCACTCATCACCTTCCAGAACTGACCCAAACCACTGGTGTAAGCTGCCTGTCGCACCTGCTCCAAGAGAAACTCAGGGAACACGCGATCCAGAGCCATCACCAATAGATTGCCCCGGATCTGTTTACGGATCAGTTCCCGACTGCGTTGAATAAATGTCTCTGAATCCAGATAGCCATCTAGCTTGCCGCCCCCATGCATCAACATGCAACGCATACAGTACTCGGCGTACTCATAATTGATCCGATCATGCCACCAATGACGGACTAGCTTGGCCGGATTCACATCCCCCTCAAAGTATTTGAAAAAAGGAAACAGGTTCAAAAACTGATGATCGGCGGTATAGACCAGGGTGCGAGAGTAGGCCCCTAGAACCACACCGTAGCTCTTGAGGATCCCCACCACCTCGATCAGATTGCGTTCCGTATCGGGCAACAGGGCCTCTCCCGCCAACAATCGCTGGAGAATGGGGTAGAGGAAATGCTGTTGGGATCGCTCCAGGGAAGTTGAGAGTGCCATAAAAGATAGGGTCAAAGCCGATCGGTTGAGGAGATTGCGGAGTTTGAGTCGTATCGGATCCCCCGATCGTAGCAGGGTTATCCAGGACTCTCGGTCTTAGTGTTGATTCGTTAGGGGTTAATCTCGATCCCTGCGTTGCCGAATCTGGTTCAAGGTACTGCCAGCCCCCTGGGGGCGCGGTGGGATCACAGGTTGAACTGGGGCGGATTGGGGAGCACTAAAGAGAGGGGTATTAGCAGGACGAGGAGCA
>CAYSEO010000215.1:0-7728 GCA_964429885.1 uncultured bacterium
GCTGGGGATCCCTGGCGACTCGCAGGCCCCCTATGCTGGTGAACGGGAGCTCGATCGGTTGAGCTTGGCCAGTCAAGGGATTCAGATCCAGCAGCTGGGTTATCCCCTGCTCATCGTAGGTACACAGGAGCCGATCCGGGGCCAGGATGCCATAGGTGGACAGGCCAAACACCCATTGGGGAGAGCCAAACTCCGTCGACTTGGGATAGATCGCTGTGATCTGATCGGCTGCGGACCAACGATAGAGATTCCACCAACCGCTGCGATCCGAGATAAAGTACAGACTGCCATCTGGTGACCATTCCGGCTGAAAGATCGACTCCTGCTCCCCACCAGCCACCAGACGCAGATCCTGTAGGGATCCGTCAGTCGCGATCTGAGCCACCCACAACTGTGTCCCGTCCCAGGGCATGTTGGGATGATCCCAGCTGAGCCAGGTCAATTGGCATCCATCGGGGCTGAGGCGGGGTGAGGCATAGAAATCCTGACCCGAGATCAAGATCTCCCCCTCCTGCTCCTCTGAGCCCGTCAGATCCAAGCTCACTAGGGTATTGGTGGGCTGCTGAGGATCCTGACGATGATCCTCTCGCACCCAGATCAGTCGTTGCCGGGTCTGATCCCAAAGGCCATCAGCATAACGGAGTTGGGAGTGACTCTCCGGGGTAAGGGGGTGCGGATCGTTCCCTGGCTGCAGACGATAGAGCCGCTGATCGGAGAAATTGACGACATAGGCGATCCCCCCTGCAATCAGATAAGCTCCCCCCCCATATTCATGGACTCGGGTGCGGACATTCAGATCCGGTGGGCTGATCTCCTCCCTGTTACCCTCAGGACCCTGGTGGATCAGGGCATTGCGTCCTCCCTCTGCGGCCCGTCCCTCCGTCCAATAGATCGAGCCCTGATGGAGAGCCAGCTGTCCCAAGCGCAGTGCCCCCGCCACGATCAGATCGGAGCTGATGGGGGATTTCCAGGATCCGTAGGGGGCTGGGGTCGGTGCCATAAACAAGCCGCAGGTAACTCTATCTCAAGGCTGAGTTCTCAGGTGAGATCACCAGGAAGCGAGAGTCAGCTTGAGGTCATTTTGACAGAGATCCGTTGGGGATCTGATGGAGATCCAGTCCGGATCAGACCAAAATCTGCAAAGATCTGTCCCTTGCTCCTATCCATCGCTAGCTATAGCCGATAAGATCGGCAGAAGCTAGTCTCATAGCTGATGTTTTGAGCGCTACCAAGGCGAGATCCGAGTGTTAACGTTGAGGATTTTATGATGCAACCATGGCCAAGCGGGTTGATCCAGGGAGGGTTAACGCTGCCAGCGAGCTCCGGTCCCCTGGCCCAGATCCCCACTGAGCTCCCCTCCAATGTCTCATCCTTCGCCCAACGGATCGGCAGTTCTGTCGGCAACCTGATCGTGGCCGTGGTGGTTCTGGTGGCGGGATGGGTCTTCGCCTCGGTGGCGGCCTCCACTATCCAAAAGCTGCTGAGAAAAACGGATCTGGACAATCGGGTCGCAGCCTGGGTGACGGGACGACCTCAGAGTGAGGCCCCTCGGATCGAGCAATGGGTGGCCCGCACCGTGTTCTGGCTATTGATGCTGTTTGTGCTGGTGGCCTTCTTCCAGGCGCTGGGGTTGACCTCGGTGGTGGAACCCCTCAATCAGTTACTCACCCAGGTAACCAGCTATCTGCCCCAGGTGTTCGCGGCCCTGGTTGTGGTCCTGATCGCTTGGCTCCTGGCCACAGTCAGCCGGGTCTTGATCCGAGGTGTACTGCAACGATCACAGCTGGATCAGCGCTTCAGCCAGGTGCAGGAGACCCGGATCTCGGAGGAAGGCACTGAGGCGGAGGCGAGCCCTCAAACGGCCCTCAGCGATACCTTGGCCAACGTCCTCTATTGGTCCATCTTTCTCCTATTCCTGCCCTCCGTGCTCAGCATCCTGGAGCTAGAGGGGACGCTCCCCCCAGTTCAGAACCTTTTGAATCAAGTGCTGTCGATCTTGCCTAATGTGGCGGCGGCCCTGGTGATCGGAGCATTTGGCTGGTTGCTCGCTCAAGTGGTGCGGCGACTGGTCACCAATCTGCTGGTTGGGGTCGGCACCGATCAGTTGGGCTCTCGCTTTGGTTTGGACTCGGAGAGTGGTCAAACCCTATCCCGGATCATCGGCACCGTGGTGTTTGTGTTGGTGTTGATCCCCGTGGGGATCGCCTCCTTTGAGGCTCTGCGAATCCAGGCGATCTCGGGTCCTGCGGTATCGATGCTGACGGAGATCCTCAATGCCCTGCCTCAGATCTTTACTGCGGGTCTGATCCTGGTGGTCACCTATCTGTTGGCTCAGTTCGTCCAGGATCTGGTCACCAAGGTGTTGACGGAGTTGGGCTTTAATAACCTGTTCGTCTGGCTGGGTCTGCAGCAATCCGCAGCGCCTACCTCGGACACAGCTGCCACGGCAACCGGATCTGAGTCTGCTTCTGCCTCGCCTCAGTTACGTACCCCCTCCGAGCTGGCCGGGATCATCCTGTTGGTGGGCCTGATGTTGTTCGCCACGGTGGCAGCGGTGGATGTGTTGGGGATCGAGGCGTTGACAGAGGTGATGACGGGCTTGCTCCAGATCCTGGGTCAGGTACTGACGGGCATGGCGGTGTTTGCGGTGGGCCTATACTTTGCCACCCTCACCTTCAATCTGATCCGGAACTCGGGCTTCCGACAGGCTCCCTTCCTGGCCTTCACCGCTCGGATCGCGATCATCATCTTCTCAGGGGCCATGGCCTTGCGTCAGATCGGGATCGCTGCTGATATCGTCAATCTGGCCTTTGGTCTACTGCTGGGATCGATCGCGGTGGGTGTGGCCATTGCCTTCGGCGTCGGCGGTCGTGAGGTGGCGGCAGAACAACTGCGGGAGTGGTTGAATGCCATGAAGTCCGATCAGGATGGAGGCTCCCAGGGCCATTAGCTGATCTCGAGTGGGAGCACGGATCTCGCCGAGGCGGATCCACCCATAGCACCGACAGGGGTTGACCTGAGTTTCTCCGTAGAGAGCGATCGGGTCATCCCCACGGAGCAACCTCAGATCGAATCCGAGCCAACTACAGATCCGAAACCTGAGACAGCTCTTGTCGATCCTTGTGATCAAAACGAGAGTCCCACCCTGGAGCCCCCCTCCAACCTGATTGAACAGGATGAGTCCAGAGAGGTGGAGACCGAGACACGACCTGCCACTGAGTCAGTCATACCCACAGAACGAACTCAGACCTCTGAGGCAACGATCACAGATTCCAGGGATGAGATCCAACAACGCCCTCGCTCTTGGTGGGATCGGTTGCGAGGATGGTTCTCGGGATCTTAGTTCACAATGGCTTGCCTCTCGCGGCTCTATAAGCTTGCTGCATAGGCTGCCGCTCCCACCAGACCCACACGGGGATTACAAACCACCTGTACGGATAGAGAGCTCAACACCGAGCTCAATCGACCCTTGTCCAGAAACGCGTTCAGAAACGATCCCTGCTCCAACAACGGCAAGATCTTAGTCGCGATGCCGCCCGCCACATACAGCCCGCCTGTGGGCAAGATCTTGAGGGCCAGGTTGCCAGCCTCCGCTCCGTAGGCCTCCACAAAGATCCGCATGGTCTCCACCGCCAGGGGATCTTGATCCTGGAGAGCGGCCTGGGAGATCTGAGCCGAGGGATCGATACTTGTGTCCCCCTGTTCCCAGGCTTGGACCGCTGCTCCCACCGGGGTATCTGCCGATCCTTTGCCGGTATCCCGCAGAAACTGATAGATAGCCCGGATCCCTTGGCCCGAGACCACCCGCTCCACAGAGATGCGCTGGTGTTGGCGACGTAGATACATGAGCAGTTCAAATTCCAACTCCGATCGGGGTGGAAAATCCCCATGGCCGCCCTCACTGGGGCACACCAAATAATCCTCCCCCTGCCACACTAGGTAGGCCTCCCCCAGGCCAGTGCCCGCACCGATCACCGCGATCGGAGCCTGGGGCTGTTTCTCACCCGTTTGTAATGTGTGCAGATCCTCGGGAGGCAGTTCCAGAACCCCGTAGCCGATGGCACTGAAGTCATTGATCAGTCGCACCTGCTCCAGGTCCAGATCCTCCCGTAGCTGACTGGACACCAATGTCCAGGGCAGGTTAGTGAGCTGGGCGGTCTGATCCACCACGGGGCCAGCGATGGCGAAACAGGCGCGTGTGGGGTGAGGCAGATCCGTCCCCTCCGAGAGGAACTGTTGAACGATCGGGGTGAGGCTGTCGTATTGGGGACTGGAGTAGCTGTTCTCCAGCAGGATCTGTTGTTGAGCTCCGTCCGGAGAGCTGTCCACCCATCGGAGTCGAGTGCTGGTGCCACCGATGTCACCTGCGATCACTACGGGCATGATGAGCTCCTAAAACGCCATCCCTGTCCCATGTTTACCATGTTTCGAGATCGGCGATCAGGCAGGGGCAATCCAAGCGTCTCTCTGGTGCGTATTCTCAGTAGATTCCATCAGATCCTCAGCAAACTGCGCGGGATCCCCAAGCAGATCCAACATTATGCGTAGGTTAACTCGGTCAAAACACCACAGTCACCCTGAGGGGAGTTGGGTTTAGATAGGTAATAGTCAGTTTAAGAAACCGTGTCACGACCATGAATTCTACCTGGTTACAGACCCTGGTGGCGTTAACCATTTCTGAGGGTCACCTCTCCCAAGATCGTCTGGATCAGATCCAGCAAGCCGCCCAACAGAATGGCCTCTACTCTGATGAGGGGATCCGACTGCTACAAGAGGTGTTGGATCGGGCCCTTACGGGTGAGATCAGATTGGTGTGATCTGGGTTGACTCCAATGGGTCAGGAGGGGGTGAGAGGGGTGACCGTCTGCTAGCTCCGTTCTGCCCCCCAGATCGTCCCCGACTTGGGCTGAATCTAAGGAGATCAACTCAAGCAGCATTAGCTGGGTCGTCCCAGAACCTACCCTGCCTCCCAGAGCTCTGCGAGCAACTGTTGCCATTGTTTACCGATATTTTGCCATTGATAATGAGGTTGGGTGGCCACCTCAAACGCAGCTTCACCCATGAGCTGATTGAATTGACGATCGGTGTAAAGGTGCTCAAGGGCCGATGCCACATCTTGTGGGCTCACCAAGGCCTCTAAGCTCAAATCATCTGGGTTCCATAGTTGAGCGATCGGTTCAATACACAGGGCCGCATCTCCCCAGAGTTCACGGGCAGCATCGTGGGCAGTCATGACCTGGGCGGCACCTGTGGCGGCATGTTCAAAACAGACCAGTCCCCAACCCTCACCGGTCGAAGTGTTTAAGCCGACATCACAAGCTTGGTAAACCTGGTTTAGTTTAGTAGCATCGAAGTCAGGGATGTTGCCCTCGGGGTACGTCAACAATAGACGATCACTGATTCCATAACGTTGGGCCAGTTCCAATACATTCCAGCCAATATCCTGTAGGCCCATGTGCAGGCAAAGTTTGACAGCTTTGGGTTTATCTCTAGCGAAGGCGGCAAAGGTCAGATTTCAGACGCTGTCTCCGACGAGAACGCTGAGTTGCGATCCTCCCTTGCCTAGATGAAAGAAGATGGACCAGCTCCACACCTTCGATCTGGACAGGCATTGCAGAGCAAGACTTCCCTGTTGCAGGAAGCTTACAGAAGCGATCAGAGAGGTGTAATCTGAGCTGACTGGGAGAGATCGGGAGCAGGGTTGACTGCGGCAGACTCCCGGGACTCTCTGGACTCAGTGAGTTTCTTCTCCAGATCTGAGGCCGATCCTGGCGAGCCATCGAGCTCATCTACTTGATCCCAGCGCTGTTCTAATTGTTGTTTACGCCATTGCAATTCCAGAGGAGATAACTCTCTGAAGATCCGCTTCACCTCCGTCTGAAAGAGCGTGTCATAATCCTCCAAGATCAAGATCAGATCCTGGGGCCACAACAATGTCCCACGATAACGAGGTGTGCCTTCCTGAACCCAGGTGGTTGAGGTGGAGAGGGGATAACCCAGGGGCTCAAAGATCTGGATCAATTGCTGGGCCAGGATCGTCTCAAATCCCTCATGAAATCGCTTCGGGCCCAGTCGAGATCCCTGCTGCGTATAGAGATTAATTAACCCCACATCCGCTGGATCCCGCTGTGGCTCTAGATGCCACCAGAATCGCTTATCCCTGAAGGTGACCTCGATCAGCTCGGGGCTGGCCCCTCTCAGCTGATAGATCTGATGCTTCAGATCCTGGACTTGGGGATCGCTGAGGCCTTCCGAGATCTCCACATGACCCACAAAGATCTCCTTAGCCAACTCCTCCATCCAGATATCCAGTTGTAACGCTGCCTGGGTCAGAAATCCCTGCTGTAGATCCTGGAGACGGCGGATCACCTGCTCCAGATGCTGTCGTTTCTCAGCGATGGTGTCTGCTAGAGCCATAGGGCGGATCCGATCAGGATTGGGAAACTTTAACCTCAGGATAGATCGGGGCCACGCCACAGCTCCGTAACGCTTGTAGGGCATCCAAAGCCGACTGATAGCGGGCCGCAAAGTGACAGCGCACCATCGTCTCGATCACCGTGGCCAATCCGTCGCTCACCTTAGCATAGGGTCGCCAGATGGGTTCCTCCTCATCATCCATCTCTAGCTTCTCCGGATCGACGCCCGTGAGGGCCTGGATCCCGATGATCCCGAGGGCATAGATATCGCTGGACTTACGGGGCCGACCCGCGGATTGCTCCAGGGGCATGTATCCTGGTGTGCCGATCGCCACCGTTGCCCCCTTAAACTTGCCGGTGAGCTCGCTGCTCAGGTGTTTGACTGCCCCGAAATCGATCAGTACTAGCCGTTGATCGGAGCTGCGGCGGATCACATTGCTGGGTTTAATGTCTCGGTGGATCACATCCTGGCTATGGACGAAGGCCAAGATCTGTAATAGATCCTGCAACACTGCCACTGTCGCCCCCTCGCTGAGGGTGTACCCTGGCCGGATCTCATCCAACAATGAGGTGCCCTCGATCAGCTCCTGCACCAGATAGAAGGTTTGTCCCTGCTCAAAGTAGGCCAACAGCTGTGGGATCTGGTTGTGGCGTCCAATCCGCTCCAGGGTCTCCGCCTCCGCTTGGAACAGACGGCTGGCCATGTTCAGAAATTCCGGATCGCTCTTTCTGGCCGTTAACTTCTTCACCACACAGGTGGGATGGTTGGGTCGGTGCATATCCTTGGCTAGGAAGGTCTCGCCAAAGCCTCCCGATCCAAGGGGCTCCACCAACTGATACCGCTCGCCGAGGATGGCGGTCTCCCCCCGCTTGTCCGTGATGTCCTTGATGGCCCCCTCATAGCGCAGCACAGTGCCATGACGATCTCGAATCGCCCGGACAGACTCTGAGATCCAGATCCGGCGCCCATCTTTGCGATAGACCTCGGATTCAAACTCCTCTACAGACTCCTGGGTCTGCAGTTGGCGTAGTAGATGGTGATAGCGGTTGGGATCCACATACATGCGGCTGATATCTGTGAGGTCCAACAGCTCTTGCGGGGAGTCATAGCCCAGGATTTGGCAGAGAGCGGGATTGACATTCGTGAAACGACCCTCTGAGGCGGACTGATACAAGCCCTCTGAGGCATTTTCAAAGAAACTCCGGAATCGATCATCAGGGCCTCCCCCCGAGATCCGGCTTGGGCCTGAGGTGGCCAGTTTGGCCCCTCGATAGTAGACCCCAGAGGGACGTCCACCGGAGGGCGTGGGGC
>CAYSEO010000216.1:0-7529 GCA_964429885.1 uncultured bacterium
AGAGGATGCGCCCCTCACCGCAGGGCACTTCGCCGATCTGGTGCATCAGGGGTTTTATGATGGCCTCCAGTTCTTTCGAGTGGAGAAGGATCCGGAGCCCTTTGTGGTACATGCTGGGGATGCGACTAGTCCCTCGACGCCCCTCCAGGATGTTTCAGGTCCTCAGCCCCCAACAATCCCGTTGGAGATCAAGCTGAAAGAGGAACCTCAGCCCCGCTACAACATGCCCTTAGAGCGACCCACCCTCAGTGAGGATCTGGCTCTCCCCCATCGATTGGGTGCGGTGGCCATGGCGCGCTCCAGTGCTCCGGACTCCGCCACCAGTCAGTTCTACATCAGTCTCTCCGCCCTACCGATCCTGGATGGACGATTTGCGGTGTTTGGCTATGTCACGGAAGGCATGCCTCTGGTGGATCAGATCGAGGTGGGGGATGTGATCGAGTCCGCCTGGATCAAAAGTGGCGTGGAGCATCTCATCTATCCGGAGCCGGATCCACAACCTGTTGAGGACGCTCCTACTCCTCAGCTCTAGAAAAATCTGTTTAGCCAAAGATCTTTCGAGCGATCTGCTGCCAGGCTAGGTAAGTAAAAACCACCAACAAGACCAGCAACCAAAGCACCTCCAGCGGCCAGATCTCGGGTAACCCTAGGGGCCAGCGCACCAGATCTACCATAGGAGCTAGGGGTAACAATCCTGAAGTTATTTGCAGAAACGGTGGCAGATTCTCCCGAGGGAAATAGGTACCACAGAGGACAAACATGGGGATCACCACCATAAAGATCGGCACATTGATCTGATCTACTGTGGCCACGATCCCAGCGGTTACCAAGCCCATGGCCGCGAATAATAAACTCCCCAAGATCAAAACCGGAATGGAACCGATCAAGCCTGACCAGGTATAGAACCCCAACAGGACCGTGACTACCCCTGTGATCACTCCGGAGATCATGCCTCGGGTGGCGGCCCAGATCCAGTCTCCAACAAAGATCTGAGTGTAGCTCAGGGGAGCGGTGAGCAGGGCAAACCAGGTGCGTTGATAGTAGAGGCGGATGAAGCTGCCATAGGCGCCTTCAAAGAACGCTTGAAAGAGCACTGCGACCGCGATCATACTGGGGCCAATGAAGGCTGGATAGGAGATGGGCTGACCTAAGTAATACAATTGCTCGACAATGGGCGTCAGGCCATAGCCAAAGGCCAGCAAGTACACTAAGGGCTCCGTGATCGGGGGTAGGAAATTCACCAGCCAGGTGCGTTGATAGACCAGGAAATGGCGTCGCCAGACGGAATAAACTCCCCACGGTTCGATCTGCCAAGGATTTGTACTCATAGGGTCGCTCCCGTCAATTTCAGAAACACGTCCTCTAAGTTAGCTCGGCGGCGCAGCAAGCGAATCGGTCGCTCCTGCTCGATCTGATGGACGAATTGATCCGGATCTGATTGGGGCAACACCATGAGATACCCGGAGCTAAACGAGCGCCACCACAGATCTGCCCTCGCCGCGATCTCCTGCAGACGTTGGACCTCGATCCCCTCCACCTCGATCACCTCCTGACCGACGGTGCGCAGGATCAGTTCCGCCGGTGTGCCCTGATCCACGATCTGGCCCTGTTGGATCAACATCAGATGATCGCAAAGCCGCTCCGCCTCATCCATATAATGGGTAGTCAACAACACGCCGCGCCCACCCTGTTTCATCTGGGTCACCAACTTCCAAAACCCCTGACGGGCATCCGGATCCAGTCCCGTCGTGGGCTCATCCAAGAACACCACTTGAGGATCTCCCAATAAGGCGCGGGCCAACACCAGTCGTCGTCGCAAGCCACCAGAGAGTTGATCTACACCATTCCGTTCCCGTCCCAACAGATCCACCTGTTCCATCACCTCAGCAGCACGATGTTGGGCCTCCTGACCCGTAATGCGATGGTGGCGAGCGAAACTGATCAGGTTATCCCAGACATTCAGATCCGGATCGAGGTTGTCATCTTGGGTGACCACGCCCATCAAGCGGCGGGCTTGAGCCCCCTGACCATGGACATCGATGGAGTTGATCTGGACAAACCCCTTGGAAGGGATCACCATGCCGTAAAGCATCCCTACGGTGGTACTCTTGCCTGCCCCATTGGGACCCAACAGCCCCAAGACCTGGCCAGACTCCAGGGTTAGATCGACCCCTCGCACCACCTCAACGGCACCATAGGACTTATGGAGATCACGAGCGACGAGCATGGGGCTCTCCAGAGGATCAAAGGGGCCTCACTATGGTGGCACTCAGATCGAGAAGATTCAGGGATCTTAAGAACAGAGATCCGGATGGGCAAAGTCACTCAGCAAGATGGCTCGGATCACGGATCCCCTTAGTGTCGGTCTAGCCTCTGTTAGATCTCCTGACGATACCCAGGGTGGTATGGATAATGGGAGAGCATCTCTACTCAACGGGACTGGTTCATGACCCCTCGGATCCACGCCTTACTGGACACCCTCAACCCCTCTCAACGGCGGGCGGCGGAGCATCACTGTGGTCCTCTACTGGTGGTGGCGGGGGCTGGATCGGGTAAGACCAGAGCCCTCACCTTCCGGATCGCTCACCTGATCCGCAACCTCAAGGTGCCCCCCGCTGAGATCCTGGCGGTTACCTTCACCAACAAGGCAGCCAAGGAGATGAAGTCCCGTATCGAGATCCTGTTCGCCCAGCAGGAGGCCATCGCTCAGTCCGATAAACCCTTGAATGCTCTGGATCCCGATCTGCAAACTCGCCTCCGTTCAAGTGTCTACAAGCGATTCATCAAGCCTCTCTCCATCGGCACCTTTCACAGCCTCTTCTCCAAGATCCTGAGGATCGAGATCGAGAAGTTTCAAGACGATCAGGGCCGTCACTGGACCCGCTCCTTCTCCATCTTTGATGACAGTGATAGCAATGCCATCGTCAAAGAGATTGTGATCAAACAGATGAACCTGGACGATCGTAAATATGACCCGCGTAGCATTCGCTATGGGATCAGTAATGCCAAGAATATGGGTTTGACATCTCAGGAGTACGCCGCTGAGAACCCCACCCAGAGAGGACAAAAGATCGCTCAAGTCTACAAACGCTATCAGGATCAGCTGGCGGCCAACAATGCCCTGGATTTCGACGATCTGATCATGATCCCGGTGCAGCTCTTCAAACAACATCCGGAGGTTCTAGAGTACTGGCATCAGCGCTATCGCCATATCCTGGTGGATGAATATCAGGATACTAACCGCACTCAATATGAGCTGATCCGTCTGTTAACCACCAATGGAGAGACGCATAAACATCAGATGGACTGGCAGGATCGATCGATCTTCGTGGTGGGCGATGGGGATCAAAGTATCTATCGATTCAGAGGTGCAGACTTTACGATCCTGATGGAGTTTCAGAGTACCTTTGGGGATGGTCTCCCCGATGACGATACACGCACCATGGTAAAGCTGGAGGAGAATTACCGATCCACCGCCACGATCTTGGATATGGCCAATGCTCTGATCCTTAACAATACGGAACGGATCGATAAGCAGCTCAAGGCCACCCGTGATCCTGGAGATCTGATCTGTTGCCATCGGGCGGGTAATGAGATCGAGGAGGCTGAGTTTGTGGTGGACCAGATCCGGGAGATGCAACGACAGGGCAGAGAGTTCGGATCCTTTGCCATTCTTTACCGCACCAACGCTCAATCCCGTCCCTTTGAGGAGGCCCTATTACGCTGGGGTATCCCCTATACCGTGGTGGGAGGTCTCAAGTTTTATGATCGCAAAGAGATCAAGGATGTGCTGTCTTACCTGAAGGCGATCTTCAACCCGGCGGACACCATGAGCCTGCTGCGGATCATCAACACGCCTCGGCGGGGGATCGGTAAGTCTACGATCGATAAACTCAGCCATGCGGCCAATACCCTGGGGGTGCCCCTGTGGGAGGTGTTGGGGGATGAGACCTCAGTCCATACCGTAGCAGGACGATCAGCTCGACCCGTGATCCAGTTCGCTCGCATGATCCAACACTGGCATGAGCAACAACAGCAGGTGTCTGCCTGCGAGATCTTGGGGGGGATCTTGAGGGATTCCAATTACTTAGACGATCTAGAGGAACAGGGCACGGAGGAGGCGGAGGAGCGGGCTCAGAACGTGCGGGAGTTGGTCAATGCGGCCCGTCAATATGAGGAGGAGGATGACGATCCCAGTCTGGAGGCGTTTCTGAGCAATGTGTCTCTGGCCACGGATCTGGACAATCTGCAGGAGAACTCGGAGCGAGTATCGTTGATGACTCTCCATTCCTCGAAAGGGCTGGAATTCCCAGTGGTATTTCTGGTGGGCCTGGAGCAGAACCTATTTCCCAACTACCGCTCCCTAGAGGATCCGATCGCTTTAGAGGAGGAGCGACGACTCTGTTATGTGGGGATCACTCGGGCTCAGGATCAGCTCTATCTCACCTATACCCTGGAGCGGCGGCTGTATGGTTCTCGGGAACCGGCAGTGCCCTCTCTGTTTTTGAAGGAGTTACCTGAGGATCTGCTGCAGATGGACTCCCCTCAACCGATCCTGACGGCCAAGAGTCAGTCGCCTCGATCGTCACAGAAGACCCGATCGGCACCCGTGTCTTTTCAGGTGCGGCAGTGGAGTGTAGGGGATCGGTTGGAGCATCCTCAGTTTGGTCAGGGACAGATCACCCATGTGTTTGGTAGTGGCCAGAAGGTGACGATCGCGGTCAAGTTTCCGGGGCTAGGGCAGCAGAAGATCCTGGATCCGTCGATCGCGCCACTGGAGAAGTTAGGGAGCTGAAAGCCAGTGGGATCTGACCTAGAGAGGCCATCGATCTGGAGCGGACTTCAGGCTCTCCATCTATAAGGGCTTGACTCAGAGCATCTAATGACAAGGGTTTGTGTCTTTGGCGAGTGAGCGTAGAGATCCGGCTGGAACCTCTAGCTTCTCATCCTATGCCCCTAGATATCCAAAGCGGCCATATCCAACTGCGATCCATAGGTCTCGATGAACTCCCGGCGGGGTCCGACCATATCCCCCATCAAGATCGAAAAGATCCGATCGGCTTCCACCGCATCCTCGATCGTGATCCGTTTCAGGGTCCGAGTGGCTGGGTTCATAGTGGTATCCCACAGCTGATCTGGCATCATCTCACCCAAGCCTTTGAACCGCTGCAGGTTGACCTTGGCATTGGCGGGTAAGGAACCAATGATCTGCTCCTTCTCATGATCGTTGTAACAGTAGCGGGTGTTGCGGCCCCATTCGATCTTGTAGAGAGGAGGACAGGCAATGTAGATATACCCCTCCTCCAACAGAGCCTTTTGGTAGCGATAGAAGAAGGTGAGTAGCAGAGTCCGAATATGGCTACCGTCCACATCAGCATCCGTGTTGTGAGCACAGAGCCCACCTACACCACAAATGAAATTCTCGTCTCCTTCCACTGAGAAATCATAGACATAATCTCCAACCGGATCGATCTCCTCTGCTGAAAGGACAGGCAAAGCCATCAGATCCTCGCTGATCGGAACATAGCTCACTGCTTTGTGACCAGGGCGATGCAAATGGGCTTCCAGATGAGTTGCACGATGATGACGCTGCCATATCGGTCGGCAGATCTGCAGTTGCTCCTTGCCACAGATCGAGAGGGTAAAGTAAGGATGACGAGTTTGAATGGGAGTCTCTGCCTCAGGATCGGGATGATAGTTGGTAACACTGGCCACCAATCCCAGTTGACCTAGGAGGTAAAGGAGACCATCCTTCAGAGATCTGGAGCTAGTCGTTAGAGCCAGATGACTCTTGCCAATGGTACCATCCCCCAGGAAATAACCCTCCAGGAAAGCCCATTGCAACTCCTCTGACAAACTGAAGATCAGATCAGGAATACCCTTGAGATGAGCCTTCTGATCTAGTTTCCAGACCCTCAGCAATCTAGCCCCTAAAACACTGTGGAAATAGAGCTTGATCCCTTGGCTATCGGGATCGAAATAGCAACGAGGTGACTCGCCAAATACGGTCTGAATGGTTTCAGAGATCTCGGGAATAAAGGGAGTATCCTTTTGACCCAAGTTCAGACTCACCTGATGTTGGCTGAGGGTTCCTTCTGCAATAAACCACCCTAGGAACCACAGTAACTCAGAGGTGATTGGTAGGAACCTAGGAAAGGCTCGATCCCTATGAGCTTGGGGCACCAGTTGAATGTGATCGTCCAGCAACTCGATCTCAGCTGGGGTAAAACTGGCTAGAGGTTTGTATTGACTTACCTCACGCCAGCGGGCATTGTGACTGGTGTCGGGAGAGGTGAGGTACCGATCTATCTTTGAGGAGATCAGCTGGTAATCAACCTGCCGCTGCTCCCAACCGATGGCCTCCAAGTAATCGAAAAACTGAGATTGGATCGGGCGGTAGTGCCCTCGCTCCCACTGGCTGATGGTAATGGGTTGCTTGACCCCGATCTGCTGGGCCACCTGTTTCTGAGTGATCTGAGCCGCTTGTCGATGAGCGACTAACCGTCCCCATGCTTCCAGATCTAACTCCACACGGGATTCCCCCCACTGTTGAGGCTGAGAGACCCTGGCCAGAACCCTTTGAGCAGCGATCTGGCGCACGCTTTCCCCCTGCACATATAAAGACTGAGTCAGTTCTGCTTGATAAAACGTTCTCAACAGATCAATGCGCTCCGGAGCGGCTTCGGGACGAGGCAAGCGTCGACTGGCGACCAGCAGATCTCCCACTTGCACCTCACTACCTTTCTTGAGACGGACCTCTCCCCCTTCATAGACGAAAACACTGTGGGATGAGGTGACCTTGATGGAGCGATTGTAACGAGTTCTCAGGCGGTACATCGGCTCCTCATGACTATGACGGATCACTGCCTTCAAGGGCTTGAACCGAGTCTGATGGGAGATGGGATCAAAAGAGATCACCTGGTACTGATCAGCCTGACGCCGTCCCTCTACACAGTCATCGATCAGGCAACCGATGGGCAAGAATTCCGTTTCTCCTTGACCATTCATCACCAGAGTGGGCTCATCTCCAGCCACACTCATAATGATCACACGATGATAGCGAAGTTGACCGGAATCGAACTCATCTCCCTTGATCCCCAATCCCAAAGCCGTGATCATGGCCTGGATCTCAGCGTTTTTGTAGATCTTGCTGGGGTCAGCCTTTTCAATGTTGAGGATCTTGCCCCGCAACGGCAGAATGGCTTGAAACTGTCGATCCCGTCCCTGCTTGGCGCTGCCTCCGGCAGAATCCCCTTCCACCAAATAAACCTCAGATTCAGCCGGATCCCGAGAGCTACAATCCGCCAGTTTTCCGGGCAGGGTGGAGGATTCTAGGGCCGACTTCCGTCGCACCAGATCCCGAGCCTTACGGGCTGCCTCCGCCGCATTGAAGGATTGGATTGCCTTATCAATGATCCCCTTGGCCACGTTGGGGTTGAATTCTAGGTACTCCGTCAGGTTCTCAGAGATCAGAGTCTGGACGATGCCCCGCACCTCCGTGTTGCCTAGCTTCGTCTTAGTTTGTCCCT
>CAYSEO010000217.1:0-7514 GCA_964429885.1 uncultured bacterium
CGCCTCGATGGCGGACTGGAACTCCCGCGAGAACTCCACATTCCGTAACAGCAGTCCCTGTAGCAACAACCCTTCCGGCTCCATCAGCTCCTGTAGCTCCCGAAAGATGTTCTCCTGGATCTCACCCCGTTGCTCCGAGTAGACCCCGATGGCAGAGTAGCGAGCGATCACGTTGCGAACCACCGCCTGGGAGGCCGGTCGAATGATCTTATTCAGATAATCCTTGCCCACCGACTGATGCAGTAGCGGCACCCGTGCCGGATCCAGGCGGTAACGCACCGACACATCCAGATCTACCCGTTGTCCATCTGCAGTTAAAGCTGTGAGGGAATCATTGGTACGCATGTTCCGATCCTCACTACGGCTGGCCATGCTGTAGGTTTGGGTGCGGACATCGTAGTAGGTGGGAAACTGTAACACCGGCACCAAGAAGTGGATTCCCTCCTGTCGAGGAGACATCTCTGTGCCCACCAGACGGTTAAAGATCACCGCCTCATAACCTGGTTGCACCACCAGCAGACAGCGAGGCAGCAGGAACAGAGCCAGCAAGGCTAGGGCAGCGATCGGGATCAGACGGGCGAGATCGAAATCGGAGGCACGATTGACGGAACGACGCATAGGCTCGGCTCGGAACGCTCTAGAGGAGGGGACAACTGAGGATCGGATCTAAAACCCAAGATCATCACCTGGGATCAGCCTAACCGAAAATCAGGCCCGGTCGTCAGTTCCCGTGGACCTAAGGGGGAATCCCAGGCCTCAGGTGCGGACTCTTGCAGCCTTGCACCCCCGATCGCCTCCCCTGCCACCGGGATGTTCGGTGATCTCTCTCGATGACTTGCGAGGAGGATGTCAATGCAGCACTTATTGACAACAAAAGATATCCTGCTCTGGCATGGAGGATCCTGACAGTCCATGTTGAGGGAAAACAAGCGTCAAGAAATCTACACCCACCGATCAAGCTATACTGAGCTGTGGATGGTATTGAGGGCGATCCATGTCTCAGTCTGCCTCACCCGATGCGGCCAAACATGGTGATCCGCAAGCCGTCTGTGATTGGTTGGCTCAACAACCCGGATCTCCCTTCGTCACCCTACAAGCCAATCGCCAGGGTCAACTTCTGAGACTACTACTCGATCTCGCCGAGCCTACTGATCCGGACCAGATCGTCCCACAACTGCATCAGTCCCTGATCGATCTGGAGCTGGAGTCCACGGAGATCGTACAGGTTTATGGGCAGGTCCAGGGAGACTCGATCCCCCGTTGGTACCGAGAGGTGCAGCTACAGGTCAAGGCCAGCACCCGTCAACTGAGCCGCATCGAACGCGCCCAAAATGCCGAACCCGAGGCCATCGCCGAGGTGATCAGCTATCTGCTCAAACCTGAGGGTATCCGCAGCAAGGTCCATTACAGCCGTCGTGCCGGTCTACTCCAGGTGATCCTGCTCGCCGATCAGATCCCAGATCAAGAAACCAGTGTCGATCGGGTCTCCAAGATCGTGGCCAAACTACAACTCACCTTCGTACAGATCTTACGGATCGCGGGTCAAAAGCTAGGATCGTTCTTCCCCAGTTGGAGTCAGGATCTCCACCTCAGCGAACATTCTTCCTTCTGGTGCTCCTTCACCCGCTCCGCCTCCGAAACCGCTGGAGCAATCGTCAAAACCAGCTCTCAGGTGAGTCAGACCGTGATCTCAGGGGTCACCTCCACCGGCACCGCCATTGTGACAGCAGGATCTCAAGCAGGTCAGGCTGTGGTCAATACCACCGTCACCGTGGGGCAAGCTGTGGGCACCGCCACCACCGTCACCACTCAAACCCTGGGATCGGTTCTGGATTGGATCGCTAGCACCCCCTACCTGGAACATATGGCCCGTACCTTCAATGTGGATTGGTTAGGTCAGCTGATCGAACAGGTAGATGTGGTCAAGGCGGAGACCTATGTACGACAGCTACAGGAGAACTATCCCGAGGAAACTCCCGCTCAGATCGCCCATCGATTGATGGTAGAGAAAGCCATGATCGCAGCAGGTACAGGAGTGGCCAGCACCCTGATCCCTGGTTTATCTCTCGCCACCATTGCCTTAGATCTCGCCGCCAATATGGCGCTCCAGGCGGAGATGGTCTATCAGATCGCTGCTGCCTATGGTTTGGATCTAACGGAGCCCAGTCGTAAAGGTGAGGTCCTAACCATCTTTGGCATCTCCCTGGGGGGATCCAAGGCGCTACAGGTGGGTAGCAGCTATGCCTCCCGCGCTGGACTCAGCTTTCTCAAGGCCGTTCCCCTTACCGGTAGCGTGATTGCTGCTAGCACCAACGCCGCTCTGCTCTATGCCCTGGGGTATGGCGCCTGTCGTTATTATGAGGCCCGCCTCGATCCCCAGATGTCTCCCATTGCCCTGACCGCCTACGAGGCTGCTGGAGAGAACTATCTCGCCACTACGCTCTCCCAGGAACAGATCATGGACCAGATCTTGATCCATGTGATCCTGGCGGGTCATCCCGGCAAAACGCAGGCGGAGTTATTGCCCACCCTGGGTAGTGCCAATGTCAGTCCTGCCTCCCTGGAAGCCATCACCCGACACTTGGAGGATCCTCCCCAGCTGCCGGATCTGTTACAACAACTCAGCCCCGACTTCGCCGTTCCTCTCTTGGTGCAATGTCGCCGCGTCGCGGAACAGGATGGAGTGATCACCCCTGAGGAGCAACAGATCCTAGACCAGATCAGGACCCAGGCTAGGCAACTGACTGCATCTCTAGACGATTATCCTCAGGTAGAGGCCCTGACTCAGAAGCAGGAGTAGCTATCCTTACAAGAGGAAGAGTAGCCGTCAATACGATCGGAGGTCGATCCCACCCCTAGGGTATAGGCAGCTGACGGAGATGGGGTGTGGAATACGAGTTACAGTTTGGTGTCGTTAGGGATAACTGGGATCTCTTGGTCAAGGGAGCTCTGGCCACACTTTGGCTGTCTACGGTCGGGGCATTAGGAGGCTTTGGGGTGGGAACCTTGGGAGCCTTGATGCGCAGATCCTCTCTAAGGATCCTCAACTGGATCGCGTCGATCTATGTGGAGTTCATTCGCAATACCCCTTTTCTGGTACAGCTATTCTTTCTCTTCTTTGGATTGCCCAGTGTGGGCCTGCGTCTCTCTCCAGAACAGGCGGCTTTAATGGCCATGATCATTAACTTCGGGGCCTATGCAACGGAGATCGTTAGGGCGGGGATCGAGGGTATTCCCTCAGGGCAGATCGAGGCGGGCCGCTCTTTAGGACTTTCTCGATTCCAAGTCTTTATCCAGATTGTCTTGATCCAGGCCCTGGATAAAATCTATCCTGCTCTAGCAGCTCAGTTTATCCTACTGATGTTGGGCTCCAGTGTGCTCTCTCAGATCTCAGCAGAGGAGCTTACCTTTCAAGCCAATTTCATCCAATCCCGCACCTTTCGAAGCTTTGAGATCTATTTGACGATCACCTTGATCTATCTCAGTCTATCTCTCTGCTTCACGATTCTCTTTGGCTTCCTCAGAGCCAGACTCTTTCGATTCCGCTCCGCTGATGTTGGCCAATAAAGTTCGATCTAGCGATGCTCAGAGATCTCAATTACTGGCAGATTGTGACCACCTTGGTGATCTCCATTCGGTGGACGATCCTCTTAACCTTGATCGCTTTTCTCGGGGGAGGACTAGTGGGGATCGGTTTGACTTTGATGCGGATCTCCCCAGTTTGGATCGTTAAGAGAGCGGCCATCCTGTACATCGCTTTCTTTCAGGGTACGCCTTTGCTGATGCAACTGTTTCTGGCCTTCTTTGGAGTGGCCCTGATCGGCATTGAGATCCCCGCCTGGGCAGCGGCGTCTATCGCCCTCTCAGCCTTTACCAGTGCCTTCTTGGCAGATATTTGGAGAGGATCGATCGAGTCAATTCCCAAGGGACAATGGGAGGCAGCTCGCTCTTTGGGGTTGGGTTACCTTCAGATCCTGAGGTTGGTGATCTTACCTCAGTCGATCAAATTACTGTTGCCCCCCACCGTAGGCTTTCTGGTGCAAGTGATCAAGGCCACCTCTCTCACCTCGATCATTGGCTTTGTAGAGTTGACCAAAACCGCTACCTCCCTAGCCAACATCACCTTCCAACCCTTCTTCATCTACCTGATCACAGCCCTGCTCTACTTCTATTTGTGCTATCCCCTATCTCTATTCAGCCGCCGACTGGAGCGAAGATTTAGCTATCGGACCTAAGCATCTAACTGTTGCTGATGAACAGAAAAAAGATCGGTCATGGACTGATCTCGATTCCTTCCCGAGTTGATCTCAGGATCTGCGGAATCGATCTTGATCCTTGACAGAAAACAAATCTAAATTTACGCTATACCTTGTCCTGAAATTGTGTTGATAAATCCTATGATCAGCTCTCTATTTCGTGCCCAGCGTGGTCTACTCCTGGTGATGATCGCTGCGGTGACTGGCCTGTTCTTCGCCTTTGCTTCTACCTCACCCTCACCTGCTTTGGAAGTAGATGACATCATCAGTGAGGGCACGATCAAGATCGCGGTGCCTCAGGATTTTGCCCCCTTCGGATCCTTGGGAGAGGGCGGTGAGCCGGAGGGTTATGATGTGGACACGGCTCGTCTTCTGGCTGAGGATCTGGGGGTTGATCTGGAGCTCATCCCGGTCACCAGCACCAACCGGATCCCCTTTCTACAGACGGGTAGAGCCGATCTAGTGATCTCCACCCTGGGGGCCAACCCAGAGCGGGCTAAGTCGATCGCCTTCTCGATCCCTTATGCTCCATTCTTCTCCGGTGTCTATGGTCCGGCGGATGTGCCTGTGTCTGCGGCGGCTGATCTGGATGGGTTGACCGTGGGGGTAACCCAGGGATCCCTGGAGGATCTGGAGCTGAGCAAGATCGCTCCCGAGGGGGTTAACTTCCGGCGGTTTGAGGATAATAGCGGTACCCTGGCCTCCTTATTGTCGGGACAGGTGGATGTGATCGCCACGGGGAATGTGATCGCTGCCAAGCTGAGGGAGGATAACCCGGCAGCCAATATCGAGCAGAAGTTCATCATGAAGCAGTCCCCCTCTCACATCGGCATGCGGCGGGGCGAGACGGATCTAATGCAGTGGGTCAACACCTTCATCTATCACAAACGGTTGGGGGGGGCGCTGGATGAGTTCTCGCTACAGTGGTTGGGGGAGTCACTGCCGGATCTACCTCAGATGCCTTAGATCCCTCTCCTGACTTAAAGTTGATCCAGTCAGTTCGCCGTTCATCCTGTGGGAGAGTCCTCATGTCAGATATCGTTACCTTTGCAGGTGCCCCCTCTGCTACCTCCCGTGCCTCCCGATTACTCACCCATATTCAGGGGCAGTTGGAGCAACAGGGGCTGAGTGTTTCCCCCATCACCGTCAACGATCTACCGGCGGAGGATCTGGTCAAGGGCAATTTTGAGAGCCCCCAACTGCAACAGATCACCCAGACCGTGGAGGGCTGCAAGGGGGTGATCATCTCTACGCCGGTCTATAAGGCCTCCTATACGGGAGTGCTCAAGGCTCTGCTGGATCTACTGCCTCAGTACGCCTTCGCGGGCAAGACCATCCTGCCCATCGCTGTCGGCGGCACCCTCAACCATCTGCTAGCGATCGATTTCTCCATGAAGCCGCTCTTGACGATCATGGGAGCCACCTCGGTGTTGCGGGGAGTCTACATCGTCAGCTCCCAGATCCAAACCAGCGAATCGGGCCAGATCACCCTGGAGGAGGAGATCAACACCCGTCTCCAGGAATCCCTAACGGAATTGATGGGCGCGATCCAATAAGCCCTCGCAGCCGATCCATTAAACTCAGATCTAGAGCCGCTGTTGGACCGAATCCAGAGCGACCTGCCCGTTACCCTTGAGGAAATCGTGCTTGATCTGAAGCTGCTAAGAGAGGATACCGATCGCGTCCGCCAGGGTTTGGCACACCGGCGCGCCTCCGTAGATCTGGATGGGATCCTGGCCCTGGACAGTCAACAACGCCAGCTCCAGACCCAACGATCCTCTCTACAGTCGGAGAGCAATGCCATCGGCAAGCAGGTGGGGGAGGTGATCCGACAAGGGGCTGATCCCAAAGGGCCCGAGGTGGCAGCCCTTAAGGAACGGGGCTCAGATCTAAGAGATCAGATCAGCACCCTGGAGGAACAGGAGCGCCAGATCAGCCAACAGATCCAAGCGATCCTGCTCACGATCCCCAACCTGCCACAATCAGTGGTTCCCGTGGGTCAGGATGAGACCGAGAATGTGGAGGTGCGTCGTTGGGGGGATGAGTACAAGCCCGATCACCCAGTCCTCACCCATGATGAGATGGCGGAGAAATTGGGGATCCTCGATGTGCCTCGGGCGGTCAAGATCGCTCAGAGTCGGTTCATTGCCCTGAGAGGAGTGGGGGCGGCCCTGGAGCGAGCCCTGATCAGTGCGATGCTGCATCGTCATACCCACCATGGCTACACCGAGATCCTGCCGCCGTTTCTGGTCAACAGTGCTGCCCTGCAGGGGACGGGGCAATTGCCCAAGTTTGCCGAGGATAGCTTTAAGTGTGCCGATGATGATCTGTGGCTGATCCCCACTGCTGAGGTGCCCGTCACCAATCTATTTCGGGAGGAGACCTTAGATGCTGCTGATCTACCGATTAAGCTCTGTGCCTTCACCCCCTGTTTTCGGCGGGAAGCGGGTAGCTATGGCAAGGACACCAAGGGCCTGATCCGACTGCATCAGTTCAATAAAGTAGAGATGGTCAAGCTCACGTCCCCCGATCAATCGGAGCAAGAACACCAGCAGCTGGTTGAGGATGCGGAGGCGATCTTACAGATGCTGAAACTGCCCTACCGGGTGATCGAACTCTGCACAGGAGATCTGGGCTTCTCCGCCAGTCGCTGCTATGACCTAGAGGTGTGGCTGCCCTCTTTCAATACCTATCGAGAGATCTCCAGCTGCTCCAATTGCTGGGACTTTCAGGCACGGCGGGCCAACATTCGCTGTAAGGTGAGCGGCCAGAAAGGTACCCAGTACGTGCATACCCTGAACGGATCAGGATTGGCGATCGGTCGGACCCTAGCAGCAATCTTGGAGAACTACCAACTCCCCGAGGGTCGGTTACAGATCCCTGAGGTGCTCAGATCCTATCTGTCCCCTGAGGTGATGGATAGTGAGGGGATGCTGCTCCAAGCCGATTAGCCCATGAGATGTGAGGATCCCTCACCCAGACTCCATCAATAACCCTTATTGATTCTAGATTGATCCTAGGAGTTCTCAAACTTGCTAGCCCCTGCTGGGTTGGGGTGGGCTTATCTCTGATCAAATCACAGAGATCTGTGTACGCAATTCATCAGTAGTTCACAGTGGGGTAAACCACTTTCAGATCGTTGTCTTGCCAGTGGCGATCAGCGTTGGCACGGCGGGTCTCAGCATCCTGCTCCCATTGGGGTTTGGTGTTGCCCAGAGAGCCGTTATAGAACAGATAGAGTTTGTCATCGCTGAGGAT
>CAYSEO010000218.1:0-7497 GCA_964429885.1 uncultured bacterium
ATGCTACCCTATGCATATGTGAGGCTGCTTGCACTCGATGCGGTGATCGTTACGAGTGAGGACACCATGGCCACGATCTTGATATTTACAACCGACACGGGTCTAGAGATCCCGGCCATCACCACAGAGCAAATGCGAGAGGTGGATCGAGTGGCGGTGGAGGAGACGGGACCCAATCTTTACCAGATGATGGAGAATGCGGGACGAAATCTGGCCACCTTAGCTCTAGAGATCCTGGGGGAGGGCTGGAGAAGTGCCCGAGTTGTGGCCTTAGCGGGCAGTGGGGGCAATGGGGGCGGAGCCATCTGTGGAGCGCGGCATCTGGTGAATCGAGGGATGAACGTGCGGCTATGTCTGTCCTCACCGGATCGGTTAGGGGAGGTGCCCACCTGGCAACGGTGCATCTACCAGGCTGCTGGGGGACGGGAGGCCACGATCGATCAACTGGATCAAGAGCCCGTGGATCTGATCCTGGACGGGGTGATCGGCTACAGCTTACTCTCAGCTCCCCATGGTTTGGCAGCAGGGGTGATCGATTGGGCCAATGCTCAGACAGAGGCGCGGATCCTATCTCTGGATGTGCCTTCGGGTGTGGACGCCACTACCGGTGAGACACTAGGGGTGTACATGCGATCTCATACCACCCTGACCCTGGCCCTACCGAAGACGGGACTCTTGCCTGATAAAACCGGGGATCTGCTCCTGGCGGATCTGGGCATTCCGCGCGAGACCTATACACGAGTGGGGATCACCTCCTATCGTTGTCCTTTCGATCATCGCTTTTATGTGCCACTCCTGGCTTGCTAACCCCAGTGAGTAGGCTCGCTCTGAGCTACGGATCACGCCAGTATTGATCGAGATCAGGCGTCAGTTTCAGCATCGGATTAGTTTATTCTCAGGGGTGGAGCTGAGTGTTGATCTTAGGGATCTTGGCCCAAGCGATCGAATCATCCTCTCAGGAGAACTCTTTATGATCACCTTTGGCCGCGACATCTGTGGGGATCTAGCCACAGCAGAGTCTAGAGAATGGCTAGTCACCAACGGGATCGGGGGATTCGCATCAGGTACTCTCTCCGGGATGTTGAGCCGTCAATATCATGGCATCCTGGTGGCCGCCCTCAAGCCCCCTCTGGATCGCACAGTATTGGTGAGCAAACTGGAGGAAACCGCTGATTACCTCGGGATCTCCTATCCGCTCTACACCAACCGCTGGCAAGGTGGCATTGTGGATCCTCACGGCTATCGTTACATTGAGAGTTTCTATCTGGATGGCACGATCCCGGTCTGGCGCTATGCCTTGGGGGATGCTCTGTTGGAGAAACGGATCTGGATGCAACAGGGAGCCAATACCACCTATGTTCTCTACAGCCTGATCCGAGGGACCGCCCCGGTGAATCTCTTGATCCGTACCTTGGTCAACACACGTAACTTCCATGGTGGCTCCACCGTCGGGGATCGAAACATGCAGATCGATTTACTCCGTAATGGTGTCCGAGTCAGGGCAGCACCGGAGGCCCAAACCTTTCATCTTTTCTCGGATCAAGGCCAGATCAGCACCGATCATCAGTGGATCCACAACTTTGAACTCAGCGCCGAACGGAGTCGAGGTCTCGGGGATACGGATGATCATCTCCATGCCGCCACCTTTACCCTACAACTCTCGCCAGGTGGATCCCTAACCCTGGTTGCCTCTACCGACCCTCAACCCGATCTGGATGGATTTACGGCTCTCGAAGCTCGCCAGGATTATGAACAAAGTTTGATCGATCGTTGGCGATCTGATCCGAGATTAGTGACCGATCTGGCTCCCGACTGGATAGAGCATTTGGTCCTGGCTGCCGATCAATTCATTGTCGATCGTCCATCCCCAGAGGAGCCAAACGGCAAATCGATCATCGCGGGCTACCACTGGTTTGCCGACTGGGGTCGGGATGCCATGATCAGCCTACCAGGATTGGCCCTATGTACCGCTCGGCCTGAGGTGGCTCGCTCGATCCTCAGCACCTTTGCTCGCTACCTAGATCAAGGTATGGTGCCCAACCGCTTTCCCGATGTGGGGGAGGAACCTGAATACAACACCGTGGATGCCACCCTCTGGTACTTCGAAGCGATCCGCGCTTACCACCAAGCCCATCCCGATCCCGATTTAATCCACACTTTATTTCCGGCTCTCCAAGAGGTAATCCAGTGGCATCGCCATGGCACCCGCTTTAACATTCATGTGGATCCTGGAGATGGTCTATTAATCGCCGGAGAGGCCGGGGTCCAGCTCACTTGGATGGACGCCAAGATCGGGGACTGGGTGGTGACCCCTCGCATGGGTAAACCCATCGAGATCAATGCTCTCTGGATCAATGCTCTTAAGATCCTAGCGGATTGGGCTCGCTCTCTGGGAGAACCCGATCAGGACTACGAAACCCTGGCTCAGCAAGCGATCACCAGCTTCAAACGCTACTGGAACCCCGATCTAGGCTACTGCTTTGACGTCTTGGATGGTACAGAGGGTGACGATCCGGCCCTGCGCCCTAACCAACTCTTCGCCCTCTCCCTACCCGACAATGGGATCCTGCCCCCCCTCCTAGCTCCCGAACAGGAGAAACAGATCCTGGAGCATTGTGGACAAACCTTGCTGACCTCCCATGGGCTTCGTTCTCTCGCTCCTGCCGATCCCAACTATCGAGGTCTCTATGCTGGGGATCCACTGCATCGGGATGGCTCCTATCATCAAGGCACCACCTGGGGTTGGCTGATCGGTCCCTATGTTCAAGCCCATCTGCGGGTGTTTCAAGATCCGGACACGGCCCTGGAGTTTTTGGATCCGATGGAGCATCAATTGCGATCCCATGGGGTGGGCAACCTGAGTGAGATCTTTGATGGCGATGCCCCTATGCTGCCCCGTGGCTGTATAGCTCAGGCGTGGACAGTAGCCGAGGTGCTGCGATCCTGGTTACGGATCCAGTCTCAATACCCTACCCCCTAGGCTTACTCAAGGACCTGCTAAAGGAGCTTGCCACCTCGTGCATGGATAGGGATAGACCTTTGATCCTTTATTGATTATTAAGTCATTCAAGTTTGGGTTCCCCCTCTACTTATACTCTCTCAAAGCAATGAACCGGGGAATGGAGCAGGTACAGGTGTGGTTTCTGGGTTGATCGTGATCTGTGGTCCGACAGCGACGGGGAAATCCGATCAGGCCCTCGCCTTGGCCCCTCGTTTGGGATCTCCACTCATCAATGCCGATTCCCGCCAAATCTATCGGGATTTCACCATCGGCACAGCCAAACCCTCTGCAGCAGATCAGGCCCGTTGGCCCCATCACCTGATCGATATCGCGGCTCCTACTGAGGTGATCACCGTCGCCCAATATCAAGCCTTGGCTCAGGAACTCATTCGGGAGGCTCATCAACAGGGGAAAATCCCGATCCTAGTTGGGGGCACTGGTCTGTATATCCAATCAGTCACCCAAGGGCTAGGGATCCCAGCAGTTCCCCCACAGCCCCAACTGCGATCGCAACTTCAGGGTCTCTCCCAACCGATCTGCTATCAATTTCTTCAGCAAGTCGACCCCGCCTCAGCTCAAAAGATCCATGCCAATGACACCGTACGTACCTTACGAGCCCTAGAGATCTTTTACACAACAGGACAACCGGCTTCAGCCTTACAAACCGCCTCTCCCCCCAATTACCCTATCCTGATCCTGGGGTTATTCTGTACTATGGATCGGCTCAAAGCTCGGATCACCCACCGCACAGAACGGATGTTGCACAGTGGTTGGGTAGAGGAGGTAAAGATCTTACAAGAGAGATATGGCCCTAATCTACCCCTGCTCAAAACTCTGGGCTATGACCAGATCAATCAGTATTTGGAGGGAGAGATCTCCTGGCCGGAGGTCTGCCCTTTAATCGTGCATCATACCCGTCTATTTGCCAAGCGTCAGCTCACTTGGTTTCGGCGTATGGAATCGATCCAATGGTTGGATTGCGAAGCAGAGAATCTACAACAACAGATCTGGCAACGTGTGGAGGCTTTTCTAGGGGATCTATCCTCTAACGCAAGCTCCTGATGCCAAATTCTATCAAAGAAGTTTATCCAGATCCAGAGAGGGACCCACTCGGACCTGTTGTCTTGAGATCCTCATCCCTGGATACTGTTTGGGCAAACGGATCTGAAAGGTTGATCCCTGACCTGGCGAGCTCTCCACCTCAATCTGTCCCTGCATCATCTGGACCAAGGAATAGACGATCGCTAACCCTAGGCCTGTGCCGGAGTGTTTCCGTTTATCGCTCTGATCTAACTGCCGAAAGGCCTCAAAGATCAGGGGGAGCTGCGCTGGATGGATGCCAATGCCCGTATCTTGAACTTGGATCAGCAGTTGGTCTTGTTCCTGTTCCCTGATTGCGATCTGGATGTAGCCTTGTTCTGTATATTTGATCCCATTCGTGATCAAATTGCTTAGGATCTGGTGCAGGCGACTGCGGTCGTGGATAACAGAGAAGTCATTGAGAGAGAGATCGAGAGTTAAGCACAGCTGCTTTTGCTCGGCTAGAGGTCGCAGTTCATCTACTGTTGTCTTTACCAGCTCTAGAAAATCGAAAGACTCTGGGTTGAGAGTCAGATGACCGGACTCAATCTTAGATAGATCAAGAATGTCGTTGAGCAAGGTCAGTAGCTGATGTCCATTGTTTAAGATCCGTTGCACCATAGTGCGTTGGTTCTCATTCAGCTGGCCTTTGCTCTGCCATAGTAAGATCTGGGAGAAGCCGATAATGGCATTGAGCGGGGTACGCAGCTCGTGGGAGGTTGTGGCTAGAAACTGAGATTTGAGTTGAGCCGCCTGTAGCAGTTGCATCTCCTGATTCTTAAGCTGTTCACTTTGATGGGCCAGTTGCCGCCGTTGCTGAGTTCCCTGACTCTCGGTCTGCTGGAGTTGTTGGGTGAGCTGGTGGATCCGTTGGGTGGAGATCTGGTCGCGATAGAGGCTCCTAAATAAAAGGGAGATCACGGTGGGGGTCAACTCCGCACGGGGATAGACCTCCCAGGCCCCAGCCTGCAGCAGTTTCGGGATCTGGGCCTCGGCTCCGGCGTTGATCAGCACGACCATGGTGGTCTTCTCCTGAGCAAGCTGGCTCATCTTCTCCAGCTCAGCTATGGGGTCTGCAAACTCGGAGAATAGATCCTGATCCAGAAAAACCCAAGGGAACTCTTCCTGAATCAAATGTGACTTCACCTTGGAGATCGTGTGGACCTCTGAGGTCTGACCCAGGGTAGTCTCTTTGTCGCCAGCAGCCTCCTGTAGTATTCGTTTGATCAAGGCTCGATGCGGCTGTTCTCTAGCTGCGATCAGGATATTAAGGGTAGGTTTCATATGAATGGAGGGGATCGCCAACTGGGTGGGATGGACGAGCTAGTATTAAATCCGACGATCTCCATAAATGGTAAGGCAAGAGGCTTGCTGCGGCCTCAACCGGGGGAAAGAACTGATCCGACCTTCTGTGAGAGGATGTCTCGATCTCAGCCTCTATCTAAAGACGTAGGTCCGAAGGAGGGAGAGGCCTATCTCTGCTAGAGGGGGACAAAGGAACCGCTACACCCTACTCTGAGAGGAGAGGGATCTCGATGCACTGATCAACGGAGGAAACAGCAGTTATGACCCAGATCCGAGTTGCTCTGGTTGAGGACCATGATCTAACCCGTATGGGATTGCGGGTCGCCCTGCAGCAACAGGGGATCAATTTTCTGGGGGAGGCGTCCACGGGAGCTCAGGGTATGAAGCTGATCCAGAGCACACAGCCAGATGTGGCGATCATCGACATTGGTCTTCCGGATATGGATGGTATCGAGCTCACCCGGCAGCTGAAGGAGTCGTTACCGGATCAAGAGCCCGGGACCCGTATCTTGATCCTAACGATGCATGATGCGGCAGAGGCTGTCTTAGCTGCTTTTGCGGCAGGAGCTGACTCCTACTGTATGAAAGATGTCAAGTCGGAGCTTTTGATCCTAGCTGTACAGGAGACTGCTCAAGGTAACTCCTGGATCGACCCAGCTGTTGCAGGGATCGTACTGGAGCAGATGAAGAATCCTGCTGCCACTACTGCTCACAGGCCAGTGTCAGTAGCGGCTCCGGGAACGGAATCGGAGTTCTCTGAAGAGAAACCGACCCTGGAGCTAGAGATGCATCCCCTCACGGATCGGGAGCTGGAGGTGTTGGAGATGATTGTGGCAGGCCACAGTAACGCGCTGATCGCAGAGAAGCTCTACATCACCATCGGCACCGTTAAAACCCATGTGCGTAGCATCCTCAACAAGCTCAGCGTCGATGATCGGACCCAGGCGGCTGTACAAGCTCTACGCTCAGGTCTGATCCAGCTGTGAGGCTCAGGCTCCCGTAGGATCCTGGTTAGCTTTGGGTGTGTTTTTGGAGAAACTCATGGATGATGCTGAGGGCCTGTCGAACCGTGGAATAGTACTCCAGATCCCCCTGGGTATCGAGGGATCCCTCATCGCGGGTTTTGAGATGGAGCAGCTTCATGATCTCTCCCATCTCCTGCAATACCAGAGATTTCTCCAGGTGCTCGTACTCAGGCCAGGGTCCATTGCTGGCCTCCCAGGTTTTAGGATCCTGGTTGAAGGCACCATACTTCTCGCTATACTCAGCCAGGAGCTTCTCCAACGCCTCGATAGTCATAGGGTTCTGCGATCTCAACGCGTACATGTGTCAGTCTAACCCGAAACACCCGCATCATGAGCCTCACCCCTAAGTCTCAGATCTATCCACAGTAGATCACCTTTCTCTGCACGGATGGCCCACAAGGATCTGCCCACTTCTAGCAAGATCGATGAGTTCTGGATCGGGTTCTGGATCTCTTTCTGAAAACCGGAAGTACGCTAAGATAGGCTGGTAGTGGAACATAGAGACAAGCTTCAACCTCTCTTAACGAGTCGCACGACTACCATGACTACGATCTTAATCGGACCAGGTAACGATTGTACTAAGTTGTCCTGCAACTCATATCTGAGTTTATGAACTTCATGGCTGTCCTTGATTGAGGCATCGACGGATGGTTGCCGAGCATCCTAGCCTTAAGCTCACTGAGTTTAACTTGTGGGCCGTGTCTTGCTATGGAGTGACCCCCATTGGCTTCTTCCACCGCTAGATCAAGAGCATTCGGAGTTGACAGAGTAGGAACAACAGAGTAATCCGAATCGACTTCATGATCACTAGCAATCATATGGATAGAGAAGTGCCCAGGTCTACCTTTCGGGCGAGCCTCAAAGTTCTTGATCCATGGGTACTGACCTTTAAGACTGGAGTTAAGGATCCCAATCAGGGCTGGAGTTGGTGTGTCAATAGCATCGTTAGCTTCACTGATCCCTCTGGCTGCTGCGATGGTCTGAGGAAGTTCAGCTGCCTTGCGGGCCGGATCATCAACCCCCTCACGAGTTCCTCTCTCTGCTCCAGCTTCTGCCGTCTCACGAGCCCCTCGCTCCAATCCTTCC
>CAYSEO010000219.1:0-7471 GCA_964429885.1 uncultured bacterium
GGGGTTCCGTAGGTTCCGCTTCACTGTCCGGCGGTTCGGAGGAGGTTTCGGGGTGATCGGCGGAGGATTCGGGGGGGGAAGTAGGCTGATCGGAGGATTCAGCCCGGAGCTGTTGTAACTGATCGAGGACCTCTTGGCCAAACTCTTCATCTTGTTTAGCTAGGGTGACCAGCTGCACATAGGTCTCCACCGTTAACCCCACCTCCTCGACCACTTGACTGGCCTGGTTCTCAAACCGTTGGGTGATCTGCTGGCGTTGGGCCTGGTCGGAGCTGGCCCGGAGCTGGGCACTGGCTTCTCGTAGGAGGGGCTCGATCTGGTTCAGGGCTGCGGCCAACTGCTCCACCTGCTCATCGGTCACCTGCTCAGCCGTGATCTGGGGGACCACTGGGGTCTGGTCTATTGGGGAAGGAGGAGATAATGGGGTTGCTCCGGGCTCAGCTGGAGATTGTGGAGAGTTGGGTTGATCGGCCGCAGCCGGTTCATTAGGAACATCGTCAGGGCTCTCCTCCTGGACCTGCTGTTGAGGGATCGGTTGATCGGGGCGATCCGGTTGATCCGGGGCGTCTTGCTGGGCTGAGGCGATCCCCACGGAGGCGATCAGGGCGAGGAGACTGGCTCCGATGGCATACATCCCTCTATACATCGATATCCTCTCTGAAAGAACAGTTACACATCCGATCCGGGTTGAGCGAGGTCGAGCCTAGATCTTCAATACCCTATCAGTCTCTGAGAACCCCGTCGAAGGATAGGAACGCAAGCTTGCTGTCGGCATGCCCTAGGGCACTTGTAATTGTGTGGTGGTGGCTCCTCCCTGGACAGCAGCCGTGCTGGTTTCCCAGTTGAGGGTGCCGGAGGTGCCTTGGAGGGACAGATCCTGGCTGGGCTGTCGATAGAACACATTGCCCTGGGCCTCGATGATCGGGGTGGAGGTATCCCAGAGCAGTTGATCGGCGGTGATCCGGTGTTGGGTCTCCAATCCGATGGCCTCTGCCTGTCCCACGACGGCGATCTGAGGGGTGGTGAGGGGGCTGATCAGACGCTCGCCGGTGAGTTGGATCTGACGGGGGCGATGGATGCCGTTCACCTCGCCCTCAGCGGTCAGCTGTTGGGCTTCTAGATCCCAATCCACAGTCAGGGCCTCCAGATCCAAGGGGGGGGAGGCGGCGGTGACCTGGACGGGATCCTGCTCTTCTAGATTGGTGAGACTGAGGCGGTTCTGGGCCAAATCAAAGACGAGTTGATCGGCGGTGGCCTCCAGATCCGTCACGGCGGGATCCTCGGGAGCCGGGGGATCGGACTCGTTAGGGGGCAGGGAACGCACGATTACATTGCCCTGAGCTCGGAGCTGATCGGATTCGGGCAACCATTCCACCTGATCGGCACTGACCTGAACTTGATGAAAGCCGGACTCCACCTCCACCTCGTCCCGGAGCTCCAGTCGCGGGATCTCGGGATAGATGGCCCCCGCCCTGGCCTGAACTCGGATCGGATGATTCTCAGCATCGTAGAGCTCTCCCTGGACCCGATCGAGTTCCGCATTGCCTAGGCCCTGCTCCTGTTCGTAGCGGGCGAAGCTAGCCTGGATCTCCCAGAGAGGCTGACCATCCGGTTTGAGTTCCGTTAGGGTAATGTCCTCGTAGACGAGATCCGAGGTCTCAGGTGCTGTGGGTGAGGGAGCGGGAGAGGATTGAGTGGGGGGATCGGTGGCTAAGGATCCACATCCCGACAGGGAGAACAACAGGCAGAAGGGGACAAGACCTCCCGGAAGGAGCCAGATGGACCAGAGAGTGGGCTGATGAGCCATAGACTTGACTGGGATCACGTTAGGGCCGGTGATCGTCCGGCTTCTACAGGATAGCGATCTCAGGGATCGAAAGGGCAGATCACAGGGCAGGAACTCACTCCGCCTGGGAGTAAGATGATCTGAGGATTCTGATTGGGCTAGGCTACGTCGCCGACATGTATAGTGCTCTCCAGAGCAATCGCAAAGGTGTCGTCGATCCTTTTAATCCGGAGAAAGATCATGGTCTGGGTCATCACCTCCAATGGTAGAGCGTGGCATTAATGATCCTCCTCAGGTTCAGAGATAGATAACTACTGATTGCCGGATCGTTCTCACCAAGACCTCTTGCCCAGGGTCAGGATAGGACAAGAGGATACAACTCATCAAGTCTAGCTCTCGATCGCCGGGATCCCAGCCTCATCCAAAATTTGGGGGATCAGATGCTCTGCCTTGACCGCCATCAAGTGAACCCCCTGACAGATCTGGCGAGACTGTTGCACCTGTTCAGCAGCGATACGAATGCCCTCTTGCAATTGTTCCTGCTTCGATCCTGCCTGAGCCAGACGATTGATGAGCGACTCCGGGATCTCCACACCGGGCAAGTTCTTGTTGATGAAATTGGCATTCTTAGCGGACTTGAGCAACAAGATCCCAGCCAGGATCGGTTTACCACTCGCATGACCCAACTTCTCCATGAAGCTATCCATCGCCTTCAGATCCGTGATCATCTGGGTCTGGAAGAACTGGGCTCCTGCCTCCAACTTCTTCTCAAATCGACGCTTGAGACCGCTAGCACTGCGGGATTGAGGTTCCAGAGCGGCCCCCTGAAAGAAGCGAGTGGCCCGATCAGGGAGGGGCTTATCATTGCAATCGATCCCTTGGTTGAGCCGTTGGATCAGAGTCAACAGTCGCACCGACTCCAGCTCAAACACGGGTTTTGCGTCCGGGCAGTCCCCTACTTTTACCGGGTCGCCCGTCAAGGCTAACACATTGTGGATCCCCAGGGCCGAGGCTCCCATCAGATCCCCTTGCAGGGCCAGACGATTGCGATCTCGGCAGGCCAACTGGAACACGGGCTCGATCCCCAGCTGCAGCAGCAGGTAGGAGGCCGCCAAAGGACTCATGCGAGAGATAGCCCGGTTGGAATCGGTGACATTGATGGCATGGATCCGTCCGATCATCCCCTGGACCTGAGACAACATATGGCTCGGATCCGCCCCTTTGGGGGGGGTCACCTCAGCAGTCACCAAGAACTCTCCCCGACGGGTTGCAGATTCCAGCCGGGACACGGCAGGACGCTCCACAGACGCCGTGGGGATCGAGGTGTGCGAGGTGGGACGGGTATGTACAGTCACAGTTCTACCTGGGTAGAGGTCAGTTCCCCATTATTACCATCCCGAGGTCGATCTCCCGAAATGGCACCCTGGCAGCAGGAGAGCCTTGGGGTCGAGCACCGCTCCTCCAGAGTGACAGATCGACCTCAATGTCAATGGCTTGGGGATCTTCAACGCTCTTCTAGCTCCTCTGGTAGATCTCTGCGATGATCTGATGGTCTCTCTGTTGAGGGGATCGATCTCTTCTGCAATGGAGGATGCTGTCAACGATGCTGCGGATGAAGCGATCCCCGGAGGTGGATTCTGTCTAGAGACAAACTAGCGGGGCGGGAAAGCATGTTCCGAATGAGAATGATGCTGTTGTAAAATTGGACCCCAGCAGTTCTATCCTAACTCCTGGGGCAAGGGATCTCTAATCGGCTGTTGATCTGTCTTGGATCAGTCTCTCTCGATGAGGTTTTACCACTAAACTACCAGCGCATGAGAAGAGAAAATAAAAGCGCCGGACGAGATTTGAACCCGTGTCCCACCGATATTGTCCTAGACAGAGGGAGCCCAAATTAGAGCGACGGGTGCTTAACCTGAGAGCAAAAATCTCAATCGTGAGTCTGCTACTAATGCACCAGGGACGGCTATACCCATTTGCCCACCCCCAGAGGATCTGGAGGGAGGGATTCGAACCCTCAATCTTCCACTGATGGGTTAAGTCTAAGCTTGTGCTCCACTCTCTAGTATAGACGGTGGAAACAGATAGTCAAAGAGGGAATCTGAGATCTCTCGTCGTTCCACCTCCCGAGCATTGGCCTCCTCACGGGCCACGATCACTGCCTTGCTGAGCTTATCCACCCGACGCCCTCTGCCTACCCCAGAAGGGCTGAATCTGGTGAGGTCCCGTGGTAGCCTCTGGGGGAGCAACCACATCTCCCCATCGATTGATAGGCTTGCCGTTCTACCCCGATCGATTTGACGCCCGCCTGTGCCGAACTAGCCTGGATCTCTTCCCTCGACAAGATCATCAAGATCCGGGCCAAAGGGGCGGTGATATTGAGACGATCGGTGGACTGAACTCGTAGGTTAAACTGAGGTGCATCAACATCTTGATCCCCATGAAGATACTCGTCACAGGCAGTTCAGGCCATCTGGGGGAGGCCCTAGTTCGCACCTTACAATCCCAAGGTCGGGATGTGGTGGGTCTTGATCTATTGGAATCCCCGTTTACCCATGTTGTAGGTTCCATTGTTGATCGAGAATGCGTTCGATCCAGTCTGCAAGGTGTAGGGTCGATCATTCATACCGCCACACTACATAAACCCCATATTGTCACCCATCAGATGCAGGATTTTATCGATACCAACATCAGCGGTACACTCATCCTGTTAGAGGAAGCGATCCGAGCAGGGGTGCAGGTGTTTCTGTTGACCAGTACTACCAGCACCTTTGGGGATGCCTTGCGTCCACCTCCTGGGCAGCCCGCCGCCTGGATCACAGAACAGGTCCACCCGATCCCCAAGAATATCTATGGGATCACGAAAATAACTGCTGAGGATCTATGCCAGCTGTTCCATAAACGCTATGGATTAGCCTGTTTGGTGTTGAGAACTTCTCGTTTCTTTCCTGAGGAAGACGATGATCCGGCCATGCGAGCGGCCTATGCAGATGGGAATATTAAGGCCAATGAGTTCTTATTTCGGCGTGTTGATCTGGAGGATGTGGTTGACGCTCATCTGATCGGCATCGAGCGAGCCCCCGAGATTGGATTCGATCGTTTGATCATCAGCGCTACTACACCCTTTCAACCGGAGGATCTACAGGGGTTACGAGCCCATGCTCCCCAGATTGTTGAGCAACGGATCCCGAGTTATGTTTCCGTCTATCAAACCCTGGGCTGGACGATGTTCCCTAGCATCGATCGAGTCTACATTAACCATAGGGCCAGGCAGATCTTAGGGTGGCAACCCCGGTATAGTTTTAGTGATGTCATCGAATGCTTGCGAGCGGGTATGGATCCCAGCAGTCCGTTGGCTCGTGATGTGGGATCGAAAGGTTATCATCGAGAGCATCGAGAGAGTTTCGAGGCAGGTCCCTATCCCGTTGAGTAATCAGAGGTGATCTGATGGTTCAATCCTTATCTCAACAACTCACCTTTGAGGCGTTTCTCCAATGGCACCCAGAAGATGGCAGACGGTTCCAGTTGATCGATGGTCATGTGATTGAGATGAGACCTGCGGGGGATCATGAGGAGCTGGCCAGCCGGATCACTCGCCTATTTGATCGCGAGATCGATCGCTTAGATCTTCCCTATCTCATCCCCAAAAGCTGCTGTGTTAAACCCCTGAGCGATCAAGATGGGTATGTCCCCGACGTCATCGTCTTAGATCGCTCCCAGCTTGTCTCTGAACCCCTGTGGAAAACCGCATCCACCATCACCCGTGGGAGTTCTACACCCCTTGTGGTCGAGATTGTCAGTACCAACTGGCATGTTGATTACGCGCGCAAGCTAGAGGATTACGAACGATTGGGAATCTTGGAATATTGGATCGTCGACTATCGAGCTTTGGGAGGTACACGGTTCATCGGCTCCCCAAAACGACCGACTCTGAGCCTTTACACTTTGAGAGGAAACAACTATGGACTGAAACGGTTGCGGGGTGATCAACTCATCCCATCCAGCACCTTTCCCGAGTTACGGTTAACTGCCGATCAGATCCTACAGCTCCCTTGAGCCTCCACCCAGATCTCGATGATCAGTTTGGCGTAGATCCCTGGGATCGAGGTGCTACCGCTGTGATGAATGGTGATCGAATTGTCCCCTAGAGCTGCGGCGATCTGTTGGGACTCCTGTTCAAAAGCCGTTCGCCAATGAGGATTAGGGGGGGCAACACTGACTTGCATCCGATCCCCCTTCCTGCCAACCTCTCCAATATTCCCGAGCCGGACCCCCTGCTCCCTCCGGATCAATAGCGAAGAACTCAGCCAACAATCGCTCCCGCTCCGCCACAGGATCCTCAACATCGGATCTGAGCCTCTGAGTCCAGAACCCCACCCTGGTCGTGGCGTTAAAGTGGACCGATCGATACATGGCCGCCGAGCTGGAGATCACGACCTTGTTATCCTGATCAGAATACACCCACCCTATATCCCAGATCACCACCGCACAATCCCCATTCGGTTGACGGTTAGCAAAATCAAAACAGATCGGACCCGCATCCATACGCGTCTCATATCCAAAGGGCACCAGATGATATCCTGTAGGCCAATAGGGACGATTCGCATCGAAGACCGCGATCAGATCCTCCTTCCATTGCCCCGGAATATGGGACTCAAATCGGATCCCGATCTCGGTTAATTCCACAAAATGCACATATCTGAGAAAGGCTACATAGGCAGGTGGTAAAGTGCCCCCAAAGTGAGCCTCCAACTCCGCGATATCCTGATCACTCACTGTACTTGGGATCGGTTGCCAGGGGATCCAGTCCTCCGTAGGGGGGTGATCTGGATCACGCATCACCTCTGGCATATCGGGATCGCAGTGCCATAATCCTTGATCTCGTCCCCGCAGCTGCAGGGCCGCATCGACAAAATCGGTTGCCACAGAGGATCGACCCATGATCTCTACCGGCTGGACAGCGAAATTAGACATGATCAGACTCAAAAGGGATCAGGTTCAGGACCCGATCCCCACAGTAGATCAATAGTGCTCCTCTGAGTCACTCAGATCCCATTAGAAAGCCCAGATGGGCAGCCGAGTTTTACTTCTCGCCCGACTTGAGCTTCTCACCCTTCTCAATGGCCTCCTCGATGTTGCCCACCAGATAGAAAGCCTGTTCCGGCAACTCATCCAGTTCCCCAGACAGGATCCGTTGGAAGCCCTTGATGGTCTCCTCCAGGGTGACGTACTTACCGGGAGATCCGGTGAACACCTCCGCCACAAAGAAGGGCTGAGACAGGAAGCGCTCGATGCGGCGAGCCCGAGCCACCGTCACCTTGTCCTCCTCAGACAGTTCATCCAGACCCAGAATGGCGATGATGTCCTGTAGCTCCTTGTAGCGTTGCAGGGTCTCCTGCACCCGACGGGCGGTGCCATAGTGCTCATCCCCCAGGATCGAAGCCTGCAACATGGTGGAGGAGGAACCCAGAGGATCCACCGCCGGGTAGATACCCTTGGAGGCCAAGCTACGGGATAGCACCACCGTGGAGTCCAGGTGAGCGAAGGTAGTCGCCGGAGCCGGATCCGTCAGGTCATCCGCAGGCACATACACCGCTTGTACTGACGTGATCGATCCCTCTTTGGTGGAGGTGATCCGCTCCTGCAAGTTGCCCATCTCTCCTGCCAGAGTCGGCTGATAGCCCA
>CAYSEO010000220.1:0-7471 GCA_964429885.1 uncultured bacterium
CCCCCCCCCCCCCCCCCCCCCCCCCCCCCCCCCCCCCCCCCCCCCCCGCGCCACCAACATCTGTTCAGTCCCCAGACGATCCATGCCCTGCAGCAGGCGGTCCAGACCAACAACTACGACACCTACAAGCAGTATGCCGATCGGGTCAACGAGCAGAGCCAGAACCATATCACCCTGAGGGGGCTGTTACAGTTCCAGCCCCGCACCCCTGTGCCTCTGGAGGAGGTGGAGCCGGTGGAGGCGATCCTGAAGCGGTTCAAAACCGGGGCCATGAGCTATGGATCGATCTCTCAGGAAGCCCATGAGGCTCTGGCCATCGCCATGAATCGGATCGGAGGTAAGTCCAATACTGGTGAAGGGGGCGAGGATCCGGAACGCTACACCTGGAGCAACGAGCTGGGAGATTCCAAGAACAGTGCCATCAAACAGGTGGCCTCGGGGCGATTCGGGGTGACTAGCCTCTATCTCTCCCAGGCCAAGGAGATCCAGATCAAGATGGCCCAGGGAGCTAAGCCTGGAGAGGGGGGTCAGCTGCCGGGTCTGAAGGTCTATCCCTCCATTGCCAAGGTGCGTCACTCTACCCCTGGGGTGGGCCTGATCTCGCCGCCGCCCCACCATGACATCTACTCCATCGAGGATCTGGCGGAGCTGATCCATGATCTGAAGAACGCCAATCGGGAGGCCCGGATCAGTGTCAAGTTGGTCTCAGAGGTGGGAGTGGGCACGATCGCGGCTGGTGTAGCCAAGGCCCATGGGGATGTGGTGCTGATCTCGGGCTTCGACGGGGGAACAGGGGCCTCGCCTCAGACCTCGATCAAACATGCGGGCTTGCCCTGGGAGTTGGGGGTAGCGGAGACCCATCAAACCCTGGTGCTAAACGATCTACGCAGTCGGATCGTGATCGAGACCGATGGTCAGTTGAAGACGGGGCGAGATGTGGTGATCGCAGCTTTATTGGGGGCGGAGGAGTTCGGCTTCTCTACGGCACCGTTGGTTACGTTAGGCTGCATCATGATGCGGGTTTGCCATAAGAACACCTGTCCTGCCGGGATCGCTACCCAAGATCCGCGTCTGCGCCAGAAATTCGCCGGGGATCCGAGCTATACGGTCAACTTCATGCGGTTTGTGGCTCAGGAGGTACGGGAATGGATGGCTCAGCTGGGCTTCCGATCCTTGAATGAATTGGTAGGTCGCACGGATGTGCTGGCGGCTCAACAGGCCGTGGATCACTGGAAGGCGAAAGGGGTGGATCTGTCCAAGATCCTCTATCAACCTCAAGTCGGCGAGGAGATCGGTCGCTACTGTCAGATCCCTCAAGATCATGGTCTGGAGCGGTCCTTGGATCTCACACACCTCCTGGATCTCTGTCGTCCCGCCATCGAGCAGGGTCAGCCCGTTCAGGCCAAGCTACCGATCCAGAACATCAACCGGGTGGTGGGCACGATCTTGGGTCATGAGATCACGAAGCGGCATCCCCAAGGGTTACCTGAAGATACCGTTCAACTGCATTTTCAAGGCAGCGCGGGTCAGAGCTTTGGGGCCTTTGTGCCACCGGGGATCACGTTGGAGCTGGAGGGTGAAGCCAACGATTACCTCGGCAAGGGCTTGAGTGGCGGCAAGATCATCCTTTATCCCCCGGAGGGATCCACATTCGTGCCGGAGGAGAACATCATCACCGGTAATGTGGCTTTCTATGGTGCCACCCAAGGGGAGGCGTACATCCGAGGCATGGCAGGGGAGCGCTTCTGTGTACGGAACTCTGGGGTCACTGCGGTTGTAGAAGCGGTTGGCGATCATGGCTGCGAGTACATGACTGGGGGCAGAGTGGTGATCTTAGGATCCACGGGACGCAACTTCGCCGCTGGCATGAGTGGTGGCATCGCCTATGTCCTGGATGAACAGGGTGATTTCCCAGATCGCTGCAATACTCAACTGGTGGATCTGGAGCCCCTGCAGGATCCGGAGGAGATCGAGAGCGTCCGGACCCTGATCGAGCGTCATGTAGCTTACACCCACAGCTCCCGAGGTCAACAGGTGTTGGATGCTTGGGATGCCTGCCTAGCTCAATTCGTCAAGGTGATCCCAAGGGATTACCAACGGGTGTTACAGGCCCTGGATCGGGCACGGCAAGCGGGTCTGAGTGGAGACGAGGCATTGAACGCTGCCTTTGAGGAGAACGCTCGGGATCTGGCCCGGATCGGGGGCGGCTAACTCCGTCCTTCCTATCACCGCCAACCTTTGATTCACCCCGCACATCTTTCAACCGCTATTAGGATCACGATCATGGGAAAACCAACAGGCTTCATCGACTATCAGCGGCAGACCCCGACCGATCGAGCACCTCTAGAACGGATCCAGGACTGGAACGAGTTTCACCAACCCTTGGATCCGGAGACCCGGCAGACCCAGGGCGCCCGTTGCATGGACTGTGGCACCCCGTTCTGTCACACCGGCATGACCCTGAATCGCATGGCCAGCGGCTGTCCGCTCCATAACCTGATCCCAGAGTGGAACGATCTGATCTATCGGGATCTGTGGCAGGAGGCCCTGCATCGGCTGCACCGCACCAATCCCTTTCCGGAGTTTACGGGTCGCGTCTGTCCGGCTCCCTGTGAAGGATCCTGTGTGTTGGGGATCACGGATCCCCCCGTCACCATCAAAGCCAATGAGTCCGCCATCGCTGATCGGGGCTGGGAAGAGGGTTGGATCACCCCGACTCCCCCGGAGCAACGGACTGGCAAAAAGGTGGCTGTGGTGGGATCCGGTCCTGCGGGCTTGAGTGCGGCAGCTCAGTTAAACAAGTCTGGCCATTGGGTGACTGTGTTTGAACGGGCGGATCGGCTAGGGGGACTGTTGATGTATGGCATCCCCAACATGAAGCTGGATAAGGCTGAGGTGGTGCAACGGCGCCTGGATCTGCTCCGAGCTGAGGGGGTGACGTTCATCTGTAATACCGAGATCGGCAAGGATCTCCCAGCGGAGGATCTGCTGCGGGACTTTGATGCGGTGATCTTATGTATCGGCTCCACCCGCCCACGGGATCTACCCATTGAGGGACGGGGCTTGCAGGGGATCCATTTCGCTATGGAGTTCCTCACCTCCAATACCAAGGCACTGCTCGATCAACATCGTAACGGCCAGTACATCTCGGCTGCTGACAAGGATGTAGTGATCATTGGCGGTGGGGATACGGGCACCGATTGTGTGGGTACCTCGATCCGGCAGAGCTGCAACAGTGTGGTGCAACTGGAGATCATGCCCAAACCCCCCCTCCAGCGGGCTGCTAACAATCCCTGGCCCGAGTTTCCTAAGGTCTACAAACAGGATTACGGTCAGGAGGAAGCTGAGGCCAAGTTTGGCTCCGATCCCCGTTCCTATCTGACGACAGCCACTCGATTTGAAGGAGATGATCAGGGTCAAGTCAAAGCGGTTCACACAGTTCAGGTGGAATGGAAGCAAGATGATCAAGGTCGGTTTGGGCCGCAGCCGATCCCAGGCACAGAACGGGTGCTACCAGCTCAGTTGGTGTTGCTGGCCATGGGCTTTCTAGGTCCAGAACAGATCCTATTGGATAGCTTGCAGCTGGATCGGGATCAACGCAGCAATGTCAAGGCAGATCAGGAGCAATACGCTACCAATATCCCTGGTGTGTTTGCGGCAGGAGACTGTCGGCGGGGTCAGAGCTTGGTGGTGTGGGCGATCCAGGAGGGGCGCGAGGTGGCTATGGCTTGTGATCGGTTCCTGATGCAACGATGAACACTATTCACTCCCTATCCAGGTCCCAAGACCTCAGAGTGGAGTCTAGGTGTAGTGACGCTCGGCTTTCCGGCTTTCCCTACTCCAATCGAGCGATCGCCCCCGAGATTAAGGCAGAGTTCATCACCTTTACGATGATCTTGGGGGCTGATGGTTCACTTTTTAAGAAGAGCTCCAATCTCTGCTAAGTCCCTAGCGGAGAGTTCGAAATCAAAGACGTTAAGATCCTCGGACATGTGGTCCACAGAATTTGTTCCCGTTAGCGGCACGATCCCCACCTGATTGAGGTATCGAAATAGGATCTGAACAGGTGTTTGTTGGTAGGTTTGTGCCTTAGTCTGGATCGTAGAGCTATCCAGGATGTGGGGGTTCGCCGTCAGGGTCCAAAAGCTCTGGTAGATGACTTGATGTTGAGAGCACCACTGACGCAGATCTGAATCGTATCCTGTTCTCTGGTGAAACCGATTTTGAATGACAGCAGGCTTCACTGTAGCATCCCGATAGAGTCTCTTGAGGACCTCCAGATCATAACAATTACTAATGCCGAGCTGTTTGACTGAGCCTGTCGCCACGATCTTCTCCATGGCGCCCCATGCTTGCATGAGCAGTTCATGGGGAGATAGGGGTGAGTGAAGGACAAGGGAATCGATAGTCTTGGTTCTTAGATTACGCTGGGACACCTCAAACGATTGAGCCACCTGTAGCTCTACAGGCGCATTCTGATCATAGGGAATTCGTTGGGGATCCTGGCCTGCAAGGGGTGTAAATTTAGTTTGTAGGAAGATCTCATCCCGATCGATCCCTGTACCCTTCAGATGCTCTAAGGCTTCTCCAACTTGAGGTTCGTTGTAATGTTTGGGCTGACAAGCCGTATCCAGGCCTCTGAACCCTGTTTGAATAGCTTGTATCACCAGATCTCTAGTTCTTTCCTTCTTCCAAGCTGTACCATAGAGGATCCAAGGCATTTTCAGACCAGCAGAGGGTATTAATCCATTGGGATCGACCATCATCATTTCCTTATGAATCATTCTGTAGACCTTATCATACCTATGGCAACGTACCCGAATGGAGATCAGAGACCCCGGTCCAGGTAACATGGAAACTTAAGCGAGTGGAGGTAATCGGATGGAAGTGATCCCAGCGATAGATATCTTACAAGGTCACTGTGTACGTCTCTATCAGGGGGATTACGCCCAGTCTGAGATCGTGGCCCAAGCTCCCCTCACGCAAGCTCAGGTATGGGTCGATCAGGGGGCCTCTCGTCTGCATTTGGTGGATCTGGATGGGGCCAAAACAGGTGAGCCCTCTAACCTGGAGGTGATCCGACGGATCGCTGAAACTGTCTCGGTGCCGGTCCAGGTGGGTGGGGGAATTCGGTCGTTGGAGCGAGCCCGGCAGTTGTTGGAGTCCGGCGTGGATCGGGTCATCCTGGGCACGGTGGCGGTTGAGGATCCCACACTGGTGGAGAGGCTCTGTCAGCAGTTTCCCAGTCGGATCATTGTAGGGATCGATGCCAAACAGGGTCAGGTGGCCATTAAGGGCTGGATTGAGTCCACCGCCATGCCTGCAACTGAGTTGGTCGAGCGGGTTTGTCAGCAGGGAGCCGCCGCCATCATCTATACCGATATCCAACGGGATGGGACCTTGCAGGGACCTAATCTCGATCAACTGCGTCAGATCGCCTCGATCGCCTCAGTGCCTGTGATCGCCTCAGGGGGAATCAGCTCTATCCAGGACCTGCTCTCCTTGCTAGGTCTCACCTCCTACGGAGTGACGGGGGCGATCGTGGGCAAAGCGCTTTATTCAGGAGCGATCGCTCTGCCAGAAGCCTTACGGGCTGTAGGCCTAGGTCGATGGCAAGATGTCACCCTTCAGGAGGGAGAGAGCTTCGCTTAATCCGGACTACCCCTGATCGACCCTCATCTATCACTGCAGCACCAACACCTTCGACTCTTCCGGGTGCAAACGTAGGGGCAGAAGTCCATCCATGATCCCAGCCACGGTATGGGTCTCAGCATCTTCAAACTGAGAGTAACCCTCCTCCCCAAAGGACAACAGAAACTCGCCACCAAAGGTGGAATAGGCATAGAGAATAGCATCGCAATCAGAGACCCTCTCATCACATTCTGAGGAGTCCCTGACCATAAATAGATCCGCATCTTGACGAGATCCCTGCGGATAGAGGTAATCAGTATCCCCATACCTAAGCACAGGATGCTGACCTCGTAAGAGCGACATATCCCGAGTCGTCTCGTAATAGCGGTTATCCCATCCCTCTGTGTCGGGCCAGATCATCATCTGTCGGTTAAAGGGATCGCCACCGATGCCAAATAATCCCTCATGTTTGGGATGGTAGGGCAGGGCCAAACCCGTCTCCACGCCATACATTAACATGGGCACCCCAGGACTGGTGAAGATGAACTTGATTAAACTGCGATAGGCTTGCTCGCTCATCTCAGGATAGGTGGTAAGCAAACGAGGCTCATCATGGTTCTCGATGAAATTGACCCAGGCTTTACCATCCTCATCCGGGATCGAATCCAGCGCTGTACGGGGGATCTCCAGGGTCTCAGCGGGGTTGAGCACCCAATGGATAAATTTCTGGAGGGGAGGGTAGTTATAGTATCTGCCTTGACGGCCTAGAGTTGTCTCCCTCAAGATCTCGGTTCGACCATCCCAATTCCGATCACGGGCGAAGAAACGGCGAGCTGGCATACTTAAGTTGAAGTTGAAGAACGTATAGTTCTCCGTCTGGTTATACCAACCCACACTCTCCAGATTGCGATAGCCTGCACTGAAAAACTCCCCAATCAAGATCGCATCTGGATTGAGGGACATGACCGTATCCTCAACCTGGCGCCAGAACTTGATATTGATATGCTTGACGGCATCCAGACGAAATCCTGCTACCTGTGCCCCTTCCTGATTGAAATTAACCCAAAATTTGACGGCATCCAAGAGATATTCATTCACCGCTGGGACCTCCTGATCAAGGTCCGGTAACCCCCCTGGCAAAGTGCCCTCCTCCACCATTTTTTGGGTGGGGCGGTTAAAATCGATCCCCTTGAGTGGATGGAACCAATCTAACGGATCCAGCTGACTATTGGCCGGATCCCAGAAGGTAGCTGCCAACTCCCCATGACGATAAACAGCACCATTATCCGCAAACCAAAACCCGATTTGATCCGGATAAAAGACTGGGTGCAGACTGTTGTAATGGAAGGGAGAGGTATGGTTCATCGTCAGATCCAGGATCACCCCGATGCCTTTTTCCTCTGCCTCATTCAGTAGCTGCCTCAGGATTCGAAACCGATCGAAGCCCTCGTCCTCAGGATTGCGATAGTGCTCATCGATCTCATACCAATCCTTCATCCAATAACCATGAAAGGCCGAGGAGGCATGGGCATAGAAAGGATCCACCTCATTCTGGGTTTCCTGCTTGTCCAGATAGATATAGCTATCCGCAGAAGGAGAGTAGAGCAGACCATTGGCATTGTCCTGGATCGGCGAGAGAATAATCTTCGTCACTCCCAGATCTGCCAGGTAATCTAGCTTTTGCCGTACCCCCTCCAGATCACCCCCCCAGTAGAGACCGGCATAGCGATGGGAGGAATCATAGGTGTGATCCAACAGCAGCCGGTTCTTCTTGTTTTAAGCCGGCTCCTTATGGGACATGTCCGCCTCCACAGGAAAGGCATAATTGGGGATTTTGTGT
>CAYSEO010000221.1:0-7450 GCA_964429885.1 uncultured bacterium
CCCCGGCTTGGACCGACGCAGCATGGCGATATACTCGCTCACCTAGCGACCAGGCAGCTGGCCCCCTTCTCCCGGCTTGGCCCCTTGAGCCACCTTGATCTCGATCTGTTGGGCATGGATCAGATATTCCGGTGTCACCCCGAAGCGACCGGAGGCCACCTGTTTGATGGCGGAGTTGGCAGTATCTCCTGGCTTAAGACCCTTCAGCCCCGGAAACTGGATCGATGCCCCATCCGCCGTCACCGCCTGGATCGCCAGAAAGCGATTGGGATCCTCACCCCCCTCACCGGAGTTGGACTTACCTCCGATCCGGTTCATGGCAATGGCCAATACCTCATGGGCCTCCTTACTCAGGGCACCCAGAGACATACCGCCCGTGGCGAAGCGAGCATACAGATCCGCAGCCGATTCCACCTCCAAGCTCTCGATAGGTTGCCGATCACTCTGGAAGTCCAACAGATCTCGCAAAGCCGTGGGGGGACGCTGCTGCAGATAGTGCTGGTAGAGCTCGTAGTGGTCCGGGGACTCAGATTGGATCGCTTGATGTAGTCGCTTGGCCATCTCCGGACTGTTGATGTGGTACTCGCCACTGGGTCGAGCCTGCACGAAACCATAGTTCTCTAGCCGCTTCGCCTGCAGGGGAAAAGCCTTGCCATGACTGATCATCACCTCCTGGGCCAGATCCGCCAAGCTCATGCCCCCCACCCGCGAGGTTGTGCCCCGGAAGGCCAGATCGATCACCTCAACATTGAGGCCAATGCACTCAATTTTCTGAGCCTCATGGTAGCTGGATAGCTGTTTTATCCCCATCTTGGTGAGTATCTTTAGCTGTCCCGCCTCATTGGCCGCCCGATTTTTGAGCTGTACCTCCACGATAGACAGGGTGGGCAGCTTACCCGACTCCATCAGCTTCTTGGTCTTGGGCTTGTGCCACCACTGCCGCACGGTTTCATAGGCCAGATAGGGGCAGATAGCACTGGCTCCATAACCGATCAGACCGGCGAAATGATGGGTACTCCAGCACTGGGCGGTCTCCACCACCAGGGAGGTCTGTAACCTCAGCCCTGCCCGGATCAGATGGTGATGGATCGCCCCGACTGCGAGCAAGGGTGGGATCAACGCCTGCTCCTCACTCAGTCCCCGATCGGAGAGGATCAACACCTGGTCCCCGGCCTGGACCGCCGCTACCGCCTGAGCCTGAAGCTGCTGGAGGGCCTGTGCCAATCCCTGGGGTCCCTGAGCTACCGAGAACAGCATGGAGAGGGTCTGACAGGACAGATCCGATCCTTGTAAAGCCGTCAGCTCCGCCTCATTGATCACTGGGCTACGTAGATGTAGCAACCGGGCATCCTCCGGTCCCACATGTAGAATGTTGCCCCGTGCCCCCAGATACACATCCAGAGACATCACCAGGCTTTCCCGCAACGGATCGATGGCCGGGTTGGTGACCTGAGCGAAGCGCTGCTTGAAGTAATCGTAGAGGGGGTGAGGTTTTTGAGAGAGCACCGCCAAAGGTGCATCATCCCCCATACAGAAGGTGGGTTCCTTGCCGGAGGCCGCCATCTCCTCCAACACCATCTCCACATCCTCCAGGGTGTAGCCGAAGGCCGTCTGCATCTGCAGCAGCTCCCGATCCCCCAGATGGGTCTCCGTACCGAAATCCTGAGCTGGCAGATCCACCCGCTGGGACCGTAGCCACTCCCCATAGGGATGCTCCGCCGCCACCCGTCGCTTAATCTCCCAGTTCTTCACCACCTGGTAGGTGCTCAGATCCACCGCCATCATCTGACCCGGACCCAGGCGTCCTTTCTCCACGATCTCCGCCTCATCTAGAGGGATCACCCCAGCCTCGGATCCCACCGCGATCAGCCCATCCCGAGTGATGGCATAGCGAGCCGGACGTAAGCCATTGCGATCCAACGTGGCCCCGATCCAATGCCCATCACAGAACACCACCATGGCCGGACCATCCCAAGCCTCCTGGATCCCCCCAAAGAACTCATAGAATTCTGTAATCTCGGGATCCGCCTGTAGCTCCGGCTGATTGCGAAACGCCTCCGGGATCAGCATCATCATCGCCTGTAGGGGAGAATAGCCCGAGCGGATCAACAACTCCAGGGTGCTGTCCATGCCCGCCGAGTCACTGGCCTCCGGATCAACAATGGGCTTGAGATCCTCAATCTGATCTCCCCAGCGGGGATGGGCCAGGGTACGCTCCCGAGCCACCATCCAATTGACATTGCCTAGGTAAGTATTGATCTCGCCATTGTGGGCCAGATAACGCATCGGTTGGGCTAAGGGCCAGCGGGGCAGGGTATTGGTGCTAAACCGACGGTGATAGGAAGCAAAGGGGCTGACATAGGCCGGATCCTCCAGATCACCATAGAACTGCTGTAATACAGCCGACTGCACCATGCCCTTGTACACCACGATCCGAGAGGACAGGGAGGTAAAATACAGAGCCTCAGATCCAAACCGCTCCCGGATGTGACGCTCCAGCCGCTTGCGCAAGAGATAAAGCTCCTGCTCCAGATCCTCCCCGGTATGAGCGGCATGGGAGAGGATCATCTGTCGGATGGCGGGTTGATTCTCGCGGGCCAATGTCCCTAATGTCTCAGGTCGGATCGGCACCTCTCGCCAGCTACACCAACTCCAGCCCGCCCCCTGTACGAATGTTACGATCTCCTGACAGATTGACTCCCGTAGATCCATTGGCTGAGGCAGAAAGGCCATGCCCAACACAGCTCGGTCAGGATTTGGGAGGGTGATCCCTGCAGAATCGGCCCACTGACGTAACAGTCCCCAGGGGATCGCCGTCGTCACCCCAGCCCCATCTCCCGTCTGCCGATCACCCCCACAGCCGCCGCGATGTTCCATGCAGCCCAGAGCCAGGAGCGCCTTCTGCACCAGCTCATGGCTGGCACGGCCCTGCTGATCGGCGATCAAGCCAACTCCACAGGCATCCCGCTCTCGGGTCAGCCACTGATCGGACATCGTTGGGGAGATCGAAGAGAGTTCCATAGTCAACAACTCGTACTTACGGGCAAACTCCAGGCTCTGGCGGACTCCTTGGGGCCTACCACAGGTTAGAGCACAATAACATATCTTAACCCGTACCATTCAAGGGTTTGACCCCACAGACCGGGGTCGGTTCGCCAAGGATCCCTACTGGGTTCCCAACCCGATCTGGGCCATTTGCGCGGATCCCCTTGGGATTTTGGGGACTTGGTGTTAAGTTTATTTGCAATCTAGGTGGAGATTCGATTACTTTAGTGTCGCTGTATGGCTAGCGATTGATGTTCTCGAAGCAGATCGAGGATAGTAGCTGAATCGTTTAGCTGCCGTGGGTCTCCCGATTCACTGCCCGTCAGGCATATTTTCCTGGATTAGGGCTGGGGTGCTGGGATCGAGGCAAGAGCCCAAGTGTTTCTGCTTAGTCATTCCGATGGGATGAGCTGAGTTCCCCTGACCGGGGCAGGCAGATCTGGGCTAAGACGAGGGGTCTTGGGCTGGAATTCTGGAGCAAACCTTAGGGATCTGCTGAGAGTTTTTTGAGGCTGGTAGGATAACTGAGATTAGAGCGAGAGGCTGTTTCATGGCTACCCAACCTGTTGCCCCTGCCGTATTGATCATCCTAGATGGATGGGGACATCGGGATACGCTGGATGGCAATGCGGTTCTGAATGCCACGACCCCTGTCATTGATAGCCTCTGGGCGACTTATCCCCACACCTTAATCGGCGCTTCCGGTCGGGCGGTGGGATTGCCACCAGCTCAGATGGGTAACTCGGAAGTGGGCCATTTAACCCTCGGATCAGGCCGGATCGTGCCGCAGGAATTGGTGCGGATCTCCGATGCCGTCGAGGAAGGAACGTTAGCCCAAAAGCCCACTTTGCTCGCTCTCTGTGAACAGGTGCGGGATCGAGGGGGACGCCTGCATCTGGTGGGTCTCTGCTCTACAGGAGGGGTGCACTCCCATGTGGATCACCTCTGTGGTCTGGTGGAGGTAGCAAAGGCCCAAGGTTTATCTCCCCTGATTCATGCCATCTCCGATGGTCGGGATACTCAACCGCGAGTGGGAGCTAAGCTCCTGGAGGATCTACAAAAGCGTCTGGATCAGATCGGAGTCGGTCAGATCGTCACTCTGGGGGGACGATACTATGCCATGGATCGGGATCGACGCTGGGATCGGGTCGAGAAGATGTATCGAGTGATGACCGAGGATGAGCCCACCGCTGATCGCAATGCTGTTCAGGTTCTACGGGAGTCCTATGAGCAGGGGATCGGGGATGAGTTTGTGGAGCCGGTGCGGCTTGCCCCTGGTGCCGTGCAGGCAGGAGATGGGGTGATCTTCTTTAACTTCCGTCCCGATCGGGCTCGACAGCTGAGCCACGCCTTTGTCTCTCCCAATTTCTCAGGGTTTGATCGGGAACTGATCCCAGATCTGGCCTTCGCCACCATGACCCAGTACGAAGCGGATCTGCCGGTACAGGTGTTGTTCACCCCCCAGAATCTGGACAATCTGTTGGGGCAGGTGGTGAGCGAGCATGGCCTCAAGCAGCTGCGCTTGGCGGAGACGGAGAAGTACGCCCATGTCACCTATTTCTTCAATGGCGGCCATGAGCAACCCTATCCCGACGAGGATCGGATCCTGATCCCCAGCCCAGGGGTGGCCACCTACGATCAGGCCCCGGAGATGTCGGCGGCGGCGGTGACGGAGGCAGCGGTAGAGGCCATCAATAAGCAGGAATACAGCCTGGTGGTGATCAACTACGCCAACCCGGATATGGTGGGCCACACGGGCAATTTCGATGCCACGGTAGAAGCCCTACAGACCGTCGATCGGTGTCTGGGGGATCTGATCTCCGCCATCGTGGGAGTGGGGGGTACGGCGCTGATCCTGGCGGATCATGGCAATGCAGAGCTGATGTGGGATGAGCAGGGCAATCCCTGGACCGCCCACACCACTAACCTGGTGCCCTTCCTCTTGATCGAGGGAGAGAAGCGCAAGATCGAGGGCCATGGCAACGATGTCAAGCTGCGCTCCGATGGGGGTCTAGCAGACGTCGCCCCGACTTTGCTGGAGATCCTACATCTGCCTCAGCCGGTTGAGATGACCGGTCGTTCCCTGATCGTCTCCGCGGAATACTCCTTACAACGGGATCTGGATCGGGCCCGCTCTCGGATCGGGGTCTAGAGAGGCGATTCAGGATCCCAGGCGGCTCCCGTGTAGATAGAGGGTCGGTTGCTCTCAAGGATCACCGCAATACATGTACACGGTAGAGGATGCTCTACTCCCAACCCACCGGATCCAGTCCCACACTGATCAAGAGATCTCGGGCGGCAGTTCGATCCAGGTTTCCTTGGATCAGCTTCGGATCTGCTGGATCGAATGGTCCCTGTAGCCGATCCAGACTGAGCAAGCGAGCCCCTGATTGGATCACCGGTTGACTCAGATCCGCAGGGGTGGACCGCATCAAAGAGCTACTGAAGCCCCGAAAGATCAAGATCAGATCGGGCTCTCCATCCGCTTGTTCCACCTCCACCCGCAGCACCTCGTGGGGTACCTTCTGGGTGTACTGTTCCAGAGCCTCAGGCCAAGGGAGTGGTCCCATAATTCTCTCAACAAAAGATCGACAGCTTAACTCTCACAAGGGCGTGCCCTCATTGCCCATCCGTTGCCCCATGCGCCACAGAAAGAACAGGCTATAGATCCCATAGGCCAATAACCCGATCAATCCAGCCAACCCCAACGTCTCCACCGGGGTCTCGGGATGAAAGATCTGCTTAAAGGCCAGGGGCGGTTGCAACCAGACTCGACAGCTGGCGGATAGGGGCGGCTGAAACCCGCAGGGGAGAAAGGCAGCGGAGAACAGGAACCCGATCCCCATATAAACCGAGAGCAGCCAACGCCAGATCTGAAAACACCGAGTCGCTCCACCGGGCACCGCCAGGATCCCTTGACTCAGATCCTCCCAAAACCACAGACTGATGGGGATCAAGGCCCGCGCCAGAGTACCCGTCAGGAAGCTGATGGGGAACTCCGCGATCATCAGATACACCGTGATCGCCAACAGGCTGGAGACTCGCCAGTAAACGATCAGCAACTGCAACAAAGGGGTGAACTTCAGCACATAGCCCCAGATCAGTAACACCAACGGCACGATCACCGTCAGCAGCACGGCCACTTGGTAATCCCACCAGACCCAGGCCTCCAAACCGCTGAGATCCGTCCATCTCTCCATGGCTGCACCTCTGTCCTGTCCGCCCACTACCCTCAGTGTATAGAGGGGGCCGGATCGACACAAATCCTTACCCAAAGACAGGATCCGATAGGGATCGAAATGTAAAGATACATAGACTGGATCTGCCTCCTCTCCCCCTCAGTCCCGCAACATCCTGCAATCTGAGGAAATCTATCCAGGGACGCGAAAGGGGATCCCGAGAGGTGGTAGAGTCATAGTGCTTGAGCTCCCAACCTGCGACTGAGGCCCATTTGACGGCTCCGGATCGGGGTTTGGACCCGAGCCCCTGCTGTCTGGATCAAGATCCCTGGCACTGCTGTGTTAAGTCATGTGACTTAGGACTGTGACGTTGGGTAACGGGTTGGACAGAGGGTTGTGTGGAGGTCCCACTTGCGGATTGGACTTCTAACTGTCACCAGTGCTAGCCAACTCTGTTCGCTCATGTCTTCTTCTCCTGTCTCCCTATCCCGTCAGAGCCCCAAGGATGGGACGACCGATCGCCCACTCCCGGATCCGACTGACTCCTCGACCGCCTCAGACTCACCCCAGCAGAGTGACTTCCATCAGACTCAGGACTGGCTGTTACTGGCCACCCTCGGGTTGAGCGTGGTGATCGCTGGGGGCGTGGCCTTTGCCTATACTCCCTCCATCGCGGCCAACTACTTGCTGGGGGCTATTGGTGGAGTGATATACCTGCGCTTGTTAGGTCGCAGTGTGTCCCGGCTGGGCAAAGGGAGTGATCGGTTAGGGGTGGCTCGCTTGGCGGTGTTTGTGGGTCTGATCCTGTTGGCCACTCAGCTGGATTCGTTGCAGGTGCTGCCGATCTTCTTCGGCTTTCTCAGCTATAAGCTGACCTTGCTGCTCTATCTGCTGCAACTGTTGACTCGTCCCTCTCGTTCTCGCTCAAGGTAACCCTATGACTTATGCCATCGACAGCCTGTCACTGCTGTCCTTGCCCCTGTCACGTTTCACCCTGGCGGAGTTGGAGGTGGGGGAGCATCTCTATCTGCGGTTGGGGGGGCTGTCCTTCCACCTGGAGGTGCTGATCACTAGCCTGATCGCCAGCAGCCTGATCTTGATCCTGGCGGTGTTGGGCACGCGCAACCTGCAGCGGGAGCCCGCAGGCTTGCAAAATTTTTTAGAGTTTGGCCTGGAGTTTCTCCAGGGGATCGCCAAGGGGCAGATCGGGGAGAAGGAGTATCGGC
>CAYSEO010000222.1:0-7450 GCA_964429885.1 uncultured bacterium
CTAAGACTGCCGATTCTGGATAGGCACTGATGAACCGCAGCAGATCTTTCTCCTCATATTCTTCGAGATTGATCCCCCAGGAGGAGGCATTACGGGAGAGTTGGGCGCGGGATTCCTCGTAGGCGAACATGATGCAACGTTCCCCCACCTGACAGCCATTCTCTAGAAACTTGCTAACCAGAGAAGTCTTGCCCGTCCCCGTCGCCCCAGTCACCAGAATGATCGAGTCCTTGAAGAAGCCCCCGCCACACATCTCGTCCAATTTGGCCACCCCGGAGGAGACACGAGTATTGGAGGATCGTTGGGTCAACTGCATGGCCCCCAGGGGGAAGATGTTGATCCCCTCATCGGTCATGGTGAAAGGATATTCCCCTTTCATGTGGGTGGTGCCCCGCAACTTGAGGATCTCGATGGTACGGCGGCGTTTCTCCCCCTCCAACATATTGCGTAGGATCACCACATTGTCGGAGACGAACTCCTCCACCCCAAACCGGGCGATGGGTCCATATTCCTCAGTGCGCTCTGTCGTCATCACTGTGGTGACATCACATTGCTTGAGGCGAGCCGTCAACCGATATAGCTCCCGGCGCACGATCCCCACAGGATCGTATTGTTGGAAAATGGCCGTCACCGAATCGATCGCCACCCGCTTGGCCTTGTACTTGCGTATCGCGTATTGGATCCGTTCGATCAGGGCGGAGAGATCGAAATTGCCGCTCACCTCATAGCCTTCTGGATCTGGGGAGGCATCCAGGATGAACAGCTTACCTTCGTCGATTAAGTTCTGTAGATCCCAGTTAAAGCTGAGGGCATTGCGGATGATGTCGGCGGGGGACTCCTCGAAGGTGATCAGGATGGCATTGTCGTTAAACTTAATGATGCCGTTGTAGAGATATTGGATGGCGAACAGAGTCTTACCGGTACCGGAAGTCCCCGAGATCAGGGTGGAGCGTCCCTCCGGCAGGCCGTTATGGCTGATATCGTCGAAGCCCTCGATGCCCGTGTAGATCTTGGGGATACCTCGGCTGGGGGGGCGGGTGAGTGCTGGGCTGCGCCCCTCCTGATCGGTCTCCTTGCTATCCATATCACGCCCTATCCTCTAGTCCATGCTCGTACAGATCCAAGCCGATCAGAACCTTCTCCCGATTCGACAGATCCCCAATGATCTTACGCACCGGCGGCGGTAGCACCTTGGCGAGGGTGGGGGTTGCTAAGATCTTATCCTCTTCTGCCAGCTGTGGGTTCTCCAATACATCGATCACCTTGAGGGTATAAACCCCCCGAAACTCCTTGGTGAGGATGTCGTTCAGGGTCTGGATCGCTCGGTTGGAGTTGGGCGTGTTTCCCGCAACGTAGAGCTTGAGGACGTAGGCTCGACGGACTGAGGACATGAGATCAGCTTTCCCGAGGAATGGAACGACGATACATCTCACTGAGATGGGCAATCACATCGATCAAGGTAATGCGGTAGTCCAGCAACACCTCCTCGCTGCGTCCCTCTAGCTTAAGCTGCCTAGCAAAATCGTCCATTAAACTCATATGTAATTCCAGCAACTGGGAGGCTCCCATATCCCCAAAGAAGGCCAGGGCTACCAACTCGTCGATGCGGACGTTGGCCTTGGCTGGGGACTGAAAGTAGTCCAACACGATCGCCTGATAGAGGCCCCGCAGCCGTTGCATTATCCGTTGTTGTTCCTCCGAGGGCAGTCGGCGATAGAACCGCTCCGGGTCCCGATGGTAGTACACCCCCGCGTAGCCTAAGCGATCCCGTAGCTTCTCCGCCAGTCGTTGCTGCTGATGTCGCACCCGACCTGGGATCTTGCCCAATCCCTGTTCCTCCCCCTCCGGTAGACCACAAGTGGGGGAGAGTTGCAGAAACAGGGCGATGGCCCGATCCACCTGAGCCGCCAGGTTAAGCGGAGGGTGATGGGGGATCTGACCCCGCAGCTGCTCGATCAGGATATCGGGGGCGATCAGCTTAACGATGGTGGCGTTGTGATAGAAAAATCGATTGTGATCCTGCAGCGACTGAATGCGGTGGTATTGTTCGGGGGAAAGGGGATCGATGGAGATCAGCACCAACACCGTGGGCAACAGCAGCCCCCATTCACAGAGCCTATGGGCTACCGACTCCATCTCTCGTAACCCATCGGCAGGGCTGAGCAATAGCAGGCAGTCGATGGACTCATGGTGCTGATGGATGTACTGCAGCAGGGGTTGTTCGTGAGCAAAACTCTGCAGGGCAAACCGATCGGGGGGAAACAGCTTCTCCCAATCCAACTGCAGCGGATCCGTCACCGAACCCGGTTCCCACACCTGCAGTAGGCATAGACGCAGTGGCTTAGTGGTTTGCTTCAAGGCAGAATCAACAGAGGATCTAGATCAGGCTCCCACTGCAGATCAGGCTCGACCTGAGATCAGCAGCACCCGATATTCTACCGCACCCCCTGGATCTGGGTCTCTGACCCACCACTACGGATCCTGGCGATGCTCTAACTGTCATCAAACTGTAGGATCTGAGTCGCAATCTTGTCGGATCTCGCTATCTTATGATCCAAGGATCGATCGCCAGCCTCAGTCAGGTGCTCCGGACTCAGCCTCAACGGATCCTGGAGGACACTCATTTCTCGGCCCTAAGCACTGATACTCGCCAATTGCCACCGGGAGCGGTGTTCATTGCCCTGCAGGGGGAGACGTTTGATGGTCACCAGTTTGTCACTCAGGCTTTCGAGCGCGGGGCTGTGGCAGCGATCACCGACCGACCGATCGCGGGTCCTCATTTCCAAGTGCCCGACACTCTGATTGCCTATCAACAGATCGCCCACTGGTGGCGTCAACAGTTCCAGATCCCCGTGATCGCGATCACAGGCTCAGCCGGTAAGACCACCACCAAGGAGATGCTGGCCAAGGCCCTCAGTCGCTACGGCACCGTCCTCAAGAGCCCTGCTAACCACAACAACGACATTGGTCTGGCCCAGACCCTACTGCAGATCCAACCCGAGCACCAGTATGTGGTGTTGGAACTAGCCATGCGAGGACCAGGGGAGATCGCCCGTCTGGCTCGAACAGCCTCCCCCACCCATGGCCTGATCCTCAACATTGGCTCAGCCCATATCGGACGTTTGGGGTCTCGTGAGGCGATCGCTCAGGCCAAATGTGAGCTACTGACCACATCCCCAGATCTGGCGATCCTCAATGGCGAAGATGAGCTGTTGTTACAGACCGCCCAGGCTTACCGGCATCAGGATCAATCGTTGCTCACCTTCGGTCTGGAGCGTGGAGATCTGCAAGGCCACTGGGATCCCGACTCGCAACAGATCCACCTGGGAGATCAAATCCTGCCTATCCCCCTCCCCGGCCGCCATCAGGCCCTCAATTGGATGGCGGTGCTGGCTACGATCCACAGCCTGGGATTGCCCTTGGATCCTCTCCACTCTCCGTTGGATCTACAGACAGAACTCCCCGGACGTCACCATCGCCACACCCTGCCTCAAGATCTACAGATCCTCGATGAGACCTACAACGCTGCTCCAGAGGCCATGATCGCGTCCCTGCAGATGCTCAGCCAGATCCCCGGTCGTCGCCGCTGGGCCATCCTGGGACCTATGCGGGAGTTGGGAGACTTTGCCCCCGATCTCTACGCTCAGGTCGGTCAGGCCACCGCAGCTCTACCGCTCGATCACCTCTGGGTTCTGGATCCCGCTCAGGAGATGCTCCCTCTGCTCCAGGCCCATCCCGCCCAGCGTGTCCGATCCTTTCTCAGCCCCGATCAGTTGCTGACATCCCTGCTGCTTGAGCTACAGCCAGGGGATCGACTCCTGTTCAAGGCAGCCCGTGCTATCCAACTGGAGACCGTCATGCAGGAGCTGATCCGACGATGGTGTGTGACATGATGTCATAGGGATCCCGAGGGTGATGTTTTGGGGCAGCGATCCTCTTTATAATCGAGTAGATCTCCTGGCAACAGGGGAGATAGCTAAGCATTTAGAGGCATGAGCATTTAGAGGCATGATTGATACCGCGCTCCTCCCCCAGATCCTGTGCTACGGACTGTGGTTAGCCCTGGTGTTTGGGTTGGCTGAGTTCCTTCGGTCCCGTCAAGTGGAGGGGGAGATCGTCCGCAAAGTGATCCATATTGGGGTGGGCAATATCATCCTGTTGGCCTGGTTCCTACAGGTGCCCCGTTGGTTGGGTGTGGGTTTCGCCCTGGTGTTCTGCGGTATTGCTCTGCTCTCCTACCGGATCAAGATTCTGCAGAGCCTCAATGGTGTGGGGCGTAAGAGCTTTGGCACCTTCTTCTATGCCCTCAGCATCGGTCTCCTGTTGTTGCTGTTCTGGCAAGCGGAGCAGCATCAGCAACCTTTTGCAGTGATCGGCATCCTGGTGATGACCTGGGGGGATGCCCTAGCGGCACTGGTGGGACAAACCTGGGGCCGACATCACTATCAGGTGGGCCAGATCCAGAAAAGTTGGGAGGGCTCGTTAACCATGTGGGGGGTAAGTGCCGGGGTGATCATGGCCATCCTCAGTGGGGCCTTCGGTTTCTCCCCGCTCCTGGTGCCCCTGTCTCTGGGGGTGGGTCTGATTGCGACGGGACTGGAGATGGTGTCCTGGGCGGGCCTGGATAACCTGACGGTGCCTCTGGTCAGTGCTCTGCTCAGCTACGGATTGTTTCAGATCCTGCCGATCTAAGCGGATCTGACGGGTAGATCTCCGTCAAATTCCCCTTGAACCCGGTTGGCTTAGGGAGAGAGACACCTCAGGACAGGTAGGAATACGCGGTTTTACGGACCCCATGCGGGGGGGATCTCCATTACACTGTCTTCATCAGGTTTTCATAGACGACATCTTAAGTAGATCGGCAAAATTGCTTTGACACGCACTATATAGACTGTATAGACGTTTTTGCTGATCTACTTATTCTTGCTCTTTGGTTACGGCTGGCCTGTGATGGGTAAGAGCTGTTACCTCTGCTTGACGTTAGCACCCTCTGTTTTCCCCAATGACTGACACTACCCCCACCCCTGTTTCCCTGGATCCGCATGCCCTCCAAACCGGTAAACATCTGATGATTCTGGAAAGTGACACCTCACAACCGGCAGGATTGTTGCTCTGTCGGCGATTTACAGCGGATCTGGTATTGGAAGGAGCCTTAGTAGGGGGCAGTGCCGATGCTCGGGGATTGGAGCGCGTAATCCCGCTGGGATCTATACATCTACGGTTTCCTACGGATGAACAGGACAAACAGGCTGGGTTTGAGCAACGCATGCAGAGTATCAAGTACCAACAGCAGGTGGTGGGAGAGCCCATACCCCTGGATCGGGTGCAGAAACTTCTGGAGCTCCTCTATACCAGCTTCGATCGAGGATTGATCAACACCCTCTCCGATGCCGATCTGGCCAAAGCCGCTGGGGTCCTGACCTCGACGATGACTCTAGGAAAACAGCGGTTTAGATCGAATCCACAGACGGCAGCCGCAGCCTAGAGCGCCAATGACAGGGTCGATCAAGCTCTGTCAAGGCCCATTCCAAATCTAAAGGAGCGATCCAACGGGCCAGCTCTCCGTACTGAGGTGAGGCAAGAGCACAGGTCCAAACTTAAGGGCATTCTCAAAGGTAGCCGTATTGAAATGATCGTTGAGGGCAGAGTTTCCCAGCTGCTCTCCCCATAGGTTGACGAACCTCTTTGCGAAGGTTGACGAACACCTATAATGTAGTTGACAATATGGAGGTACTCAGTTGCGATCCCTCCCCATGTCACAGGTTATGTCGAAGGTTCGTAAGCGTGGCGAGACTATTCGTCAGTTCATATTGGATCATGTGGAAGCCCATCCAACGGATGTTGCTACTTTGGCGGCCCAGCAGTTTGGGGTTACCAGGCAAGCCATTAACAAGCATATCAAGAAGCTACTGGAACAAAGATGTCTTATCTTGGATGAGTCAAGCATGAGAAAAGTATACAAACTGCATCCCTCTGAAGAATGGCAAAAATCCTACTGGATCAGAGCAGATCTAGAAGAGGATGTGGTTTGGCGAAATGACATTAAGCCCCTGGTGCAAGGGCTGCCGGATAATGTTGCCTATATACTGCAGTACGGTTGCTCCGAGATCCTGAATAATGCCATAGAGCACTCATCAGGAGAATGTATCACGGTAGCCCTAGAGAAGAATGCTGCCCACACAGAAATCACAATTCTCGATGACGGAGTAGGGATCTTCACGAAGATCCAACTAGCACTCAGCTTACATGATGAGAGACATGCCGTACTTGAATTAACAAAAGGGAAGCTGACGACAGATCCTGAGAATCACTCAGGAGAAGGGATTTTTTTCTGCTCCCGCATGTTTGATTATTTTGCCACCTTGTCAGGGGGCGTTTGCTTTGCTCATGAGTATGGCGAGGAAGAAGATTGGATCTTTGATAGCGATGAGTTTAGATCTGGCACCTCTGTCAGGATGAGGCTAAATAATAACACATCTAGAACCGCCAAACAAGTTTTCATGAGCTTTGCGACTGGCGAAGATCATGACTTCGGTAAAACAGTGGTGCCGGTGCGTCTTGCTCAGTATGGGGATGAGAAGCTGATTTCTCGATCTCAGGCTCGAAGACTGTTGGCCAGAATTGATCGGTTCAAAGTGGTTGTATTTGACTTTCTGGGTGTAGAAATCATTGGTCAAGCCTTTGCTGATGAGGTCTTTCGAGTGTTCAGAAAAGGTCATCCTGGCATACGGCTCATGGCCTTGAATGCCAATGAAGACGTCCAGTACATGATCGATCGAGTCGAGTCAAACACCGTTGAGAGGTGAAAGGGCAAATCTTGATTACCAAGATGGAACTTGAGGATTACTGAAGAGGAGTTCACTCAACTGCGCTGAGGCCCGGAGTTGGATCGGATAATGGAGAGTGTTCAGTCCCGAGTAACTCAGCTGCTCCTATCCACCCTAGGACTTGGCAATCAGCTCTACGAGTTGCCCAATTCCAGAGATCGTTCCTGAGCAGCCTCGATCGCCTCAATGATCGCCCCTCGCACCCCATTCTCCTCTAGCACAGAGATCCCGGTAATCGTGGTCCCCCCTGGACTGGTTACCCGATCCTTGAGCAGAGCCGGGGGCTTACCCTCATGCTGTAATAGGACCGCCGTCCCCTTCAACGTCTGAAACACCAGCTGCATGGCCAGATCCCGAGGTAGACCCGCCTTGACCCCACCATCGATCATGGCCTCCGCGATCAAGGACAGATATCCCGGCCCCGATCCTGACACCGCCGTCACCGCATCCAACTGAGACTCCGGCAGGATCACCACCTGACCCACCGCCTCCAAGATCCCTTGCACCTGCTGCAACTGCTCCGGCGTCGTCAACGATCCCCCCGAGATCGCCGTCATCCCCTCCCCCACCAGGGCTGGGGTATTGGGCATGGTACGCACCACCGCCCGACCTGGAAAGAGTGC
>CAYSEO010000223.1:0-7438 GCA_964429885.1 uncultured bacterium
CGGTGACGATCTGAGGCGAGGGAGAGCGATGCACCGAGGGAGACGAGAGCCGGGTGCCCGCATGAAAGATCAACGCCCCTGTCTCCGCCGCATGTTCCAAACCGGAGATCGCCCTGCCCCGCTCGAAGCTATCCGGGTAGCCCTGGGAGACCATCACCACACAGGCTGCTGCCTTGGGTTGCCAGAGGATCTCCATCTCCTCCAGATGTCCCTCCACACAGGCCAAGAGCAGTTGATCCAGAGGGATATCCAGCAGGGGGAGGATCGCCTGAGTCTCCGGATCCCCGAGCCGACAGTTGAACTCCAGGACCTGGGGCTCCCCTGTTGGAGTGATCATCAGTCCCCCATAGAGCACACCCCGATAATCGATCCCTTGGCTCTGCAGGGCCGCCAGTGCCGGATCAAGGATGCGATGTTGGATCTTGTCCATCAGCTCTGGGGTGATCAGATGATCCGCCGGGGCATAGGCCCCCATGCCCCCTGTATTCGGACCCGTATCCCCCTCCCCGATCCGTTTATGATCCTGACTGGGTAACAAGGGCCGACAGATCTGACCATCACAGAGGGCGATGATCGACACCTCCTCCCCCACCAGGAACTCCTCGATCACGATCGCCTTCTCGCCATGAAGAGGACGATGATGTAAAGCCCATTCCACCGCCGCCCTGGCCTGCTCAGGAGTGTGAGCGATGATCACCCCTTTGCCCGAGGCCAGACCACTCACCTTGATCACCACCGGGTAGCTATGGGACTCCAGGTAATCGAGGGCCGGACGTAGGGATCGAAAACTCTCCGAACCAGCGGTGGGGATCCCGGCCTGTTGCAGGAGTTGCTTGGCCCACACCTTGCTGCCCTCGATCTGAGCCGCCGCCTGCGTGGGGCCAAAGATAGGCAGTCGGGCCTGCTGAAACTGATCACAGATGCCCTGAACCAAAGGCAGCTCCGGACCCACCACGGTCAACCCGATCCCCTGCACCGTCGCGAACCGCAGCAATCCTTCAACATCTGTGGGGGCCAGTGGCAGGATGCGACATTTCGGCATGGCCCGGATCCCTGCGTTTCCAGGTGCGCAGAACACTTGGGTGACCGCAGGGGATTGGATCAACTTCCAGGCCAACGCATGTTCACGCCCGCCTGATCCCACAATCAGAACTTGCATAGAATAACGCTACACCGTTGCCTGTATAGATCAAGTTTGCTGGTTGCCAATGTGATTGGATCCTCTTGATAATCCCTGTCCTCGGTGCCCCTCAAGGATTCGTTTTGATCGAAACATCCTCTGGCTCGGCTCATCATAGCAGGTCTAATGTCCCAATGAGGTCCAAGATAGAGGACGATAGCGGATTCCAATGGGTTCGGTGCGGATGGAGGAGACAGCATGCGACGGCGGACCGTGTGGCAGGGGTTAGCCCTATGGGGTGTGGGAGGATCTCTGATGATGGCGACGAGGGCCGAACAGCCCTATCAGACCGGATTTGCCCAGTGGCGCAGCGCCACCGATCGGTTCCAGTCCTGGGATCATCAGGGCACTCAGGTGACGGAGTCCGGTAGCGTACAGCTGGATGCCACTCAAGCTCGACAGGAACAGGATCCCTACGGTGCCGGAGAGTTCCATGGGGGCAACTACTATACGGGGGGACGCTACTGGGTGGGGGAGGTGATCGGTCCTCAGCTACCAGTCAACTTCGGGTTTCAAGGGGCACTACCCTCCTGGAATGCGCTCACCCCACCGGGGACCTGGGTGGAGACCCAATTGCGCATCCGTAGCGGCGGACGGTGGACGGGCTGGTACAGTCTCGGGATCTGGGCCAGTGATAACTCAACGATCCAACGACACTCGATCCCCGATCAGGAGGATGAGGAGGGCCAGGTCTATGTGGATCTGGTGGTGCTCAAGGATCAACCTCAGGGGGGGGACGCTGTTCAGGTCAAGGTGCGTTTGTTTAGTGTCGATCCTCAGATCAGTCCCGAGCTGCGCTCTGTGGCGGTGGCCCTCTCCACAGTGCCCACGGAGCCTCAACGGTTACAGCCTGGAGATCCGCAACTGTGGGATCGGGTGCTAGATCTGCCGGAGTGCTCCCAGATGGTCTATCCCGATGGTGGAGAGGTGTGGTGCAGTCCGGTTTCGGTCTCCATGGTGTTGAGCTACTGGCGCGGGGATATCACGGCAGCCTGTGAGCCCCAGGTCCGATCCGTCGTCCAGGGGGTGTTCGATTGGCTCTACGACGGCCATGGTAACTGGCCCTTCAATACCGCCTACGCTGCTGCCCAAGGGCTAGAGGGTGTGGTGGCCCGGTTTAAGAGTTTGGCCGAGTTAGAGCCCTGGATCGCCGCCGGTGTCCCGGTGGTGTTCAGCTTTGCCTGGCAGGCAGGGGAGTTAGAGGGTGCTGCGATCCCCGAGAGTAACGGTCACCTGGCGGTGTTGGTGGGCTTCGATGCCCAGGGAGATCCTGTGGTTCACGATCCGGCGGCCCCTTCCGATCCCGAGGTCAAACGCACCTATGATCGAGCTCAGCTGGAGACCCTTTGGCTCCAATACACCGGCGGCACCGTCTATCTGATCTATCCCCCAGATTGGTCTATTCCCAGGTTGGGCTAGGTGGACTAACCTAAGGATACGGTGGGAAACCCCAATGTTACGGTAAAGCTTATCCCTCTGACCCCAGATCTCCTCCTGTTTCTATCCGTTCTCATACCCTCATTTGATCGCATGGTCACCCTCAGCCCCCCACCTCTGATCCATTCCGCCTGGCCGGGCCTGATCCGCACCTACTGGGACTATCTGCCGGTGAGCGAGGCCACCCCCGTGATCACATTACAGGAGGGCAATACGCCTCTGATCCCGGCCCCCAGCCTCGCCGAACGGATCGGTCGCCCCTGTGAGGTTTATCTCAAGTTCGATGGTCTCAACCCCACCGGTAGCTTTAAGGATCGGGGCATGACCATGGCGGTTTCGAAAGCCAAGGAAGCCGGGGCGGAGGCGGTAATCTGTGCCAGTACGGGCAATACCTCAGCAGCGGCAGCAGCCTATGCGGCCAAAGCCGGGATGCGAGCCTTTGTGGTGATCCCAGATGGGTATGTGGCCAAGGGGAAGCTGGCCCAGACCTTAATGTATGGAGCGGAGATCATCGCCATCCGGGGCAACTTCGATCAAGCCCTGGCCCTAGTGCGTCAGATCGCCGATCGTTATCCTGTCTCCCTGGTCAACTCCGTCAACCGCTTTCGACTGGAGGGGCAAAAGACCGCCGCCTTCGAGATCGTGGATGCCTTGGGGGATGCGCCCGATTGGCTGTGTATTCCCGTGGGCAACGCCGGTAACATCACCGCCTACTGGATGGGGTTCTGTCACTATCACCAGCGAGGTAAGACCCGTCACCGCCCCCGCATGATGGGATTTGAGGCCGCAGGCGCCGCTCCGATCGTGGAGCAACGGGTGGTGGATCATCCTGAGACCATCGCCACCGCCATTCGCATCGGCAACCCAGCAGGTTGGATCCGTGCTGTGGCCACCCGCAAGGTGAGTGGGGGTCACATCGATAGCGTCACCGATGCCGAGATCCTAGAAGCTTACCGTCTACTGGCCCGCACCCAGGGGATCTTCTGTGAGCCTGCCAGTGCTGCCTCCGTGGCCGGATTGCTGAAATGGCGGGATCGGGTGCCCTCCCAGGCCCGGATCGTCTGTGTGTTGACGGGCAATGGTCTCAAGGATCCTCAGACCGCCCTCGATCAGTCCCAAGCCCAGATCCATGCTGGGGTAGAGCCCCAAGTGCAGGCCGTCGCCCAGATCATGGGGGTTGAGGACTAGATCTCTGCCGTTTTAGGGGTTTTCTCAGACCCAGGCTAGCGATACCCTAGGGAGGACCTCGGTGCTCCACATATGGTGTCTTCCCCTGGAATCGATCCAAAAATGACCATATGTAGTGGTATCGAGTATATTTACACAGGATGCTGTTCTTTCCGGATGGGCCATCGCTATGTCATATGACCGTCGTCGCTCCACCCCCGTTATCAACGGAACTCGTCCCCCTGCCAGTACGGGATCCATTTCCTATGGACGGCTGAGCGAATTTCAGTCTGGATCGGAGCCACCGGCGGTGCCCGCTGTTGATCCCCAACAGGTGATGCGGGAGCTACAGCTCACTCGTAAGCAATTACAGCAGGTCACCCAGGAGAAACAGCGACTGGAGGCCCTAGCCCAACAACTACAACAGGAGATCGCCGCTGCGATGGAGAGTGTGGAGGGAGCCCAATCGGCCCTGACCCGCACCCAAAGACAGCTCCACCAGATCTCTCAGTTGGCCGCCGGGACGCCCCCCTCTGCCGGTGGAACCCAGGCTCGAGCCCCTCGCTCTGAGTCTCAACCGATCCCAACAGCGAGCGATCTGGGGCAGACCGGTTCAGGGGGGAACCAGGAGACGAGCGGAGCGGATCCGAGCTACGACTTTCTGAAGCGACTCAAGCGGCGGCGTCCTGAGGAGATCGCCCCTAGTCATTCACCGCGGCCCGCCTCCACCCCAGATCCCAGCTCGGCCCGATCGAGAGACCCTAGGGATCAACAGGGTTCTACCTGGCAAGCGGTGCCCCCTCCTTTTCCTGCCCCTCCGCCTCGCTCCGCAGGTCACCCCAGTCCTATCCCGCCCTCAACTCCAGGGGGTCGAGGTGAGCCTGCTGCTGAAACCGATCGTTATGGGAGACGCCCCTCTCGCCCTCGCAAGGGATCTAACAGTGCCCGTGGTCGGGTTCCCAATGGCTATGGATCTTATGGTTCCAACTATGGCTCTGGTGGAGAGAGTTCTCTGCCTCCCTATGGCAATCTAGCGGATGCCGATCTATTGGAGCATCTGGGTCTGGAACCCCAGGATCCCAGCTATGTTCACTCTCTCACTCAAAAGGAGCGCGAGAAGCAGCAGTCCCCCTCGGCGGTATTGTGGATCACAGTGGCGTTGCTGTTGGTGGTGGGATCCTTTGGGGCTGGTTTCCTGGTGGTGCAACCCTTCATCCGCGAGGCAGAGACGCCGGTGCAGCCGTTCCCACAACAATAGACGTGGATCCATAATTTCGTTTGTCCCCTTGCCCCACCAGCAGCTGCCATGTACAGGTAAGTCGATCGGCAAAATTGCTTTGATATGCACCATATAGTCTGTATGCAGGGTTCTGGGTAAGAGGGATCTAGGCTCTGGCCTTACCCTTACTGTTGGGACTCGTAGCAGCCCGCGTAGATCGTCGCACCAAGGGATTGGTGGGGCTAGCACTACTAGAACCATTGCTATTGGGAGCCGATGGGAGCAGCACTGGAGTCGGATCAGTCGGGGTCGGACTCTCCTCTAGAGTGGTATCAAAGCAATAGCCAACGTTGCGCACGGTTCGGATCAGAGTTGGATGTCGGGGATCGGATTCCAACTTCTTGCGCAGGGATAGGATATGGGTATCGACGGTACGGGGATTATCAATGGCATCGGGCCAGGCACGCTGCAGCAGATCCGCCCGTGAGAGGGGGGTGCCATTGCCCTGTACCAGCACAAACAACAAGCTGAACTCCTGGGGAGTAAGCTCCACCTCCTGATCTGCCACCATCACCCGCCGCTGCACCAGATCGATCTGGACGGGACCAAACCGTAGATAGGTGGGGGGCAAGGAGCGGAACAGACGGCGAGAGAGGACGCTGACCCGAGCACAGAGCACCTGCATACTCATAGGCTTGATCAGATAGTCATCGGCCCCCGCCTGCAAAGCCGCGATCGCATCCTGATCACCGTTGCGAGAGGACAGCATCAAGATCAATAGGTTCCAGTGTCGGTAGGCCCAGTTACAGAGCTTTACCCCCTCCTGGGGGCTGAGATCATCATCGAGAATCAACAACTGGATCGGCTCGGACTGCAACAGGGCCTTGGCCTGTCGGATCTCATTGGCGGTCTGCACCCGGTGACCCATCTGCTGGAGATGCCAGACTAGGAGAGCACTGAGATGCGGGTTTTCCTCCACCACCAAGATCTGCAGCTGCTGTGCCATTGTTTTCCCTGCTCAACTGGATCCAGCTCGGCTCATCCGTCAACGGGTCAGTTATCCAGAATACATACATTTATCACTCAGATTCGGGCTCTGAGCGATCAAATCTCTGTGACTGAATCATCATAGCGATCCTCTCCAATCGGATCAACTACTGGACCCAAACATTCCGATCAATTAGAGATTTTGAGACGACATGATTATCAGATCAAATATTATATAGCGTATTATTTTCTCGTGCCTTGCATGGATCCTGAGGTCTTAGATCATTCATTTATCGCCTATCTATAATCGTTTTTTGAGGATAATAGCTATCTCCAATGGGAGGGAAACGATCAATGGTGTTCCGTTCTACTTTGCCTTGGATATGGCTGTAATGGGGTGCCTGACTCAAAAGAGAGAAAGGGATCTGATCCAGGGCAGATGAGTTGGGTCACTCTTGGGTCACTTGCCAGCGATTGATCTCGCCATCCACACCGGCACTGTAGATCGACTGACCATTGGGGCTGAGGGCGATAGCGGAGATGCCCTCCCCATGGCCCTGTAAGGTCTGTAACTGCTCCCCGGTCTGGACATCCCAGATCTGGAGTCTGGGTCGAGGGGAGTCGGTGCCGGTCACCAGGGTGCGTCCGTCCCCACTGATGGCGACACTCTCCATGGCAGCCGAGGTTTGGGACAGGTAGTGGAGCCGCTCGCCTGTATTGAGATCCCATAGCTGCACACCGTCGGTGCTCCTGCCCACCAGGATCGGGTCCGTGGGGGAGAACAGTACCTGCTCCACTGGAGAATCACTCTGGATCGTCCTGATCAACTGCTCTTGTTGCAGATCCCACACCTGCACCTGATCAGTTCCATCCGCCAGGGCCAGATAGCGACCCTCAGGATCGATCTGGAGGGAGCGAATGCTACGGGGCTGCTCTGAATTCAACTGAACGGTTCGTTGCTGCTCTCCTCTCTCCAAAGACCAGAAGGTGAGTTGTCCCTGATCGGTGCCACTCACCACCAGAGGACGATCAGGACTAACAGCCAAAGCTTGCACGGGACCCTGGTTTTCGAGCACTTGTAGGGGTTGGGAGGAGTTGAGATCCCAAATGATGATCTGGCCATCCTCGCTGCCACTGATGCCCCGGTTTTGTCCTGGGATCAGGGCCAGGGAGTCGATCCGAGCTTGATGGGCCTCCAGAGGCGGGAGCTTATCGCCGGATTGAGTGTCCCAGAGCTTGATCTGGCCATCAGCAGTACTACAGATCACCCATTGGCCATCGGGGGAGACCACCATCTGAGTGATCGGGGTTTGAGCATTCCAGGTTTGGGTGGCGGCGATGCCGGGTTGGATCCAATACTCGGCTGAGGAGGAGGGGCGCCGGGAGAGCAACATCCCACCCATTAACCCGATCCCTAGGGTCAAGACGAAGATCAGGGAGAAGACACC
>CAYSEO010000224.1:0-7423 GCA_964429885.1 uncultured bacterium
TCCCTCCCTTGACTTTGTAAAGAGGGATCTTTAGATTGTGGCTATGGACAAGGAAGCAACCGGCAAGACCAAACGACGGATCCTGACCCTGCTCAAACAGTGGGGGCCAACGGGTTCCGCTGAACTGGCTCAACAGTTGGGCTGCTCAGCCATGGCCGTCCGACAGCATCTGTACAAGCTGCAGGATGAGGGGATGGTTACCTATGAGGAGGAAGCCCGCTCCCTGGGCCGACCCGTGAAACGCTGGCAATTGACCCCGGCTGCCGATCAGTACTTTCCGGAAGCCTATGCGGAGCTCACCCTCAGCCTGTTACAGGCCCTGTCTCAAACCTGGGGTGAGGCAGGACTCGATCACCTTCTAACAGTCCGCACCCAACACCAGGTGCAGGACTACCAACACCAGCTGGCCCCTCAGAGCTCTCTGTCGGATCGTGTCAAAGCCTTAGCCGAGATCCGCACCCGTGAGGGCTACATGGCCGAAACCCAGACTCTGGAGGATGGATCCCTGTTGTTGATCGAGAATCATTGCCCGATCTGTGTGGCGGCTCAGGCTTGTACAGGGCTCTGTGCCCAGGAGTTCCAGGTGTTTCAGCAGGTATTGGGTCCAGATGTAAGGATCGAGCGGGCGGAACACCTAATCAACGGGGATCGGCGCTGCGTGTACCGCATCCATCCGCCGTCGCAGGTAGAGCAGGATCCCACCACAAAGACTGATACTGAGTGCCACCCATAGCCAATAGTTCGTTCCCAATTCCTCGGGGTGATCCAGTGCCCATCCCCCCATCGCGGGACCAATAAAGAACCCGATCGCCCAGCATTGAGAGGCCAGGGAGAAATACACCCCCCGGATGGATTCTGGGGCCATATCCCCCACCAGTGAGGAGGAGCAGGGCAGATAGATCACCTCCGCCACTGCCACCAACACAAAGGCCCCGATCGCAGGTAACACCGCCGCCGAAGGCACCACGCCGGTCAGCCAGATCAGCACAAATCCGGCTCCCCAAAGCAATAGCGAGATCGATAAGGCTGTCGTGTAGTTCAGAAATTTAACCAACCGGGCGATCGGTAGCTGTAGCACCGTCTTGAGCAGCACATAGGCGAAAAAGAAATAGCTGATGGTCTCCGATCCAAACCCAGCCCCCTCGCCTGCCCCCGGCACAAAGTTAGCCAGATACATGGGCATGGTGCCCTCGATCTGAGCCTCATAGGTGGTGAAGAAGACATTGGCCACCAACCAGATCACCAGCACCTGATCCCCCAGAGCTTGCCGCCAAGAGCCACCGATAGATTTGGACTCTTGCTGGGGTGGAGTATAGGTCTCCGAGATCGCCCAGAGAATGATCAGTAGAAAGAGCAGATAGGCTGCTCCCTTTGTAAAGAAGAGGGCCTGATAGTTCCCAGACAGGGCAATGTATTGTCCCGCCAACAGGGCTCCTAAACTCAGCCCCAAGCTGTCTGTCAGCCGGATCACCGCGAAGGCATCGGGACGAGTCTCCGCATTAGTTAGATCCGTGATGACAGCTAGGGTAGAGGGCCAGTACAGCCCGATTCCCAAACCCATCAACAGGTTGCCTGCTACCAGCAAGGAAAGATCCTGAGTGATCCCGAGACAAAGGCTAGCCAGGGCCGAGACTGCTGCCGCTATCATCAAAGTCCCTTTACGCCCCAACCCACCGGAATCACAGGTATTGCCAGCGATAAACCGACCGACTACCCCCGAGATCGCTGAGGCACTCAGGGCAAACCCCACCTGAGTTGTGGAGAAGCCCAGCTCATTGACGAAATAGATCGAGCCGTACACCAGAGTGAAGCCCTGACCCATAAACAACAGTAGTTGTCCCGCAGCCAGGATCCAGATCTGGCGATCGAGGGTGGCGATCCAGTTGCGGATCCGCTCCAGCAGGCTGGGGTTAGAGGGGGCCTCAGTCCCTGGGGTCATGGCCGATCGATCTCCTTTGTAATATTGCTTAAACTTAACAAGCCTCTGGCTGTAGGGCAACAATGGGTCTTGGCATCGCAGATCCCAGTCACGAAAACTTGCTCGGTATCGATGGCACGCAGGGTGCTCAGTTCTTCCATCCTAGGATCTGAGTGTGGATCATGGCTCTGGAGCCTGGCAGGTGAGCAGCGAGTTAAGTGGGCCAAACCCCTCCGGATCCTCATATCCCACCAGCTCGGAGTACAGCCTTGGTGAGTCCGCTAGGATCTGACGGGCCTGATCCAGAGTTGTTTCGTAAAAGGTGAGGCTGCGCTCGTAGGATAGGGTGATCGGCACCGATCCATCCCCCACCGGAGAGGGAAAGTTCTCGTAAAGAAAGGTGATCGTGCCTTCCTCAGCAGTGATCGTCAAATAGGCTCGCATGCCTAGGGGATTGGGTGCGCCCGAGGCGGGATCGAAGGCGCAGACTTGTTCTGGAGCGGCTTGTACTATTGTTGGATCCAACCCTTGGCTAACGATCCAAGCGATTCCGAGCCCTAAAATCTGGATCTTGCTCATCCTGTTCATCTCTTTCACTCTGATCAGGTGTATTGCTCATAGATTAACCTATTGAGGATCCATTGTTCTCCACTTATTATGTGCTTAGATCCAGTGCGGATTAGTAGAGGGATCCATTGTTTTCCGCCCATGTTTGAGCTAGATCCTGCAATCTTTTCAGGGCAACAGGGTAGTTTCTGATCTTAGGCAGATCGAGGGCTTGGTGAAGGGTAGCGAGGGCTTGCGGGAGATCCTGTCTTTGGTGATGGAGTTTGGCAATGTTTTCCAGTTGTTTGGCGATCTGGAGTTGCCAGTCCATGGCTTGGTGCAGTTTGAGGGATCGCTGCAGGTAGCCGAGGGCACGATCGAGTTGATCGAGGGATTGGTAGGCAAGACCTAGGTTACCTAGGGATAGGGCTTCTCCGGGACGATGGCTGATCTCTCGTTGGATCGTTAGGGCCTTCCGGTGGTATTCGAGGGCTTGTTCAGGATCCCCTAGCTTGTGGTAGCACATGCCGATGTGATCGAGGGCCTCTGCTTCCCAGTGACGATATCCATGTTGTTGATGGATCGCTAGGGCCTCGCGGTGGAGCTGTAACGCCTCGTTGACTTGTCCTAGATCTTGGTGAACCAGACCAAGCCTATCTTTCATAGCACCTTGACTAAGACTTAATCCCAGCTGTGAAGCGACCGCTAGAGCCTTTTGCTGATACTCTAGAGCAGACGACAGATCTTCTAGATCGAAATAGACTTGACCTATATCATCCAAGACGACGCACAGAGCCCTGGAAAAACCGGAGTGCTCATACATCGACTTTGATTCCTTAAGTAGATCAAGGGCCTTTTGGGGATCTCCTGTCATGCGATAAAGCCTAGCTGCACAAGCAGAAAGTAAAGCTCTACTATGGTTTCGCTTGATCGTCCACAATATCCCAGCATAGATCTCTAGTCCTCTATGAAATTCTCCAAGCTGCTGATAGATGTTCATGATCTCAGCAGATGAGTTAGATTCTAGATCTGTGTCTCCTAAAGATCGGCTAATCTCTAAGCGTCGTTGGTAATAGCGCAGGCTCACATGGAGCTGACCGAGTTGTTGATAAGACCCTCCCATGACGAATAAGCATCTATCCTCGCCATAAAGATCGCCAAATTCTTGGAAAATAGGTAACGCGTTCTGACATCGAGTCAAGGCACTGCGGGTCTCACCGAGGAGATATTCAGTTTTGGCGATTTTGGTTATGATGTTAGCTTCTTGCAATCGCTTTACTCGCGATCGATCATTAGCTTCTAGCTGAGTGAGTGCTAGTGCGTCCTCGTAATACTGTTTGGCTTCTGTGTAATTACCTGATCCATGGTATCTATCACCAATTTCTATGAATTCCTTTATTTCGCCACCTCGATCACCCAACTCCCGATAAATCTCTAGAGCTTCTTTGAAAAGCTGGATCTCCTCTTCAGGATCGCCCAATTTAGTTGATCCCAACTGACTGAGAGACTCCGCGAGCTTTCTCTTAGAGAAGTTCAAGGAGGAGAAACGTGAATCAGCTTTTTTGTCCTGCTGATCTTGAGTCTCTTCATCAACAATTTGGCGAAAGATCGTTACTGCCTTTTCAGCATACTCTGCTGCCTCCTCCTCTAACCCTAGACCTATAGCACTGTTTCCAGCTCGTAGATATAGATCTCCAATACTATAGGTATTATCCTCAGCTTGTAATCTTTTCGCTAGACGATCCTTAACCCACTCATAGTCTTCCTTTTTCTGTTGGAACTTCTCCTCTTGATCAGGTGTTCGCTGCAAGTGATCTGTCTCAGCCCAAAAGAGGAAACTCTCCAGCCTTCCATCCCAAAGATCTCTGGCTCGGAAAGGGATCTGTTTGAGGGTCTCAGGCTTAGTCCAGATCAGCGCAAGGATCTGGTTTTGGAAGAAGATCTCGCGATAGAAGTTGAGCACCCACAGAATATCTCGATTCTCAGGTAAAGAGATATCAGCCTCCTTCAATACCTCATCCAGGTTTAGGATCGAGAGTACCTGCCCTGATCCCTGCCTCAACTCTTCTAGTAAGGTCGGTTCTAATGACAGATCGAACCTCTTAAGTTGGACTTTAGATTGTAACCGCTCCCTCAACTCAACCTCGATCCGATCTCGATCCTCATCAGAGATCCCAAGAAAGATATATCCCCCTCGCCCGACGTACAAGGATACTAACTTAGTGAGATCATCCAAGAGGCAACTATTGTGAACCGATAGGGATGACATAGGCACCTCAAGCTCAGTTATCACTCTGTTTACGAGACTGCGATTCTAGATACTTACGAAAAAGAGGTTCAGCAATGGGATGAGGCATGCTCCAACAGTCACCATTTTGATATTCCAACAAGGATCGGTTAGAATACAGCTCCATCATCTTGATCCTATCTTCCGGTGCCACAGCCTCACCTGCAATCACCTGCCCTGCAACTCGATAATGAGAAGCATCCAACGCTCTATAGTACTCCGATCTCAGCTGGATCACGACAGCCTCCACATGATCTTGGCTGATGACCTTTTGTTCCTCTTCCAGAGCATGGATCACAGACTTCCGTAAGATCCGAACGAGATCCCTCACCACACCTCCGCTAAACGAGATCGCAGTTTGGCAGGCATCCTCTTCGATCAAGTTAAGGCGGATCCTGTTGCCGATAAACTTTTTCATAAACCCGAAGCCCTCTGGATCCGGATCCCCATCTCGGCTGCGAAACAACCGAATATTTCCCAGAGAATAAGGCTCACCAATCCTGTCTGCTACGATCTGAATATCTGTCGAGTAATAGAGAGCATTGGGCAGAGTATAAATGATCTTGCAGGATGGGCTAGCCATGTAGGTAGCAGCTTCCACAAACAACTGACGGGTCAGATTGATATCTGGGATCTTCTCCAAATCATCGACGATCACTAACAGCTCTCGGTTTGAGTCCTCTAACTGAGCCTGAACCCTCTCAATTAAGAAGTTGATCAGTTTGATCAATTCGCTCAGGTTGCGCCCCACCAGATCCCGCAGATGTGCTCGTGTATTGATCTCCAGTGTTAGGACCGTCACAATATTTTCGAAGAAACCAGAGACTCTTTTCCACAGAGGATCCTCTGATCGGATCTGTAAACGCTCCAGACCCTCATTGCTCGAGATATCCTCGATCCACCGCTGCGCCCTCTTCAAGACCGGCTCCGTTAAGAGATCCTGACTGACACGCGTGAATAAAACGGAACAGAGGCTCAGGAGGAAGTCTGTATAGTCTGTCCCCCGATCCACCAGGTTGACCACATCTTGGACATTGTACTTAACAACTAGAAACTGTTTGATTATTTCCGGATCTGCCGCCAATCGATTCAACTCGGTAGATTTCCCACAACCCAAGTGACCGGTGAGTAACGCTTTATGACTGCGGCCAGGGCTTTTTAGCAAGTCGAGCTTGAGTTGATCGAGAGGACTATCGGGTCTCTCCACATAGAGCTGTTGGGATGCGGCCTGACTCACGTTCGTTGCCTGCGGATCAAAGATCAGCGGTTGTAGAGGTTCTAGGTAGTTGAGGGCCTCATTCAGAATCTCTGCTGCCATAACCCAAGGTGCTCACCACGTCTAGGCCATGATCGTAGCACCCTCGATCACCCTTATTCAGACCATCAACTGCGATAGACAGGCAGACAGGATCGTCTGATCCAAGATCTCCATATTCTCCTCCCCTCGAAAGTTATAGCTAGATCGCACCAACGTGATCCCACGGCGAGTCCGACAACAGAGATTAAACAGTGTGCGAGCCAACCGCCGCGAGCGAGACCGCAGATCCTCAGCCTCCCCAAAGATGCCGCCATCCCATTCCGGGGTAAGCACTTCTGGGTTATAAAGCGGTCGCCATAGGGTCCGAGACCAGAGGGGATTACTGATGTCAAACCAGAACTGATAATCGGCACTGAGCCCTTGATTGACATAGGCTACCGGCGGCGCGATCACCAGAAACCGCTCATACTCCGGCTCCCAGACACTCCGATTGGGGATCTGACCGGAGCGGATCATCTGTAAACACTCCCAAGCAGGATAGTCCGGTAGAGTGTGGCGAAAGGAACGAGCTGTCTCGATCAGGGTCTGCACTAGGGCTTGATCCTCTGTAGCCCTCAGGATTGGTGCCAGGATCTCGCTGTACAGCTGGCTGAGAAATTGATCTAGGGGTAAGGGATCGGACTCAGCATGGGCGCGCAGCCAATCCACCAAGGTCTGATACTGTTGCACAGCAGCAAACCGAACCCGCTCCGGAAACCTCACCGCCTCCACCGATCGCAATCGCCGACCCATGGGATCCAACACATCCTCCGCCAACAACTCCGCCCGCACCGGATCCAGATCCAACAGCAGAGACAGCATCACCCGTAGCTCCGACAGAGTCGGGAACCGCTGCCATTGGGGATAGCCTAGATCCACCGCCGTCAGCAGAGCTCGCACCAAGGGATATTTGATCAGAGAGGGAAAGGGTCGCATAGGCAACACCTGAGTCCCCAACCGATCCTCCACCGTCAACACCAATCCTGGATCCAGTCGCGGCGCAATAATGGCGATCTGAGGCAGCTCCACCCCCTGTTCCTGTAAAGACTCGATCTGGAGGATCATCTGCTCCACCGCCTCCATCTGGGTCTCCCCCTCCAGCAGCTGAGGCAAAGGCCAAGGGGTCGGATCCTCAGGCATTGGGATCGGACAGCGCCACCCCGGATCCACCTCCGCCGCGATCTGATCCCCTAGACGCACTAAGGCGGGCGATCCCTTCCAGGTCTGGGTGAGGAACTCGGGCCTCGTCCACCGTTGCAGGAAGTCGTAGATCCGATCGGGGGCGGCGGGTGAGGATGGCCGGCCGGGCGCGGGGGGGGGGGGGGGGGGGGGGGGGGGGGGGGCGGGGCGGGCGGGGGGGGGGGGCGGGAGGGGG
>CAYSEO010000225.1:0-7405 GCA_964429885.1 uncultured bacterium
TTGATGATCCCAGAGGCGAATGGTGTGATCGTCACCGCAGCTGGCGATCGTTTGACCATCCGGGCTGAAGGCCACAGCTCCCACCCGTGCCTCATGACCCTGCCAGGGGGAACCCATGGGGTGACCTTGCCGATCCCATAACCGTAAGGTTTGATCATCGCCACCACTGAGCAGCAGTTGACCGTCCGGACTGAAGGCGACGGTGAACACATAGCCCTCATGGCCCTGCAGAGGGGATCCCACCGGATGACCTTGTAGATCCCAAAGTCGAACTGTGCCGTCGGCGCTGCCACTGGCCAACAGCTGACCATCCGGGCTGAAAGCGATGGCATTGATCGATCCCTCATGACCGAGAAACGGCTGCCCCACCGGCTGCCCCTGCAGATCCCACATCCTCAGGGTGCGATCGTGACTGCCACTGGCTAATAGTTGGCCGTCCGGACTGAAGGCCACACTCCACACCGATCCCTTATGCCCCTCAATAGGAGGGATCACTGCCTGTCCCTGGCGATCCCAGAGGCGAATGGTGCGATCATGGCTGCCGCTGGCGATCAATTGGCCCTTGGGATGGAAAGCCACGGAGACCACAGGCCGCTGATGCCCCTGCCAAGCCTCCCCCAGCACCTTACCCTGCCGATCCCATAACCTCAGGGTGCGATCATGGCTGCCACTGACGATCAACTGGCCATCCAAGCTACTGGCCACAGCCCGAACTCGAGCGGTATGCCCCCGTAACTCGCCGATGGACAATCCCCGCAGATCCCAGATCCGTACAGTTTGATCATCGCTGACACTCACCACCCGATCCCCCTTGGGACTGCAAGCAAGGCCGTTCACCGATCCCTCCCCCTCATGGCCACGCCAGGGAGGACTGAGGGCAGATCCCTCCGGATCCCAGATCTTGATCAGTTGATCCGCGCCACCGGTCAGGATCGCCTCACCATCGGGACTGATCACCACCGTACGAACATATCCCTCATGGGCGGAGATCGGATCACATAAGGGACTGCCATGGCGATCCCAGATCCGGAGGGTGCAATCATCACCGCCGCTGGCCAGCCACTCCCCATCCGGACTCACCGCCACCGTCAAAACCCGGCCCTCATGACAGGGGATCGAGGTGCTGAGGGGGTTGCCCTGCCGATCCCAGAGCCGGAGCTGCTGATCCTCCCCGCCACTCACCAACCAATCTCCCTTAGGGCTGAAGGCCAGACAGCGGACCCGACCTTCATGGGCCTGCCAGGGGGGCACCACCAGTTGTCCTTGGGGATTCCAGAGCCGGATCGTACCATCCGCCGATCCACTGGCTAGACAATCCCCCTGGGGACTAAAGGCAACTTGCCAGACATAGCCCTCATGGCCCTGGAATTGCCCCAGATAGGCCCCCTGCCGGGTCCATAATCGAATCACTCGATCCGTGCTGGAGCTGGCTAATACCTGACTATCGGGACTAAAGGCCAAGGTCAGGATCGCCCCATGATGGGCCGGAAAGGGAGGAAGAACCAAAGCTCCCTGTCGATCCCAGAGGTGGATCAGGCGATCGTCGCCCCCACTGGCGATCAGTTCCCCATCCGGGCTGTAGGCCACCGCCAGAACACACTCTCGATGTCCCGACAGGCACTGGATCTCCCGGGCTCGCTCCATGGCCAGGTATAGACAGGACTGGATGGCAGCGCTCAGGGGTCGAGAGGAGCTTTCCAAGTGATCCCCCACCAGTTGAATTGCCTGGGCTACCCCCTGCAAGGGCGAGATCTCCAGGGTCTCCAGGGCTTGCTGGGCCCGTTGTTCAGGTGAGGGCTGATCAGGCTCTGGGTCAGGCAGGGCCTCACTGATCAGTTGGCTGCGCTCGTAGAAACGACGGATCTCTAGACCCGCTAGGGGCTCCACCTCCGACCAATGGGGCTGCAGCTGATCCAACCAGATCTCCTTCAGCAAGTGACTGGCAGGTCGACCTCGGCAGTCCCAGGCCCACCAAGCATCCTCCACCCGATCCAGCCACTGTCGCTGTTCCCGTCCCTGCTCCCGCCAGGCCCAGAGCCGGTGCCATCCCTCGATCAAGGCCCCATGACACAGATCGACGATCACCTCATCCTTTGACGCCTCAGGCCCATCCCCATCCTGAGACTCAGCCCGATCCACTCGACCCATGACCGCCCCAGAGACCAGCATCAACAAACCCACCTCCCCCAGATGCTCCAGGAGCGCCCCCAGATCCGGTTGCTGTTCCTCCACCACCAGAGCCAGTAATCGACGGCGAGGCTGAGGGTTACGGACATCCCGTTGATGAGGATCCGTGCGCACCAATCTCAGACAGATCGCCTCCAACCAGGTCTGCTCCTGCTCTGACAGGGTGTAGTAGATCTCCTCGGCCCAGGCATCGATACTGTCGGTCAAGATCTCGGGAAACTGGGAGACATCGCACTGGAGATCCCCGGTCAACAGATCCCGCGCCCCCCATTGAGTCACCAGATGAGTCTGCAGCCAGGGCAAGCCATAGGGCAGATCCTGTAGAGTCTGGATCACCGCCTGAATCCATTGCGGATCCACCTCTCCAGGGTGCTCCTGTAGCGGGGTACGGATCAGAGGTTCCCAGCTTGACTCCGACAATGGCCCGAGGGGAAACACCCCATTGTGCATCTCCTGGCGTAGCGATCCGTAGCGCAGACATTCATCCAACAGCTCCGTGCGCAGGGAGATCAGGACTCGTAACGGGCTCTCAGGGAGTTGGACTACCTCCGTCAAGCACTCGATCACCTCTCCCGGATCCGCCAATGTGGTGCCCAGGGTAAAGATCTCCTCAAACGGATCGATCACCAACAACAAGGGCTCCCCATGGGGCCACCGATCCACCCAGGGGATCAAACCCTCCTGGATCAGCTCCGCTTCCTCCACAGCCTGATAGTCACTCAAGGTCTGTTGCAGCGCTCTCCAAGGATCTCGCCCCGGTCGGATCGGCCCGATCACCTGCCAGCCCTGCCCACGTAACTGGGGGATCAGCCCCGCCTGCAACAGAGAGGTCTTGCCACAGAATGCCGCCCCAAACGCCACCACAAACGGGCACCGTTGTACCAAAGCCACCAGCTGGCTCACCTCCTGATCCCGCCCCAGCAGCAGATCGGACTGGGCCGCCGTCAGAGGCCGCAGACCCGGATAGGGGCATAGCTGGGACTGAGCAAGCATAGATCTGGATCGGGCAACATCTCCCCCCATCAGAATACGCTGCCCCCAAGCGGATCGCTCTGTATCGAGGGCTCAAACGGTCGCATAATGAATAGGACTGTCTGATGTGCTACGGATAGACCAGGAGAGCGTTATGACCAGTGCCACCATGACCGCGATCACCTCCGCCAAACAGCTCAAGGAAGCCTACGCTGCCGGACAACGCTCCTTTGCTGGGGCCAAGCTGGCTCAACTGGACCTGGTAGGGCTGGAGCTGAGCGAGGTGGATCTGAGCGGAGCGGATCTCGGTGGAGCGGATCTGCGGGAGGCCAATCTCAATCGGGCCAACCTCAGTCAGGCCAACCTGCAGGGGGCCAAGCTACGCCGTACCAATCTGATCGGGGCCACCCTCAAGGGAGCGGATCTGCAGCGGGCCAATATGTATCGCACCAAGTTGCTGCGGGCAGATCTGTCAGGGGCCAATCTGGCGCGGGCGGATCTGCGGATTGGGGCTGACCTGCGGGGGGCGGAGATCACCGACACCAACTTCCGGGGTGCCCTCTACGATGAGTACACCAAATTCCCCCCCGATTTCGATCCGGCGGCCATGGGCATGTAGACCACAGGATCTGTAGGGCAGGTTACCCTGGGTTAAGAAGGATGACACTCTTAAGATTCTTATAATGTTAGGGGGACAATGAGCAGAAGCACTTGGAGTTGACCCCGTTGGGGGCTCGGCTTCTGCCACCCAGGCCCAGCAGAGAGCAGCAGGTAGATTGACTCTATGGACGTCCTCCCTATGTCCTATTCGGCGGATCGCTCTGTCCTTCAGATCTCGATTCGGTTGCTATTGTTCGTCACCAACCGCTCTGCCACCCAAGAGCTGGCCAAGCAACTGCAGGATCGTTTAGGACAGCTGCCCGGCGATTATCCGGCGATCCTGGAGGTGGTGGAGCTGGAGGAACGTCCCTACTTGGCGGAACATTATAAGTTGGTGGCGACCCCGGCTCTGGTCAAAACCTATCCCCAGCCTGCTCAGGTGTTGGCCGGCGAGGATCTGGCCACCCAGATCGAGGTGTGGTGGTCCCGGTGGCAGGGGCAGGCCCAACTGGCGACCGAGCAAAGAGGATCGTCCTCATCCCTAGAGGAAGGTCAGCAACCCTCGGCCACGATGTTACAGATGTCGGAGGAACTCTTTCAGCTACGCCAGGAGAAAGAGCAGCTCCTGGAGCAATTAATGTTTAAGGATCGGATCCTGGCTATGTTGGTCCATGATCTGCGTAGCCCCCTGACGGCCACCTCTCTGGCGGTGGAGACGGTGCAGTACCAGGAGGATATGGAGACCCAGCTGACTCGCCAATTGTTGGATCAGGCGCGGGCGCAGCTGCGCAAGATGGATGTCATGATCACCGATATCCTGGAGGCGGCTCGGGGCACGGCGGCAGAGCTGGTGCTCCATGCCATGGAAACCCAGGTGGGAGAGCTTTGTTTAGCGGTGTTGGAGGACTTGGGTCCACGCATTCAAAGTAAACAGCTCCAGGTCCAGACCGATATCCCCCCCGATCTGCCCTCAGTTCATGGAGATGGGGACAAGATCCGCCAGGTGATCGTCAACTTGATCGATAACGCCATTAAATACACCGCCCCCGAGGGACAGATCTGGATCAGTGCTCTGCACCGCACCACCCATAAGATCCAACTCACCGTCAGCGATACAGGGCCTGGGATCCCCGATCAGGATCAGGACAAGATCTTCAGCGATAGCTTCCGGCTCGTCCGAGATCAACAAGAGGATGGTTATGGCATCGGGCTGTCTCTCTGTCGGCGGATCATCCGAGCTCATTATGGTCAGATCTGGGTGGACTCTCGCTTGGGAGAGGGGAGTAGTTTCCACTTCACCCTACCTGTGTATCGGGCCTAGTTGAGGTCAAGACCCCACCCTTTTTCAGACAAGATCAGACTCTCACCCAGGAACAGTGAGCCCAGTTAAGGGAATCGAGTCAATCAAAAGCTAGAAGCAGAAGATCTGTCATCCCTGGCTCTGCTTGGCTGGGAATTTACCGACGGTTCAGTAAGCTGATGATCCCACGGAAGCTCTCTAGCCTGGCTTCCAGGTTCTCGATGCTCTCTTGGGCCAGGAGGTTTGGATCCTCTAGGCTGTCGAGGACAGTGAGGCTTTTGTCCCATAGCTTACTTGCGCTACTGTGTACTAGTATTATAGTTAGTATGTAATGAAACCTGGCGATAGTGGCGCATTACTCTATAGGCACGGAAATAATTAAAGACACCTCCCAAGAGAAAGAGTATACTCCCAACCACATATTCCCAGGCAGTATAGGTAAAGAGTTCTCGTTGATCCTGTTGATCCACAAGCTGCCACATATAGGGGATCGATGCTACTAAAAAGAGTACTGAGCCAACCAAAAAAGCGATTGCAGTAGCATTTAACAACTGTAGTGTAATTATTGAGCCTGCTTGAACAATTTGCATCACGTTAATACAAGCACCAATTAGGAAGAGCAGACTGCCGATAACAAAACACCAACCCCCAGCAACAAACCAGCCAAACTGTGACAAGAAGAAAACACTTCCAACAAGAAAGAAAACTGTTCCCCATACATACACATTAGCAGCCAAAAATTCCAGACGACTCCAAACCGTTGCTTTTTGTTTAGATCGATAATATCTGATAGACTCAAGCAAATCGTGTAGTGTCACAAATAAGTACAGTAGGGAGCCGACAACAAAGATCCAAGCCCCCAAGTCAGCGAGGGATTTGTATTGCGGAAAGAAGAAAATACTTCCGATGATGAAGAGTACTCCTCCAACCAAGTAAACAGTTGAACTGACTGATTCCCAGCTAAAATGTTTGTGGCCTGCAGGCTCATCACTAAAGAGATTATGTTTACGTGGACGATTTACAAAGAGGTGAGGCATACTCATTCTCTATCTCAAAATTTCCTAACATAAGCTCCTCCTGGATATCGAAATGTACTTTATCATGTCGGCGAGTCTTTGTCAAGTTTTTAGATCGGTATTTAGGACAATTTTGTTGTCCAATTTACTGCGAAATCAGTGCGACAAGTAGGTCTCGGCATGGAAAGGTACGCCCAAAGTGTCACACACGGCTTGCCCATGGAAACGGTGGTTCCACAAACTGCTTAGTAAGTAGATCAGCAAAAACGTTTATACAGTATATAGTGCGTGTCAAAGCAATTTTGCCGATCTACTTAATGCACCATACCTCGATCAGCAGTGGAGCCACATCCTTGAGGAGAGGGATCAGTACTCTTGTCGAGTGAACCCCAAGCTCATCCCAGATCGATCTGAGCCTGCACAATCCCCTCACCGATCTGAGGATAAAGCTGGAATCCTTGCTGGCGGCAGATATGTTGCATGGCCTGGTTGTCGCTCAAGATCGTCGCCTGGATCCGATCCAATCCTTCATCTCGACCGATCTGAACCAATCGCCCCAAGAGCTCTGTTCCGATCCCTTGTCCCTGCCATTGATCGTTGACCAACATGCCGAACTCCGCCTCATTGATGCCATGCAGCTTACTCAGTCGTCCAACACCTAAGATCTGGTGAGTATGGGTTTCGGGATCCTGATGATCCACCACCAACGCGATCTCTCGATCATAATCATTGAAACAGATGCGGATCAGACGCTCGTGAGCCACCCGTTGATTGAGCTTGATCAGATGGAAATAGCGCAGATAAATGCTTTCCTCCGATAAAGTTTGGTGGAACTGAATGATCAGTGGCTCATCCTCAGGCCGGATCGGACGGATCGTGACTGGGATATTCGCTTGGGTGACCCAATGGGAGACATATTGGATCGGGTAGGGACGAATGGCCGGTTTGGGTAGATCTGCTTCATCGAGGGCAGAATCATGCAGGATAATCCGAGCATCCAAAGCCAGCAAACTCTCCGAGGAAGCTAACAGCGGATTGATATCGATCTCCTTGATCCGAGGTTGTTCCACCACCAATTGGCTAAAGTGAACCAACAGTTGCTCCAAAGCCTGCAGATCCACAGCCTTACGACCCCGTACCCCCTGCAAAGCCCCATAGATCTGGGTCTGTTCCATCATGCGGCGGGCTAAAGTCGTGGTCAACGGTGGCAATGCTAAAGCAGAATCCCTAAATACCTCCACCAATTGCCCCCCCAAGCCAAATAGCAACACGGGGCCAAACTGGGGATCCAAACTGCTCCCAATGATCAACTCATAGCCCTCCAGCCGGA
>CAYSEO010000226.1:0-7367 GCA_964429885.1 uncultured bacterium
GCCCCCTAGCAATACTTTCCGCTGGTGTACGCCCAAGCTCAAGGTGATGAGCAAACTGCCCGGACCTTACTCCAAAAAGCCTTGACTCTTAATCCCCACTTCGATCCCTTACAGGCTCGCCGTGCCCAAACGGTTCTACAGAAACTCACCGAGGCATCATGATCACTTCCCTCCTCCGTCGCCTGCAATGGCTCCTACTCTCAATCCTCTGTCTACAGGTGATCCTGGCAGCCCCTGTGCAGGCCCATCCCTTAGGCAACTTCACGATCAATCAATATACCGGTTTCCAGATCTCTGAACACCAACTTCAGATCAACTATGTGTTGGATATGGCTGAGATCCCAGCCTTTCAGGAGATCCAAACCCTCGATCTCGATCACAATCGCCGCGTCGATCCAGAAGAGATCCAGGACTATCCAGAGAGAACCTGCCAGCAGCTCCAGTCAGATCTAAAGGTTTACAGGGATCAACCTGCGGATCGGATCCTCCTCTCACTCAAAACTGCCGATCTTGCCTTTCCCCCTGGTGTTGGAGGGCTAGCGACCTTGAGATTAACCTGTCACTATTACGGAGTGTTGGGATCGCTAAACTCCTCGACTGATCTGCATATTGATAACCAGATCTATGCTCATCGTCTGGGCTGGCGAGAGATCACCGTTATGAGCGATTCGATCCCGATCCAGTCCCCATTTGGATCTGACAGCCTCAGTCACCAACTTACTGTCTATCCCGACGATCTGCTTAGTAGTCCTCTGGATCAACGAGAGGCTACACTCACCCTCTTCCCTGAGATAGGATCTGGTAATTCACCGTCCGCAGCTACCGCAGTTTCAGGTCCATCATTAGCGGGTCGTAGCGGAGATCTGATGACGGATCTGCTGACCCTCAAGCATTTAACTCCGATCACGATGCTGGGAGCCCTGATCTTGGCGTTTGTCTGGGGCGGGTTCCATGCTCTTACTCCAGGTCATGGCAAAACCTTGGTGGGAGCCTATCTGGTGGGATCAAAAGGAACACCCCGTCATGCGATCTGCTTAGGCCTAACCACAACCCTCGCCCATACCTCCAGTGTTTTCCTGCTGGGATTGATCGCCCTGATCGCCTCCCAATTTCTGATCACAGAAGCCCTCTATCCCTGGCTTAGTTTGATCTCGGGAGGGATGATCGTTGGTGTCGGTCTCTACCTGTTCAGGCAGCGACTGCAGGATCTAGATCACTCTCATTCTCACCACCATGATCACTCTCATTCTCACCACCATGATCACCATCACCCTCATGGGCATCATTACCTCATGGGCATCATCACCCTCATGATCACCATCACCCTCATGGGCATCATCATGATCACCACCACGCCCCACCGGACTCGATCCGTTGGTCCAGCCTGGTGGCGATCGGTCTATCAGGCGGAGTCTTGCCTTGTCCCTCCGCTCTGCTAGTGATGTTGGGATCCGTTACCTTAGGTCGGATCGGATTTGGCATGGCCTTAGTCCTGGCCTTCAGCTGCGGTCTGGCTGCAGTCTTGACCGGGATCGGTTTGCTGTTTGTCTATGCCCGAAAACGAGTGGAGCGATCGTCGTTACGATTACCTCAGTGGAGAGGATGGACCGCTGTTAGCGCCCTATGGGTCTGTTTGATCGGCCTAGGCATGACGGGTCAAGCGATTGTGCAACTGTTGTGATCCTCAGATGACCATCAAGAGATCCCATGTTGAATCAGATCAGGAGCAACTGTAGCTCACTATTGGACTTCGAGCGTATTGGGCTGGCTCCTGCTCAGGATTGGACTCAGTCAAACCCGTAACAGTATCAGATCCCGCCTCACGGTGTAAGCTGCTCTTGTCGGAGATCACGGCCACATTCGGGTGGCATAAGAGTGCAATGATGAAGCAGATCGGATTAGGATTGGCCGCAGCCCTCGCCTTCGGGATCGTTCCCGCCATGGCTGAGGCCCAAGAGGTGATCAAAGTCTACACCAGCTGGCCTTTACAGGGATCGATGCAGCCGGAGGGGGAGAGCATGTTGGATGCTGTCAATCTGGCTCTGGATCACTATCTGGAAGATAACGACGGCGAGGGACCTGGTGGGTTTGAGATCGAGATCGTGCCCACGGATGATTCCTCACCTACGACCGGATCCTGGGATGGGGTGCTTGAGGCGGAGAATGCGCAGCGCTGCGTTAACGATGAGGACTGTATGGTCTACTTCGCCACTTATAACAGTGGGGCGGCCAAGGTCTCGATCCCCATCACCAATGAAGCCGGTGTAGCTCAGATCACACCTGCCAACACCTATCCGGGTCTGACTAAAGCATGGGAGGAGGGGGAGCCCGAGATCTATCGTCCCTCTGGGGAGGTCAACTACTTCCGTACCAATGCCTCGGATGATGTGCAGGGGTTCGCTGGGGCCTCCTGGGCGCAGTGTTTGGGGGCCGAGCAGGTTTATATCCTGGACGATCGGCAGCTGTATGGCCAGGGGGTGGCAGATGCCTTTGAGCAGCAGGCGGAGGAGATCGGTTTAGAGGTGGTCGGTCGGGATGGTGTGGAGTCCAGCGATATCGACTTCCGGGCTCTATTGACCAACGTATTGGCCTCTGAGGCGGATTGGGTCTACGGCGGCTTTGTGATCGACTCCGGTGGCCCCCAGGTGATCCAGCAGATGGAGGAGTTGGGTCTGTTTGAGGCGGGGATCTCGTTTATGGGGCCGGATGGTCTGGTGAACCCGGCTCTGGTGGAGCAGGTGGGTGGCGCTGATATCCTGGCGGGCAATGTCTATCTCACCTTCCCAGGGTTGACCCCCCAGCAGCTGACCTCTGAGGCGGGCATGCGCTTTGTGGCGGATTTTGAGGAGGCCTACGGCTATGAGCCCTCTCCTTGGTCCACCTATGCCTATCAGTCCATGCAGGTGATCCTGGATACCATCGATCGGGCTGGGGAGAAAGATCGAGAGGCGATCCTGGTGGCCATGCGAGAGCTGGAGGACTTTGACGGCATCACCGGCACCTTTGGCTTTGATGAGAACGGCGATCCGACGATCACGGCCCTGGGGGGAAATGTGGTGACCGAGGCAGGAGACTTCGAGTTCAGCGGTAGCATCAGCCCGATCATGCACGAGTCCTGCGAGATCGCCGAGTGATCCTTAGATCTGGCTGGGGCGTGTTTAATGGGGGAGGGAGTGGGTCCTTTCCCCTGTTTTCTAAACTGGCATTGGAGTGATCACTGTGGACATCCAGATACAGATCTTTATTCAACAGGTGATCGTGGGCCTGACCATCGGCAGCTATCTGGGATTGATCTCTTTGGGCTACACCATGGTCTATAGCATCATCGAGTTGATCAATTTCGCCCATGGGGATATCTTTGCCTTTGGTTTCTTTATCTCCCTGACGGTCTTTCAGGCTCTGGGGGTGGACACTCCCTTGGGGGGGTTCGGTCTGTTGGTGATCTTACCTTTGGTGATCTTAGCCACCATGGTGTTGGCGGGGGGACTGAATGTGGTGATCGAGCGGGTGGCCTATCGTCCGGTTCGCAATGCTCCCCGGTTATCAGCTTTGATCACAGCGGTGGGAATGTCCTTTGCCTTACAAGCGATCTATGCGGTCTGGCAAGGTCCCAGCCAGATCAACTATCCCCGCTATTTTCCCAGTATCAATATCCTGAGGGATGTGTTCGGATGGGACACGATTATTCGGATTAGCACTAAGGATCTGTTCCTGTTTGCGGTGACGATTCCTTTGATGATGGGGTTGGCGATCTTTATCAACCGATCGAAGTTGGGTAAGGCGATGCGGGCTTGTGCTCAGGATCGGGAGGCCGCTGCCATGATGGGGATCAATGTCAATCAGGTGATCGCGTTGACCTTCTTTATTGGGGGAGCGTTGGCGGGAGCAGCGGGCTTAGTCTGGGGGTTATATATCAATTCCGGACGGTTTCTGATGGGATTTGAGGCGGGATTGCTAGCCTTTACGGCTGCGGTGTTGGGCGGGATCGGGAATATCTACGGGGCGGTGTTGGGATCATTTATCATCGGCATGATCAAGGCCATGAGCGATCTCTATATTGGCGGTGAGTGGACCCGGATCGTAATCTTTGGCACCCTGATCCTGCTACTGGTTTTCCGTCCCTCCGGGTTATTGGGATCCACTCAGTCGATCGAGAAGGTATAGCTATGATCCATGGCCTCCAAAATGCTTGGGCTCACCTGCCACGACCCGTTCAGATCTTAGGAGCTGTCGGGGTGATCATCGCCGTCCCGTTCATCTTAGGATCCATCGAGAATGCTACTAATTTTGGTTTGATCACCTCTGTCAACCGAGCCCTGATCTTTGTCAGTCTGGCCTTGGGGCTGAATGTGGTAGTGGGTTTGGCAGGCATGTTAAATCTGGGCTGCGCTGCCTTTTTCGCCATCGGGGCCTATATGTTTGGTGTTCTCACCTGGCCCAACCATGGCATTGAGATGAGCTTCTTTCTGGCCGTTTGGATCTGTGCGGCAGTAGCAGCGGTGTTTGGGGTGATCGTGGGCGCTCCCACCTTACGATTACGGGGGGATTATCTGGCCATCGTGACCCTGGCGTTTGGGGAGATCATCCCGATCCTAGTGCGGAATTTGGATGAGGTGACGATCCGGATTGGGGATTGGGTGTTGGTGGAGGATCTGAATATCACCAATGGCACTCAGGGCATGAATCCCTTGGGCAAACCTGAGTTTACCTGGATCGAGTCGGGATTGAGTCTGGAGTCTGGATCTTTAGCTGTTGGGTTTGATCCTAAGTTCTGGTACTTTGTGATCGTCATCATGACGGTATTGATCGTATTAATGTCCCAACGGTTGAATGATTCCCGGATCGGGCGGGCTTGGATGGCGATTCGAGAGGATCAGACGGCGGCGGATTTTATGGGAGTGGATCCGATCCAGTCCAAGCTGCTGGCCTTCGCGATCGGGGCCTCTTTCTCGGGTTTAGCGGGAGCCGTATTTGCCTCCATGATCCAGTTTATCTCCTATGAGATGTTTCGCTTTCAAGTGTCGATCTTTTTGTTGATCATTGTGATTCTGAGTGGCATGGGTAATGTGTATGGGGTATTGGTGGGGGGCTTGTTGATCTCCACTTTTGACACGATCATTCTGGCTCAGGTTTTACCTCAGGTGCCGTTGCTACAGAACATTGATATCCAATCCTTTCGTTGGGTGTTCTTTGGGTTCGCATTGGTGGTGGTGATGATCTTCCGACCTCAGGGGTTATTCCCAGTCCAGGTTAGATCGAAACCCTCTGCTCAGGTGGATCCCGTATCTGAACCTGATCCGGAACTGGCTGCTGCGAGTAAGGGGGAATGATCATGGAGGATCAACAGGACTCGATCTTATTAAGAGCCACCGGAGTCAGTAAGCGCTTTGGGGGATTAACGGCGGTGGATACCCTGGACTATCAGATCGATCGTCAACAGATCGCGAGCATTATCGGTCCCAATGGAGCAGGCAAGACCACCTTTTTCAATCTCGTGACGGGGTTCTATAAACCCACCACGGGCACGATCTGGTTTGATGATCACAGCATCGGTGGACTACAACCTAATCGATTAACTCGGTTAGGGATCGGACGCACCTTTCAGACGATCCGGTTGTTCAATAATCTCTCCGCCCTAGATAACGTCAAGATCGGGATGCATCACTATCTCAAAGCTGGGGTCCTGGGGATCGTATTGCAGATCCCATCGGTGCGTCAGGAAGAAAACCGTGCCACCCATGAGGCTCTGGAGTTACTAAGTTATGTGGGATTGAAGGGGTTTGAGTACGAACGGGCTGGTAATCTGCCCTATGGACGACAACGACGTTTGGAGATCGCCAGAGCTCTAGCCACCCAACCCAAGCTGCTACTCTTGGATGAGCCGACGGCGGGTATGAACCCCAATGAAACCCAGGAGATGATCCAGTTTATCCGTCAACTGCGGGACGATCTGCAATTGAGTATCCTGATGATCGAGCATGATATGCAGGTGGTGATGACCATCTCCGATAAGGTGACGGTGCTGGATTATGGTAAGAAGATCGCGGAGGGCTTACCCCATGAGATCCAGAATAATGATCAGGTGATCGTGGCCTATTTAGGAAGTCGTGCATTGGAGATGTTGAGGAATGTCTGAGTTGAATTCTGAGGTCAAGCCAGAGATCCAAACCGAGGCCAGATCCACAGCCAAACCGGAGATCCAGCCCCTGCTTCATCTCAAAGAGATCCACAGCTACTATGGCAACATCCATGCGCTACAGGGGATCTCGCTCCATGTCAACGCTGGAGAGATCGTCACCCTGATCGGGGCTAACGGAGCTGGAAAAAGCACTACGATCCGGACCATTAGTGGACTTATGCATCCTCGCCAGGGGGAGATTCTATTCTCGGGACAACCGATCCATCAGGTGGCAGCTCATGATCTGGTGCGGCAAGGGATCGCCCAATCCCCAGAGGGACGACGGGTCTTTCCCCGACTCTCAGTGCAGGAGAATTTGGAAATGGGAGCTTATACCCAAAAACCAGCAGATCTGAAACAGGATCTGGAGACCGTCTATGAGTTATTCCCTCGCCTCAGTGAGCGCCGTAAACAGATGGGGGGCACGCTTTCTGGAGGGGAGCAACAGATGTTAGCGATCGGTCGGGCTTTGATGGCTAGACCCCGCTTGCTATTGCTCGATGAGCCCTCTATGGGATTAGCGCCTGTGTTGGTGGAGCTGATCTTTGAGACGATCCAACGCATCAATCAAGAGCAACAGATCACGATTCTATTGGTGGAACAGAATGCTCTAATGGCTCTGGAGGTGGCTCAACGGGGGTATGTGCTGCAGTCTGGATCTGTGGTCCTCACCGACTATGCTGAGAATCTGATCCGCAATGAGATGATCCAGCAGGTTTATCTGGGCAAACACTGAAGCATTACTCAGAAGGATCTGCAACACTAGAGAACGATTGATCTTAAGAATCGGAGAGTGGGGGGATCGTGATGATCAGGCGAGTGTTGGGTTGTAAAGGGGAAGTTCATCTAAATGGATCTGCTGGCCATCAAAGTAACCGGATAGGGATAGGATTGTATGATTAGGGTTTATAAGGTGATCGTGTTGGAGAGACCTGTAAAGATCCTGCGGATGTGGACTCATTATGAATGATATTGACCTGTCGATCCCTCCCGATCACCCTTTTGGGAAGGCCAGAAGATCTGCATCGGGGGTTGGATCCCGAGTGAGGGCTAGGGTTGGTTATTTGGAGTAGAGGTAATCGCTCAATGTCTTCAGCAGTTGGCGATGGCGTTGAGGTGTGAGGGATCCAATCGAGCCGATGATCTTGCGCTGTTGCGTAGGTGTTCGGATGATCGGATGCCAGTTTGG